>VIKI01000004.1:12980-101831 GCA_008080595.1 Comamonadaceae bacterium
AGGTTGGTCTGCGCCGCAATGTCGTCAATGATGCCGATCTTCTTGGCGATTTGTTTCATGGCCTCCACGGTGGCGTTGACGGCCTCGCCGCCATCCATGGCATCCTTGGACGCTTGGCTGGCCATGCCGTCGGTAATCTTGGCGTTTTCGGTGTTTTGCGCAATGCTGGAGGTCATCTGCTCCAGAGAGGCTGAGGTTTCCTCGACCCCGGAGGCTTGTTGACTGGCGGCTTGCGAGAGGGCTTGCGCGGTGGCACTGACTTCTTCTGAGGCACTGGCCAGTGCCTGGGCACCGTTGTTGACATCATTCACCACCTGCGACAGCTTTTTCAGCATGTTGTTGGTGGCATCGGCAATGGTGGTGAATGACTTGCGTGCGTCATCGGTATCGGCATCGGCGGCGGCCACTTCGGCCCTGAGATGGAGGTCACCCGCTGCAATGCGTGACAGAGTTTCCTGCAGCCTGGCCACTTCCACTTGCTGGTAGGCCGCAATTTTGAGGGACTTGCGTTGCGCCTGTTTGATCGTCGTCTGATCCATGGCCACTTCAAAAGCGCCGATCACCTGCCCGCTGCGATCCTTGATGGGCAAGCCGATGTAGTCAATGTCCAGGCTCAGTTTGTCCGATGGACGGGCAACGGTCTGGGATTTGGACATGCGCTGGTCAACCATGGCACGCTGGCAGGCGCACTTTTCGCTCTGGCAGTCTTCGGTTTTGAAGTAGCTGGAGCATTTTTGCCCCCGCAGTTGGCCGAGATCGGTATGGCCCACGGCAAGACCGGCCTTGTTCATGTATTGAATCTGGAAGTTTTTGTCGATGATCATGGCGGGCAGCGGCATGTTGTCGATGTAGCCAACGAGAGAGTCCAAAGTCATGTTGACACCTTCGACAATCTCGCGGAACGCGCCTTGGTGCCTGACCGCATCACCCCGCGCAGACAATTCGCCTCTGACTGCGGCTGTAGACAGGGCATTCGCATCGGCAACCAAGTCCTGGAGCGATGCCGACATGCCTTTCATCGAGGCCATCAAGCTGGTCGTGTCGCCCGCCTTCAATTCAACTTTGCTGGAGAGGTCTCCTGCGGCAATCTTGTTGGCGATTTCGGTAGCCAGTGCGGGTTCACCGCCCAGCTGTTTCATCAACTCGCGCAGGATGAACAGGCCAAGCGCAAGAACCGTCAGCAAAGTCAGCGCCGACATAACAAGGGCTGTCCGGGTGGCCGATGATTGAATCTCTTTGGCATCGGCTGTGGCTTTGTTCCCTAGGCCGATGTTGAATTCGGTGAACTCTGCAATCGCCTCATCAAGTTTGAAACCCTTGTCGGCCATGGTGGGAACCAGACTCTTGGCCTCGTCCTTTTTGTTGGCACGGGAATTCTCGAGCACACCTGACATTCCCGCCATATAAGCGTTGTAAAGGGCTGCGACGTTGTCGAAACGTTTCCTGTCCTCGCTGTCGACGATAGTCGGCTCATATTCTTTCAAGCCGGTACGCACCAGTTTTTCCGCCTCCACCAGTTTGCTGTCGATGGCGGCCATGCTGGGCCCATCCGTACCCAGGAAGATGTGACGGAAATTTCCCATTCTGGTTTGCGCCACACCGCTGCTGACCTTGCCCAGCGCCACCAGTGCCGGCACGGTGTTGTCGTTGCCGAAGCTGGCTGCCGTATAGATGCGCTGGGCCTGGTAAATCCCCAACCCGGTGACAAGAAGCAGCCCCAGTGTGGAACAACCCAAGAGCAGGTAAAACCTTTGAGTCACAGTCATTTTGGATACCTCCATGAAATTCAAATGTCCCAATCACACCGTGCGATACCGTGCCAACGCCCCTATTCAGTGAAGCAGTGTTTTCAGAGAATGCGCACTTTTCTCATGATTCAACCCACACCAAGTCAAATCTGCGACACCACCCAGACCCACAGTTCGGGCCAATGCCACGCGCCGTACCAAGTGCTCAAACTCCTGCACCGGTACCGGGCGACTAAAAAGGTAACCTTGGTAGGTATGACAACCCGACCTGGCGAGAAAATCTCGCTGCGCGGTGGTTTCAACGCCTTCTGCTACCACGTCCAGGTTGAGCCCTTTGGCCAGCGCCACAACCGCTTTGGCAATCATTGCCTCATTGGCATTGGTGAGTACGTCATGCACAAATGACTGGTCAATCTTCAACTGATCCAACGGCAAACGTCTGAGGTAGGACAAGGAGGAATATCCCGTGCCGAAATCATCCAGCGAGAACTGCAAATGTCTGGCCCGCAATGCCACCATCTTGTCGATGATTTCCTGCACTTTTCCTACCATGACACTTTCGGTCAGCTCCAGCTTGAGCCGCTCCGGGTTGATGCCCGAACTGTCGAGCAAGGCCAGCAGCTGAGGCACAAATTCGGCATCTTCAAATTGCTGGACACTGACATTGACCGCAATGACCATCTGCGCCATGTCGGCATCGTTGGCCCACTTGACCAACTGGCTGCATGCGGTCTGCAACACCCATTGACCCAATGGCAGGATCAGCCCGGTCTCTTCAGCCAGCGGTATGAATTCGGCGGGGGAAACCATGCCACGCTTGGGGTGCTGCCAGCGCAGCAGCGCCTCAGCACCGACCACGCGGTCATCATGCGTGACCTGGGCCTGGTAGTGCAGTACAAACTGCTGCTCACGAATTGCCTGGCGCAAGTCGTCTTCGAGTGACAGGCGCATTTTCACGTCGAACTCCATGCTCGGATCAAAGAAGCGCACCACATTGCGCCCGCTACCCTTGGCCTTGTACATGGCAAGGTCGGCCTGTTTCATCAGCTCATCAACCGTTACCGTTTGCCCCAAAAACACCGTCACCCCGATACTTGCGGTACATTGATACGATGCCTCCTCCAGTGAAAAGCCTTGCCCAAGCGCGGTGAGAATTTTCTGTGCCACGGCTTCAGTGGTGTTGGCCGCACCGGCCTGATCTTCACTCAATGATGGCAACACCACCACGAAGTCATCCCCCCCCAGGTTGGCTACCGTATCCCCCTCACGCACACACAGGGCCAAACGTTGCGCAACCTGGCGCAGCAACAAATCTCCGATGCCATGGCCCAGCGTGTCGTTGAGGGACTTGAAGTTATCCAGGTCAATGAACAGCAATGCGCCATACCGCCCGCTTCGTCTGCTGATGCGCATGTTCTGGCGCAACCGATCCGTCAGCAGGGTGCGGTTGGGTAAGCTGGTGAGCTGGTCGTAAAACACCAGTTCACGGATTTTTTCCTCGGCCTGCTTTTGCTCAGTGATGTCATGGGTGACACAGACCAGATGGGTGATGTTGCCGGTTGCGTTGCACAACACGCTGACCGATGCATCAACCCACAGCGTTTGCCCCCCTTGGGTGATGTAGCGCTCTTGCGTGCGATAACGCTCACGCTTGCCAAGCAGCACGTCATCACGCAGTGCACGGGCCCGTACCCGGTCTTCGGGATGGGTGAAGTCAGCACGGTTCATACGCCCTAAAACCTTGCGATCCCACCCCAGCATGGTGCAAAAGACTTCATTGAACCGAATGATTCGCCCGGCACTCACTGATGTCGGTATAAACACCGACGTAATGACTGAGCTCGCCACACAGGTCTTTGACGGCGGAGATCGTGAGCCTGTAGGGGCTCACCACGCCATTCTGATGGCGGCTCCAGATTTCTCCCTCCCAAACGCCATCACTGAAGATCCTGGCCCACATGGCGGCATAAAACAGGGCATCGTGCCGACCCGATTTGAGAAAGTTCATGCGCTTGCCGAGGATATCCTGGTCAGAGTAGCCCGTCATCCTGGCAAAAACCTGGTTGACCCACAAAACGATGCCATCGGCATCGGTGACCACCATGCCTTGCTGCGCTTCCAGGGCCACAGCTGAAATTCGCAATTGCGCCTTGAGGTGTTGGCGTTCAGTCATGTCACACAGGGCGCAAGTGAAAAACTGGCCTTCTTCGATGCGCATGGAACTCAGCTTGAGTTCAGCCCAACATTCACTGCCATCTTTGCGCTGAATAGGGGCCGTCACGGGTCGCTTGCAGCCATCACCGGCATCGCCGGATTTGTCTTCCACTTTGCCCGGCAGAGGACGAAGCATGCGCTCACTTGCTGGAATCAATTGCGTGATAGGCATACCCACCAGCTCGTTGGCCGAATAACCTAGCAACTGCTCCGCTTGGGGATTGACCATGGCAATCAGCTCCTGCGCGTCAATCAGCAGCAGGGCATCGTGTGCCGCACCAAAGACGCTTTGGAGCCATCTCTTGCAGTCGCTCAGCTCGGTTGTCTGCAAGTCCACCACAACCGCTGAAGCCTTGCGGCGCTGGAAGAAATAGAGACCGGTTCCCGCCGCAATGGCCAGTGTGCCAAACAGCAGATTCTGCTGCGCGTCCATGGCTGTGCCATCGCTGCTGCGAGCAGCGGCCAAGCTGAAAAACAACAGCAAGAGCAGCGAGAAAATGAACCCTTTAGCAACACAGTTGCGTTGCCGCTGCACGCATTGAATCATGCCTAACATCAGCCCCTCCCTGTTAAAACCTCTCGCATTCAGTGCTGCGATACGAATTTCTGGGTCATCGGTTGCAAGCAGCTTCGTGACCACAAGGCAATGATTGATCAATCAAGGCGAATGCACCATCAGGCAATGCCATTTTTTGCAGTCAGGCTATCGGAAGGGGGTAGGGCTCGCCTGACCCGTTGTGGGAACCGAATCCTACAAAGTCAGTTTTGTAAATCGTGTTGCAGGGTGTAGCGAATCAGATCAGCCAAGCTAGAGAGGTTGAGTTTCTCCAGCACCCGGCGCTTGTGGGTGCTCACCGTTTTGTGACTGATGGCAAGCTGCTGGGCAATTTCTTTGACACCCATGCCATTGGTCAACATCAGCGCAATCTCCCGCTCCCGGCCTGACAACTCACCATGGCGTGCTGGATGCACGGGGGCGGTGGCATCAAACACCATTTTTTCAGCCAACTCCGGTGCGATGAAGCCATGCCCGAGCGCAACCTTGCGGATAGCGCTCAGCAGCAGCTCGGTCTCACATGATTTGGGAATATAGCCATTGGCACCGGCCTTGAGTGCTTGCATGGCGACTTGTGGCGAGTTATGCATGCTCAAAACAAGCATGTTCAAATTCGGCTGCCTGGCCCTGAGCAGCGTGATCAGCTCAACACCACTGGTGCCTGGCATGCTCATGTCCAGCAGCAACAGATCAAACGAAACCTTGCGCAAACAGTCCAGCACTTCGCGGCCATCAGCGGCCTCGCCCATCACTTCAAGATCAGACTCCTGGGCAAAAATCTGCTTCAAACCATCGCGCACGATGGCATGGTCATCAGCGATGAGCAGTCTAATCATTGCAGAGGTGTCTTCAATGCCGCACAGAGCGGCAATTCCAGCTCAACCACCGTGCCTTGTCCCACCTGACTGCGCACATTAACGCGCCCACCCAGCACAGCGGCGCGTTCGTGCATGCCAAACAGGCCAATGGTTTTTTTACGGGACCTGGGTTGCTCCGGGTCAAATCCGCAACCGTTGTCGCACACCTTCACACACAACACATTGCCACATCGCCCGAACCGAATGTCCACCCCACTGGCCTTGGCATAACGGGTAATGTTGCTGAGAGACTCCTGCACGATGCGATACACCATCAGCGTTCGCAAGTCATCCATTTCAACGGCTACATCTGGCGCATGGAGTCGACAAACCACATGGGAGAAATCGGTAAATTCCTGGCATAAAGATGCAATGGCAGGAACCAAACCGCCCGCCAGTTCGGGGGGGCGAAGTTGGCTTGAGACATGGTGCACACTGCCAATGGCACGCACAATCAGCGTCTTCATGATCTCAACTTCATTGACCACGTCAGGCAACTGCGTACCCACGCGCTTTTGCAACAATGACAAATGCAGCCCCAGAGCGAACAAGATTTGCCCGAGTTCGTCATGCATTTCCTGGGCAATGTGCTGCCGCTCCTCTTCAACAAAAGAGTTGGCCATCAAAAGGAGGCTGGAAACATCGATATCGGGCAGGCCACCGTGGCCTTCAAAAGACCCGTCTGCATAACGCAGGGACACGGCAGCGGGAGCCTGTCCCACAAGCAAGTCCTGCTGTCCTTGTGCATTGATTCTGCTGTTCATCACACCCCCTGTGCATCGCTGTGTTGAATGAAAATTCAAGCCAACCATTTCCGTTATTTTTGCTTTGCAGCATATTACACGGTTCAAGCAAAAAGGGGGCTGCGCTGTGACGTTCAGGGCGCATATTTGGCCAGAAAACCTCGCACATCCTTAAAGTCTGGCATGCGCTCGGTGAGCGTGTTGTGATCCCAGTCCCACCAGGCGATGGCCTCCAGCGCCTCGGCAATGGCGCGGGGGAACCGCTGGCGAATCACCCGGGCGGGCGCACCGGCCACGATAGCGTAGGCCGGCACGTCTTTGGTCACCACCGAGTTGCTGCCGACCACCGCGCCATGGCCAATGCGCACCCCCGGCATGATCACCACGCCGTGGCCGATCCAAGTGTCGTGGCCAATCACCACGCGCTGGCGGCGACGCCAGGCAAAGAAGTCGGCATCGTCCTGCTCGGCCATGCCGTACATCGTGGGGCGGTAGACAAAGTGGTGCAACGTGGGCCGCTCCATCGGGTGAAAACCGGGGTTGACGCGCACCATGTTGGCAATGTTGGCGAACTTGCCAACATCGGCCGACATCAGGTCGCAGAAATGCTGCACATAGGCGTAGTCGTCCAGCAGGCAGTCTTCCATGCGGGTCTGATCACCGACCTGGGTGTAGCGGCCAAAGCGGCAGTCGCACACGATGGCGCTGGCCGACAGGCTGGGCTCCAGCCCCAGGCGGGCGGGCTGTGGCAGGTTGTGGGCGGCAATGTGGGTGGTGCTCATGAGGATGGTGTTGTAGGAGCGGCGGCAGCCGCGAATATCTTGAGTTCAGAACGCCCGTTGACCGGCCCGCCAGGTCTCCAGCACCAGCGGCATGCCGACGCGGTTCATGCGCACGCGCAGCAGGTCGGCCCGCTGGCCCAGCGCGATCTCGCCCCGGTCGTGCAGGCCAATGGCGCGGGCCGGGTTGAGCGTGACGGTGCGCACCGCCTTGGGCAGCGACCAGCCCTCCAGTGCAGCCAGCATGTAGGTGGCCATCAACAGGCTGCTGGGCACGTAGTCAGACGAAAAAATGTCCAGCAAGTCGCGCTGCGCCAGCTCTGCCGCCGACACATTACCCGAGTGCGAACCGCCTTTGACCATGTTGGGCCCACCCATGATGATGGCCATGCCCGCAGCCCGCGCCGCCTGTGCCGCCTCCACCGTGGTCGGAAACTCGGACATCGCTACCCCCTCGACCACGGCCAGCGCAATGTCGCTGAGCAGCGTGTCGTCATGGCTGGCCAGCGGCAGGCCACGGGCACGGCATTCACGCACGATCTCCACCCGGTGTGGCAGCGAGAAGGCCTGCTGGTCGGCCTTGCGCTGGGCGATCATGGCTTCGAAATCAGCATCGTTGTAGCTGCCGTTGCGCTCGGTATAGCGGCGGTAAGTGGTCATGTCGCGCCACTGGCGCTGGCCAGGGGTGTGATCCATCATGCTGACCAGGGTCAGCAGCGGGTCGTCGGCGTATTCGTGAAACACCTCCAGCATGTCGGGGGCGGAGAGTTCGCAGCGCAGGTGCAGCAGGTGCTCCACCCGCATCAGGCCTTCGTCACGGCACTGGTGCAGGGCGGCAATCGAGGTGTGCTGGGTTTTGCTGCGGGCACCGTCGTCGTCCAGGTCACCAATCACCACCGAATCGAGCACGGTGGTGATGCCAGCCGCTGCACACTGGGCATCGTGCACCGTCATGGCGGAATGGGCGTTCCACAACACGCCGGGGCGCGGAGACAGGTGTTTCTCCAGGTTGTCGGTGTGTAACTCCACCAGGCCGGGCAGCAGCCAGTCGCCGCCCCAGTCCTCTGCACCGGCGACTGAGGTGATGCCGGTGTCTATGCAGCGGATGATGCCGTCTTCCACAATCAGACAGCCGGTGAATTCGTCGTCGTCGGTGACGATGCGGGCGTTGCTCACAATACGTTGAATCATCAAAATGCTCCTTGAAAATCAAATCTGGGTTCGGTGTTGCTCTACGTCAAAGCAGCGCGTGGCCACCGCCTGGCGCACTTCGTCGTCATGAAAAATGCCCACAATGGCGCTGCCCTTGGCGCGGGCGGCGTGGATCAGTTCCACCACCACACGCCGGTTGTCTGCATCCAGCGAGGCGGTGGGCTCGTCAAGCAGCAGCACTGGCGGGGTGGTGATCATGCCGTGGGCGATGTTGACGCGCTGCTGCTCACCGCCCGAAAACGTGGCCGGTGGCAAGTGCCACAAGTGTTCATGCAGGTTCAGGCGTTGCAGCCACTGTGCGGCCTGTTTGCGGGCTTCTTCCGCGCCCACGCCCAGGCGGCGCAAGGGGTCGGCCACGATGTCAAGCGTGGAGACCCGTGGAATCACGCGCAAAAACTGCGAGACATAGCCCAGTGTGTGCCGACGCACCGCCACCACTTCCCGCGGGGCAGCCTCAGACAGGTTGAGCCAGTCCCCGGCGTGGCGAATCCGCACCGCGCCGCTGCTGGGAGCGTAGTTGCCATACAAGCAGCGCAGCAAAGAGCTTTTGCCGCTGCCGGAGTGGCCAGTGAGGGCCAGACATTCGCCGGGCTGCACGCTTAAATTGATGCCAGCGAACACCGGCAGTTGCAGGCCGCCGCGCCCGTGCAGCGTGAAGGTTTTGGACAGGCTAAGAGTTTCTATGAGAGCGGTCATGGGGTGAGTACCGAGGAAACAAGCAGTTGGGTATAGGGGTGCTGTGGGTCGTCCAATACGCGGTCGGTCAGGCCTTGTTCAACCACCTGGCCGTCTTTCATGACCAGCATGCGCTGGGCCAGCAGGCGGGCCACGGCCAGGTCGTGGGTGACCACCACGGCGGCCAGTTGCAGCTCGTCCACCAATTCACGCAACAGGTCGAGCAGGCGGGCTTGTACCGACACGTCCAGGCCAGGTTGCGGGCAATTTGCAGGCGCTGCTGCATGCCACCTGAATAGGTGGCGGGCAGGTCGTCAATACGACCGGTGTCGAGCTCCACGCGCTGCATCCAGGAGACCGCCGTGCTGCGCAGCTTTCCGTAATGCCTGGCCCCCAGGGCCATCAGGCGTTCGCCCACATTGGCCCCGCCCGAGACGTTCATGCGCAGGCCGTCACGCGCGTGCTGTTCGACAAAACCCCAGTCGGTACGAGCCAGCCAGCGCAGCCGGGCCTCTGACAGCTCAGCCAGATCGACCAAACCGGCAGACTCATTCTCGGATTCGGCCCGCACGTCGTAGTGCACGGAGCCCTCGTCACAAGCCAGGCGTGCCGCCAACAGGCGAAGCAGCGTGCTTTTGCCCGAACCGGATTCACCCACCACCGCCAGCACTTCGCCGGGGTAGAGGTCAAAGCTCACACCACGGCAGGCCCAGAGCGGCTGGCTCTGGTGCACAAAGGCCTTGCCTGCCTGGCGGACGGATAACAACACGGGTGGCTTCATGCGGCCTCCTGTGCGTTGGGTACAAACGCCTCTGTGGACAAAGCATCGTGCAGCGTCACCGCTTGCTGCGAGCCAACATGGCCTGCGTTACGCCGATCCTCGCAATAGTCGCTGTCTGAGCAGACAAACAGGCGGCTGCCTGCGTCGTCCACAATCATCTCGTCCAGGTAGCTCTCAGTGGCCCCACACAGCGCACAGGCGTGATCCCAATGCTGCACTTCAAACGGGTGGTCTTCAAAGTCCAGGCTGCGCACCGGGGTGTAGGGCGGAATGGCGTAGAGGCGTTTTTCGCGGCCCGCGCCAAACAGTTGCAGGGCCGGGTTCATGTGCATTTTGGGGTTGTCAAACTTCGGGATCGGTGAGGGCGACATCAGGTAGCGCTCGTTGACCATGACCGGATAGTCATAGGCGTGCGAGATGGCTCCAAGCTGCGCAATGTCTTCGTACAGGCGCACATGCATCAAGCCGTATTCACTCAGGGCGTGCATCTTGATGGTTTCACGCCTGCGCGGCTCCAGCTTGGACAACGGCTCAGGCATGGGCACTTGGTAGACCAGGGTTTGCGCTTCGGTGAGCGGCACTTCGGGAATGCGGTGGCGGGTCTGGATCAGCGTGGCCTCGCGGGTTTTCTCGGTCGTTGTCACGCCGGTGGTGCGGGCAAAAAAACGCCGGATGTTGACCGCGTTGGTGGTGTCGTCCGAGCCCTGGTCAATGACCTTGAGCACATCGTTCAAGCCAATAATGCTGGCGGTGATCTGCACGCCGCCGGTGCCCCAGCCGTAGGCAAAAGGCATTTCGCGTGAGCCAAACGGCACCTGGTAGCCAGGCACGGCCACGGCCTTGAGCAGGGCGCGGCGGATGCGCTTTTTGGTGCGCTCGTCCAGGAAAGCAAAGTTGTAGTGGGTATCCATCATGCGGCCTCTTGCTGGGTCGGGTTGAAATCGCTGGTGCGGGCCTCGGCATGGGCTTGGCGCAGCTTGCGCACCAGCTCCAGCTCGGCCTGAAAGTCGACGTAGTGCGGTAGTTTCAAGTGCTGCACAAAGCCCGAGGCCTCGACGTTGTCGGCGTGTGACAGCACAAATTCAGCGTCTTGCGCCGGGGCCACCCGTGGCTCGCCCAGCTCATCAGCCCGCAGGGCGCGATCCACCAGCGCCATGGCCATGGTTTTGCGCTCGGCCCCGCCAAAGGCCAGGCCGTAGCCCTGGGTGAACTGGGGCGGCACGTCGCGGCTGCCGCTGAACTGGTTGATCATCTGGCATTCGGTAACCTCCAGGTCGCCAATGTCAATGGCAAAACCCAGCTCGTCGGGGATCAGCTCCACGCTGACCGTGCCACGGCGGATTTCGCCGGCAAACGGGTGCGAGTTGGCGTAGCCGCGCTGGGTCGAGTAGCCCATGGCCAGCAGCCAGCCTTCATCTCCCCGCGCCAGCGCTTGCAGGCGCAGGGCGCGGTCGGCCGGGTACATCAGCGGGTCGCGGGTCAGGTCGCCGGGGGCTTGTGTGCCCAGGGGTTGCGGGGTTTCCAGCAGGCCTTCACGCGCCAGCAAGTCGTTGATGCGGGGGACGGTGGTGGGGGGAGCTATCGCGCCTTCCGGCGCTCCTACCGACTGGGTGCCGACGGGCTGGTCTGCGCCTTCGGCCAGCAGGGCAAAGTCGAGCAGGCGCTGGGTGTAGTCGTAAGTGGGCCCAAGCAGTTGGCCACCGGGCACTTCTTTGAACGCAGCCGAGATGCGCCGCACCAGCGCGATGCGGGCGGTGTCCAGCGGCTCGCTGTAACCCAGGCGCGGCAAGGTGGTGCGGGAGGCCCGCAGCAGGAAGATGGCTTCCATCAAATCACCGCTGGCCTGCTTGATGGCCAGCGCGGCCAGCTCGGGGTCGTACAACGAGCCTTCGCTCATGACCCGGTCTACCGCCAGGGTGAGTTGCGAGCGAATTTGCGCCACTGACAACTCAGGCACAGAGGTGTCGCCCCGGCGCTGTTTTTCCAGCAGTTGCCAGGAGCTCTCGATGGCGGCTGCACCGCCTTTGACTGCAACATACATCTCAGACTCCTTCCAATCGACGCACGCGGGTGGTGCGGGGCAGGCCCAGGGCCTCTTCGCCACAAGTAAAGACCAGATCAACCCCCTGCGGAAAAGCCGCATGGTTAGCTTGCCATTGGGCCCAGAAGTCGTCTGGCAGACCTGGCAAGCCGACACGCTGCACCGATGCAATGCCTGGGCCGTGCCACTCCAGCGTCGGGCCACCCACCAGCGCGGGTAATTCGATCAACAAGGTGCAAGACAATTCGGGGGAGGCCGCCGAGCCCGGTGTGAAGTTGGCCAGCGCGGGCAGCTGCGCCAGGTCGGTGACCACGGCAAAGCTGGCCGCATCGGGTCGCGCTGCTATAGGCGCACCAGTGTGAAAACGCAACCACTGCGGCAACTCGGCATCGGAGTCTGGCCACCAGACCGGGGTTTCGTCGTCGCTCAGGCTCAGCAGCAGGCGGGCCATCGCACCACCCAGGGCCACACCGGGCAAGGCCGGGCCGATGTGGCGCACTTGGCCGGGCCGGGCCAGCGCATCCAGCACGGCGCGAAAGGCTTGCTGACTGTCATGCACGCCATCGGGCAAACCGGGCGCAAGAGTGGATGTGGCGTTCATGCTTCACCCCGTACAAAAGTGAAAAATTCGACTTTGGAGCTGGCCACCGCCTGCTGGGTCTGCGCCCGAGCTTGGGCTTGCAGCCGGGCCAGTGGCGCAATCAGCTCACGTTGCAGCCCATCATGGTGCTGCGGGTCTTGCAGCAGGGCATCGAACAGTGCGGCCAGTTCAGCTCGGCGCTTGTCGCGGCCCAGCGCATAGGCCACCCCCAGCGGCCCGTTGCCCAGCCGCACTGCGCAGCGCACCACACTGGCCTCGCCCAGGTTGAAGGGGTTGCCGGTGCCGCCGACCCGGCCCCGCAGCATCAGCATGCCGACTTCGGGCGGACGCACTTGCTGCAAGGGGGGCAGAGCATCGGTGGCTGGGGCGTGGGCCTGCAGCTGCGCCAGGCTGGCACGGGCCAGCACGGCCAGCCAGGCCGCTCGCGTCAGAGGAAGATTCGAGGTGTCGCTCGTCATAAAGTGTTCATGCCGGTTACCAGAGTAAAAACCACCCGGCGCAGGGCTCAAAGGTGGCTGAGAGGCTGCTAGTTCACTACGCCAACATGAAAGATTTGTGACAGGAGTGGGGGAATGTTCAGGGTGAACTGGGAGCCACTGGGGTTCAGAAACGGACAGAGAGCGGGTTTGATGCGGCTATTTTTTTGCTGCGTTTTTTATAGCCTCTTGCGCATGTTTAATAAGGGGCTACAGCCTATTTAGCAACCATTTCCAAGCTGATCAGTGCGCAGGTTGTTTTCCATGATTGAGTTAATTTACTCAATCAAAAATCATCAAAGTGAGCGCCCGGTGAAGTGTGTAACCCGGCGGGCCGTTCAGAGGCTCACGGTGCTTGGAATGCGCTTGGTCAAACGTCTTCCATGTGTGATTTGTTTGCTATCAGATATCTAGCTGTTTGCGCTTATTCCATAAGCATTACAGGCCAATTTGATGTATGAAATTGCGGCAATCTATGCCATTCTTACCCCCAAACCCACACAAACAATGGTGTTCTTTCACGCTCTGGAAGTCGCTTCAAATTCAATAGCTGCTTGCGCATATTTCATAAGCTCTACAGGCTGATTATTCATAAATTCCCATCATGCTGGCCCCCTCACGCACCCCAACCCGTCAACCCGCATGGACTATGGCGCACAGAGGAGCCAAAACCACCCACTCCTACTACAGCCTCTGATCCTGTCATCTAGATGTCTCAATCAGCCACTAAAGTAGCTGCCTGACCCGGATTCCACGCCGCAAGGCTTACACAGGACTCTCAATGACATTCGCACACCTCATGACACATGGCCCAGGGCGGCGCAGCGGCGTGACCGTGTGGCGGCAAATTGCCGACACACTGAGCACCGAGATTCGTGACCGCGCTTATGCAGACACCGGTCGCCTGCCGGGCGAGGTTGAACTGTCGGCCCGTTTTGGCGTGAACCGCCACACCTTGCGCCAAGCCGTGGCGGCCCTGCAAAGTGATGGCCTGGTGCGGGTGGAAGCGGGTCGTGGCATGTTTGTGCAACACGAGTTGCTGGACTACGCGCTCTCCAGGCGCACCCGCTTCAGCGAAAACCTGATGCGCCAGGGGCTGCTGCCCAGCAAACAACTGCTCACCGCCCGTGAAATGGCCGCACCGGAGCGTGCTGCCAAAGAGTTGAAACTGGTTCAGGGGGCCAGCGTCTTGATGGTGGAAATGCTGGATGAAGCCAACGACCAGCCGATTGGACTGGCCACGGCCTACTACCCGGCGCAACGTTTTGCGGGTTTGCTTGACATGCTCAGCGATGGCCGCCGTACCACCGACATCCTGAAGCACTTTGGTGTGCAAGACTATGTGCGCCAGTACAGCCGCATCACCACCCAGATGCCCAACGAAGAAACCGCCCGGCTGCTCAAGCAAGCGGCCAGCCGACCGCTGCTGTGTGTGGAGTGCCTCGATGCCGACATGGACGGTCAACCCATCAAATACGGTGAAACCGTGTTTTGCGGTGACCGGGTGCAACTGGTGGTCAATTCCGTGGAGGGCCCATGACCCAGCGCTATGCCATTTATTTCGCCCCGGCCCAAGCCTCACCCTGGTGGACTTTTGGCGCCCACTGGCTGGGCCGCAATGAGTTCGATGACTCACCGAAGCCCTTGACCGAGCCGCAGCTGCGTGACAGCACCGCCGAGCCACGCCGCTACGGTTTTCACGCCACGCTGAAGGCCCCGTTTCGCCTGGCTGAGGGCCAAACGCTGGGCGACTTGATCCACCGCACCCAGGCGCTGGCAGCCGATCTGGCCCCGGTGGCGCTGGGGCCGATGCAGGCGCTGAGCCTGGGCCAGTTTGTGGCGCTGTGCCCGACCACCCAGCCCCCCGGACTGGCCGCTTTGGCAGAAAGCTGCGTGCTGCGGCTGGACGATTTGCGTGCCCCCCTGACGCAGCAGGATCTGGCGCGTCGCCAGGTGGAGCGGCTTGACGCGCGTGAGCTGGAGCTGCTGCACGGCTACGGCTACCCCTATGTGCTGGAGCGTTTTCGTTTTCACTTCAGCTTGACCGGATCGACCGATCAGCCCACCCGGCAACAGGTCATTCAAGCGGTGCAGGAGCAGGTCACGCATTTGAATGCCGTGGCCCCACTGGTGCTGGATCGTTTATGCCTTTTCATGGAACCGACACCTGGTGTCGCGTTCAGAAGAGTGGCCGATGTGGAGTTGTTGGCATGAGCGGGCGCTGGGTGTTTGTGTGTGGCCCCTCAGGTGCGGGCAAAGACAGCGTGATGCACTGGGCGCAAGCGCATCTGCAAGGCAACCCCAAGGTGGTGTTTGCCAGGCGCATGATCACCCGGGAGCAGCATCAGGGCTCAGACCATGACCCGGTGTCGCACGAGCAGTTTGCCCACCTGGCCGCCACCGGAGGCCTGGCGTGGCAGTGGCAAGCGCATGGCTTTGGCTATGGCATTCACGCCAACTATGCCAACGATGTGGCGGCGGGCCGGGTGGTGGTGGTGAATGGCTCACGCGAGCATGTCCACACGCTGGCGTTGACACCGCAGCTGCGGGTGGTACAGATCGAGGCCGACCCCCTGCAGCTTGCTGAGCGATTGGCCCAACGCAGCCGCGAGACCCCGCTGGAAGTGGCTCACAGGCTGGCACGCAACGCGCTGATCCCGAAGTTACATGCGCACTGCACCATCATCAACCAAAGCGCACTGGCCGATGCGGGCCACCAGCTGGCGGATTTCCTGGTGAGGGCGGCACTTTAGGCTTGCCAAATCAGCCTCTAGCGCCCATCAATCAAGCGCAAGAAGCTATTAAATATGCAGCAAATCCTTCGCGGCTACCGCCGCTCCTACAACAGCCTGGGTTCCGTAGGAGCGGCGAAAGCCGCGAATGTTGGATGCGATATAGGCATCTGGCGCTTATAAAACAAGCGTAACAAGCTATTAACTATGTAGCGCCTTGAAAATTCAAATCAGCGTCTTGCGGATGCGGGCCGAGATCACATCGATCACCGTGACGGTCACGATGATGATGATCATCACCGCGCAGGTTTCGGCGTATTGAAAGCCGCGAATGATTTCCCACAGAATCACGCCAATGCCGCCAGCCCCGACCATGCCCACCACCGAGGCGGAGCGCACGTTGGATTCAAACCGGTAGAGCGAGTACGAAATCCACAGCGGCAGCACCTGCGGGATGATGCCGTAGACAATTTCTTCCAGCGCATTGGCCCCGGTGGCGCGAATGCCTTCCACCGGCTGGGCATCGATCGACTCCACGGCTTCAGAAAACAGCTTGGACAGAATGCCGGTGGTGTGCACAAACAGCGCCAGCACCCCGGCAAATGGCCCCAGGCCCACGGCCACAATGAACAGCATGGCAAACACCATTTCATTGATGGCGCGGGCCGCGTCCATCAGGCGGCGAATCGGCTGGTGAACCCACCACGGGGTGATGTTGGAAGACGACAGCAGCCCCAGCGGCACGGCAAACACCACCGCCAGCCCGGTGCCCCACAGTGCGATCTGCACGGTGATGACCATCTCTTGCAGGTAGGTGCGCCAGTCGTTGAATTTGGGCGGAAAAAAGTCCGCCGCGTAGGTGGCCATGTTGCCCGCATCGCGCAGCAGATCGAAAGGCCGCATGTCGGCCCCTTTCCATGAACCCGCCAGCAAGGCCAGCAACACGCCCCAAGCGACCAGGCTCATCACGCTGGTGCGAGGTATTTTCAGAGGCGGCACGGCGGACAAGGCCGGCGTGCCCACGGGTGCGCTCATGCCTGCACCTCAAAAAAGTTGGGTTTTGCTTGAGGTGCCAGCCGCATCACTGCACCTTGCCCAGCGCGGCCAATTGCTTGTCGATCTCGGCCAGCTTGGTTTGTTTGTCGGTCGCAGCCAGCGTGGCATCGGCCTCAAACTTGTTGCGGGTCTTGAACAGTTCCAGTTGGCGAATCGGGGTGAGCTGGGCGTTGGTCGAGGCTTTGAAACCGGAGAGCTTGGACAGCTTGAACAGCCGGTCTTTTTCTTGCTGGCCGTTTTTGCCATAGGCGTAGAAAAACTCACGCACTCTGGTCTTGGTGGCTTCGGGCAGGTCTTTGCGGATCACCAATGGGTCGAGCGGAATCAATGGCGAAGTCCAGATCACGCGGATCTCATTGAACTTCTCTGGCAAGCGCTCTTTGAGCTTGTCCAGGTTTTCGCTGTTGTTGGTGGCCACATCGATTTGTTTGTTGGCCACGGCCAGGGCATTGGATTCGTGGTTGGCGCTGCGGCTGAGTTTGAAGAAGGTCTTGGCATCGATCTTGTTCTGGGCAAACACGTAATAGCTGGGCACCAGGAAACCGGAGGTGGAATTGGGGTCACCATTGCCAAAAGACAGGTTTTTTCCTTGTTGCAACATGTCGTCGAGCGACTTGAGCGGGCTGTCTTTGTGCACGATCAGGTGCGAGTAGTAGCCCTGCGAACCATCGGCGTTGACCATCTGGGCAAACACTTCTCCACTGGCGCGGTCTACCGCTTCCATGGCCGATTTGTTGCCAAACCAGGCCACGTGCACTTTGTTGAAGCGCATGCCTTCGATGATGCCGGCGTAATCCGGGGCAAAAAAGGCGTTGACCTTCATGCCGGTCTTTTGGCTCATGTCGTCCAGAATCGGTTGCCAGTCAGACTTGAGGTTTTGTGACGATTCGGTGGAGATGATGCCGAAATTGAGTTCTTTGAGCTCTTGTGCAGCCACCGGTGTGGTGGCCACTGCCACAGCGGCGGTCAGGCCAGCGAGTAATTTTTTCAACATGTGAGTTCCTTCAAAAGAGGGTTGGAGAACAGGGGGGAATGGGGTCTTGCTTTCAAGCCGCAATGGCCATCGGTGTCGGCCATGCGGAAGTCGGCATGACACGAATGGGCTTGTCTTGCAGGCTGGTGATGTGGTCACCCAATGACAAGATGTCGTCAGCCTCAGCGCCGTAAAGCTCGCGCAGCAAGGCCGGGGTCAGCGCCACCGAGGGGCCGTCGTAGACCACGCGGCCATGGTGCAGGGCGACGGTTCTCGGGCAGTATTTGATGGCCACATTGACCTGGTGCAAAGACACCACCACGGTGCATTGGTCTTCGCGGTTGACCCGTGCCAGGATGTCCATCACCTTGCGGGAGGATTCGGGGTCGAGCGAAGCAATGGGTTCGTCAGCCAGAATCACTTTGGCCCCTTGCACCATGGCGCGGGCAATGGCCGCACGTTGCTGCTGTCCGCCAGAGAGGGTGGAGGCGCGCTGGGCGCAGCACTCCGCGATGCCCACCCGCTTCAAGGCCTCGACACCACAGCACACCTCGGCCGGTGTGAACCAGCGCAACAGGCTGCGCCACAAGGGCACACGGTGCAGGGTGCCCGCCAGCACATTGACAATCACCGGGAGCCGATCCACCAGATTGAACTGCTGGAAAACAAAGCCGATGTCAGCGCGTATTTGACGAATATTGCTGGCAATCTTGCCGTTTTGCTGGACTGTTTTGCCATGGATTTGAATCAAGCCAGGTGCAGCAGCGTCCCCGGCCATGAGCCCGGCCATATGCCTGAGCAAGGTTGATTTGCCCGAACCAGAGGCCCCAATGAGGGCCACCATTTCACCGGTTTGGATGTCTAAATGGACATCATCCAGCGCTTTTCGGCCGCTGATGAATGTTTTGCTGAGTGCATGGATACGGATGGCGGTCATCACAGGTAACTCCTCTGTTGAATGCCGTGACCTTAATAAGGCAATATGTCAAATTGATGTCCAACCTGCGCATCAGTACAGCCTCGCAAGTCCTGACACAATGTATTCATGACTGTTCCCCATGTGTTGACCAAGTTTTTGACTAGCCCGAAATGGGTGGTGCTGCTGGTTTTTTTTCTGTCAACACTGGTGAGCGCCACGATGATCTGGCAGTTGGAGGGCAGCCGAATTGGTGCGGCACGTGCGCAAGCCTACGCACTGGCCAGTGACCGCGCCAATGAAGCGGTCAATCACCTGGATCGGGCCTTGTCTGCGGTCTACACCATGGCTGCACTGGTGCAGCAAGCGCAGGGGCCAGTGCTCAATTTTGAGTCAGCAGCCAGCAAAATGTTGCCCAATTACCCAGGTGTTTCGGTCTTGATCCAGGCCCCTGGCGGCATCATCAGCCATGCCATTCCCCTTGAGGGAAACGAGAAAGCCATCGGGCTGAATCTGTTGCAAGATCCGGTGATGCGGGCTGAAACGCTGCTGGCGCGCAACACGGGCCAGCTCACACTGGCCGGGCCATTGGAGTTGCGCCAGGGAGGCATGGGGTTGGTGGCACGGCTACCGGTATTTATGGATCAGCCTGAAGACCAGGCCGCCTTCTGGGGCTTTGTCAACGTGGTGCTCAAATTGCCTCAGGCGTTGGATGCGGTACGCTTACCCGAGTTGGTGCAACGTGGTTTTGAGTACAAACTCTGGCGCGTGATCCCCGAGAGCGGCAAGGTTCAGATCATTACCCAATCCAGTGCGCTGCCATTGATTGAGCCGGTGCGCAAAAGTTTTTCGGTGCCCAATGGCGGGTGGACGCTGAGCGTAGCCCCCAAGCATGGCTGGAGCGACCCGCTAGGCTTTGCCTACAAAGCCGGTGCTGGGTTGTTGATTTCTTTGCTGTTGGCCTATCTGGCCAAATTGCAAATCCGCCAGTTGCTGCTGCGCAATGATCTTGAACGTCAGGTGCGCGAACGCACACTGGACATTCAGGAGTCCAAACGACAACTGGCCGCCACACTGGATGCCATCCCTGATCTGTTGTTTGAAATGGGGCTGGACGGCCATTACTACACCTGCCACACACCACAGTCCCCGTTGCTGGCTGCATCAGATTTGGTAGGCAAAACGGTCACTCAAGTCATGCCGGAAGAGGCGGCTCAAGTGGTTCTGGCAGCCTTGGCGCAGGCTCAGCAAGACGGGTTTTCCAATGGACAACAGTTGATGCTGTCTTTGCCCGATGGGCCACATTGGTTCGAATTGTCGGTGGCCAGAAAAACCGTGGCAACAGGTCAACCGCCCCGGTTTATCGTGATTTCGCACGAGGTCACAGCGAGAAAACTGGCTGAAGCACATGTGTCTCAGTTGGCATACTTTGATGCACTCACCGGGCTACCCAACCGCACATTGCTCAATGACCGCATGACCCAGGCTCTGAGTGAGGCGAATCGACGCAAAGATGCCTTGTGCGTGATGTTTCTGGATCTGGATCATTTCAAAAACATCAACGACACACTGGGTCATCGGGTAGGAGACGCTTTGTTGATCACGTTGGCCAAACGCATGCAGGCAACAGTTCGTGAACAAGATACCGTCGCGCGTTTGGGTGGTGACGAATTTATTTTGTTGCTGCCTGAAACCGGAGCACAAGGAGCTGCGCTGGTAGCGCAAAAATTGTTGCAGGCGATTTGTGTCCCGGTGACGGTGGAATCGCATGAGCTGACGGTGACACCATCGATTGGCATTGCCATGTGCCCAGAAGATGGTCGCGATGCCGAAAGTTTGTTCAAACATGCGGACGTGGCCATGTACCTGGCCAAAAAATCCGGCCGAAACAGTTATCAATTTTTTACCGCCGAGTTGCAGGTGGATGCCGCACGCGCCCTGTTGCTGGACAACGAATTGCGTCGCGCCCTGGAACGCCAACAGCTTGAATTGCACTATCAGCCCCAAGTGTCTTTGAGCACCGGCAAGGTGACCGGCATGGAAGCCTTGCTGCGCTGGCAACATCCTGATCTGGGACGGGTGTCACCCGCTGAATTTATTCCTGTTGCCGAACGCAGTGGCCAGATTGTGCAAATCGGCCTGTGGGTGCTGGAAACTGCTGTGGCCCAGGCTCAGCAGTGGCAAGGCATGGGTCTGGGTGCGCTCACCATGGCGGTGAATGTGTCGGCCGTGCAGTTTCGTCAAGCCAATTTTCCTGAGCTTGTGCGTCAAACCTTGCTGCAGGCGAATTTGGACGCACAGTGGCTTGAGATTGAGCTCACCGAGAGCGTCGCCCAACAAGACCCCAGTGAAGCCATGAACATGATGGTGCAGTTGCACCAGCTGGGCGTGCACTTGTCAATAGATGATTTTGGTACGGGCTATTCGTCACTGAGTTATCTCAAACGCTTCGCTGTATCGCAACTCAAAATTGACCAGTCGTTTGTGCGTGACATTTGTGACGATGCCGATGATCTGGCGATTGTCCGGGCCATCATCAGCATGGCACGCAGCCTGGGGCTTGGCACAATTGCAGAAGGTGTTGAAACTGCAGACCAGCTGGCACTTTTGCGCACCGAGGGTTGCGATGAGGTGCAAGGCTATTTCATCAGTCACCCTTTGCCATTAGCTTCGGCAACCGCTTTTTTACAGCAACAAAACAAGCTGATTTTTTGAGCCGAAAATTTTGACCCACCACTTCTCTTGACACACCACCATGAATTACCAACCCAACTCTACCCGTTACGACAGCATGCCCTACCGCCGATGCGGTGTGAGTGGCCTGAAATTACCGGCCATCAGTCTGGGGTTGTGGCACAACTTTGGTGATGCCACACCCTTGTCCACCCAGCGTGACATGTTGTGTACGGCCTTCGATGCGGGCATCACCCACTTTGATTTGGCCAACAACTATGGCCCCCCCTATGGCAGTGCCGAAGCCAACTTTGGCACGCATCTGAAGCGTGACTTCAAACCCTTGCGCGATGAACTGATCATCTCCAGCAAGGCTGGGTATGACATGTGGCCTGGTCCCTACGGCCAGGGGGGGGGCTCGCGCAAGTACGTGCTGGCCAGTTTGGATCAAAGTCTCCAGCGCATGGGTCTGGACTATGTCGATATTTTCTACAGTCACCGCTTCGACCCCGACACTCCCCTGGAGGAAACCATGGGTGCGCTGGCCACAGCCGTGCAGCAAGGCAAGGCCTTGTATGTGGGCGTGAGTCGTTACTCGGCCAGCCAGACGCGGCAAGCTCACGCCATTTTGCGTTCCATGGGCATCACAGCCCTGATCCATCAGCCGTCATACAGTCTGCTCAACCGCTGGATTGAGGAAGACCTGCTCGATGCTCTGGGTGAACTCGGCATGGGCTGCATTGCCTTCAGTGCACTGGCGCAAGGACTGCTGACCGACAAGTATTTGAACGGTGTGCCAAGCAATGCCCGCATCAATCGTCCCGGTGGAGGATCGTTCAAGCCTGAATTTTTAAGTGACAGTAACCTGAAACATGTGCGGGCACTGAACGAGATGGCGCTGGCGCGTGGTCAAAGTCTGGCGCAGATGGCCACGGCCTGGGTGTTGCGTGATGCCCGTGTGACCAGCGCTCTGATTGGGGCCAGCTCAAGCGCACAGATCATTGAGCTGGTGGGTGCGCTGCAAAAGCTGGATTTCAGCACCTCCGAGCTGGCCGCCATTGACCAGCATGCGATTGAAGGAGGCATCAACCTGTGGCCGCAAACCCGCGCACCAGGTGGATCTGGTTCAAACAAATAGCCCACGTGGATAGGCATAACCGTGCACATGGTGGCGGTTTTTACCCGCTTGCTTAGCCTGGTACATCGCATGGTCGGCCTGTTCGAGCAAGTCTTCTGATGTCATATCCTGCACCTGTGGATAAAACGTCACGCCCAGGCTGGCAGAAACTTGTAAACGCAAGTCACCCAAATACACCGGTTCACTGGCCGCTTTGAGCAATCGTTGCAATAGCGGATCACTTTCCTGTTCGTGCTCCAGATCCACCAGGATGGCAGCAAACTCATCACCACCAATACGTGCCAACGTATCACCATCTCGCAGGGCTTGCTTCATGCGTTGTGCCAAACTGACCAACAGATGGTCGCCAGCCGCGTGACCATGGGTATCGTTGATGGCCTTGAAACCATCCAGATCAATGTACACCAAAGCCAAGCGCAAGCCCCGGCGCAGCGTTTGCGCCATGGCTTGTTGTAAGCGGTCTGCCTTGAGTCGTCGGTTAGGCAAACCGGTCAAGGTGTCAAAGTGAGCCAACTTGTCAAGCTTGGCTTCTTGTGCCTTGCGACTGGTGATGTCAGAGCACAGTGCTACAAAGTGGGTCGTCTGGCCCCGGTCGTCTTTCACGGCACTGATATGCTGCAGTTGCACATACACTTCGCCATTTTTACGGCGGTTCCACAACTCACCTGACCATTGGCCCTGCTTGATCAGGCTTTGCCAAAAATTCGTGTAAAACATTTTGTCGTGGCGTCCTGAACCAAGTAAACGCGGATTTTGCCCCATGAGCTCATCGTGCGAATAACCCGTAATACGGGTGAAAGCCTGGTTGGCCTCCACGATGGTACCGTCCGCTTTCGTGATCACAATACCTTCAAGAGCATGCCCAAACACACTGGCAGCGACTTTAAGTTTGTGCTCATTGAGCTTGCGTTTGGTGATGTCACGAATGGATACATGCACAGCCTGCTGTCCATCAAACACGATGGCGGTGCCTTGCACTTCGACCTCCACCGACGTGCCATCAAGCCGCAGAAAACGCGACTCAACCAGCGGCATGGTGGTACGGTGACTGATGATGTTGCTCAAGCGCTTGAGTTGCTGAGCCATATGATCAGGATGAATCCGGTCAGTGGTACAAGTACCCAGCAAATCCTGTGCCGTTTGGGCACCAAACAGTTTGATCGCCGCCGGATTGACATACACGATGTGTGTATGTCGGTGCACCAAGATCGCCTCTGAGGTGTGCTCGGCCAGGGCCCGAAATCGGGCCTCACTCTCTTGCAGTTGCAGGGCGGCACGACGTTGCACCACCGCCAAGCTGGCTAGTTTGGCCAGTTGTGCCAAGGTAACCAGATCAAGCTCATGTGGGTTTTGTGGAGTAATGTGGTACACCGATAACACGCCCACGACTTGTTGACCAGCAGCCAGCATGGGCTCTGACCAGCAGGCTCCCAGCCCAGCACGCGCTGCCAATTCACGGTACTTGTCCAAACAAGGATGAGTACTGATGTCGCTCACAATCACTCGTTCGGCGGTAAATGCAGCGGTGGCGCAAACACCATGGCCACGGGCCACTTGCAGACCATCCAGAGCCGAAACAAAATAAGCAGGCAAATTGGCGCTGGCCCCCAGCCTAAGGCAGGCGGTTGCGCCATCCGCAGCTTGTTCAAGCAGCAAAACAGCACAGCTCAAACCAGTTTGCAAACCGACAATACCTTGGGAGAGAACCCTCAGAACGTCAGATAAAGAGGCATCGCAAACCAAAAGCTCAAGCACTTCGCTGCGCAATTTTTCCTGAAGCGCGGTGGGCCAGCGGCGGGGGGGTGACTGGAGCTTTGTCATGCAGGCAAGAGACCTCATCAAAAACTGGTTAGGACACAGCGCAACAACCTGCGCAAACATGCGGACTTGAACAGCTAGTCCAAATTTTTGTGCGTTGTTGTTGGGTCATAACAAGTGTGAAGGATGATGGGTGTCGTGATGAAATAGATGCCCTCACCTGCATCTTTGCGACTCATTTTGGGATCGTTACTCAGGTTTGTCTATCCCCCATTTGGGGGATATTGCGCGTATTGGAGCTTGGAAATGTTTGAATTAGCTGCTATTGAATGCGCTGCCCAGCGTTTGCAAGCTCACGTGTTACGAACACCTTGCGTGGCATCACACACTTTGTCGGATATCACCGGGGCACAGGTGTTTTTAAAGTTTGAAAACCTGCAGTTCACAGCCTCATGTGATGTTGCTTGAAGTAGAACAAACACTGGTCGAAGGTGCCGGAGCAGCCGGATTGGCCGCACTGTTGAAATGTGCTGATCGCTTCAAAGGCAAAAAGCTGGGGCTGGTGCTGTCCGGAGGAAATATCGACCCGCTGCTACTGGCTGCCATCATTGAGCGTGGCATGGTGCGCGCTGGCCGCTTGGCGCGCCTGAAGGTGAGTGCCCGTGACGTGCCCGGCACGCTGGCCTTGATCACTGCCACAGTGGCATCCGCCGGAGCCAATATCAACGAGGTGCATCATCAACGGGCATTCACTACCTTAGCTGCGCAAAACGTCGAAATCGAACTGGTGATCCAGACCCGTGGCCCTCAGCACATTGCCGATGTGATGACTGCCTTGCAAGTCGCTGGCCTGGACGCGCAATGTGTGCAATAACGCCGCCAATGAATGCTGCATTTTCCAACTTGCTTTATGTCAATAGACGGCCAATTTTTGCTGTAACCGTCAGGTAACTGCTAGGCACTGTCTCTAAAATCGCAGGATTGAGTTGTATGGCCCGGAACCAAGAGGGCTCGCTACTCTGCCTTTTTTATAACATCGAGAGGACTCATCTGCCATGCCAAATCTGAATTTAACCGCGCCTAGTTTTGTCAAAAACACCAAATTGATCGCCTGGGTGGCAGAAATGGCAGCGCTGACCAAGCCCGCCAATATTTACTGGTGCGATGGCTCCGACGAAGAATACGCCCGACTCTGCCAACAGCTCGTAGATGCTGGCACGTTCATCAAACTCAACGAAGCCAAACGGCCTAACAGCTTTTTGGCTTGCTCAGACCCCAGTGACGTAGCCCGTGTAGAAGATCGCACATTCATCTGCTGCGAGAAAAAAGAAAATGCTGGTCCGACCAACAACTGGATGGCCCCCGCTGACATGCGCGCCACACTGCAACCGCTGTTTGATGGTTGCATGAAAGGGCGCACCATGTACGTGGTGCCGTTCAGCATGGGCCCACTGGGTTCGCACATTTCACATATCGGGATTGAGTTGAGCGACAGCGCCTACGTGGCCGTCAACCAGAAGATCATGACCCGCATGGGCAAAGCTGTTTATGACGTGCTGGGCATCGATGGCGAATTTGTGCCCTGCATGCATACTGTGGGTGCACCGTTGGAAGCCGGTCAGGCTGATGTGAAATGGCCTTGTAACAAAAGAAATCTGGAGCCACGGCTCAGGTTATGGTGGCAACGCTTTGCTTGGCAAGAAATGTTTTGCATTGCGCATTGCATCAAATATGGGGCGCGATCAGGGCTGGTTGGCCGAACACATGCTGATTTTGGGTGTCACCAACCCACAAGGCAAAAAGTACCATGTGGCCGCGGCTTTCCCAAGTGCCTGCGGCAAAACCAATTTCTCGATGTTGGTGCCGCCCGCTGGCTTCGACGGCTGGAAAGTCACCACCATCGGTGATGACATTGCCTGGGTCAAGCCACATGCCGATGGCAAGATGTACGCCATCAACCCCGAAGCCGGTTACTTTGGTGTGGCACCGGGCACCAACTTCCACACCAATCCGAATTGCATGGCCAGTCTGGACAAAAACGTAATTTTCACCAACGTGGCGCTGACGGATGATGGCGACGTGTGGTGGGAAGGTATGGAGCAAGACGGTGGTGGCGTGCCAAACCACCTGATCGACTGGCAGGGCAACGACTGGACTCCCGAAATCGCCAAACAGACCGGAGCCAAAGCAGCACATCCGAACTCCCGCTTCACAGTGGCAGCAGGCAACAATCCGGCACTTGACCCTGAATGGGACAACCCCGCTGGCGTGGCCATTGATGCCTTCATCTTCGGCGGCCGCCGCTCCACCACCGTGCCACTGGTCACTGAGGCCCGCACCTGGATGGAGGGCGTGTACATGGCCGCCACCATGGGCTCCGAGACCACTGCGGCTGCAGTCGGCCAAATGGGTGTGGTGCGCCGAGACCCGTTTGCCATGTTGCCGTTTTGCGGCTACAACATGAGTGACTATTTTCAGCATTGGCTGGACATGGAGCACAAGCTCGAAGAATTGGGTCACACCTTGCCCAAGATTTATTGTGTGAACTGGTTCCGCAAAGGAGCCAACGGCAAGTTTGTCTGGCCCGGCTATGGGGACAACATGCGCGTGCTGAAATGGATGATTGACCGCATTGAAGGCACGGCCCAAGGTGTTGACACCATGTTTGGCGTTGCCCCCTTGTTTGATGAGCTGACCTGGACTGGCCTGCCTTTTACTGCAGAGCAATTCGACACCGTCACCAGCATTGATAAGAGTGCCTGGGCTGAGGAATTCAAATTACACGACGCTCATTTTGAGCAATTGGCCCACCATCTTCCCAAAGAACTGATTGACACCAAAGACGCACTGCAGCAGCGTCTAAACGGATAAAGCATCCCGCGATCCTGCACGGAAATGGCCACTGCTTCCAGTGGCCTTTTTTATGTCTGCTTGTTTCAACAAACAGTGCGACGTCTGCATCGCCATCTTGATACCCTCAGGAATGACCAGCAACAGGGATATGGCATGAATACCCATCCATAGAATTCCACCCGTAGTCATGAACAGACCCATTCTGCACTCTAGATGCAAGTCACCTTGCAAGACTGACTGTTTCTTGACTTCAGGCTACACATCAAAGCTACCTTTAGGTAAACTGACAACCCTTTATTAGGAGTTCCCCATGAAGATTCTTTTGGCCGTTGATGGCAGTAGCTACACCAAAAAAATGCTGGCTTATCTGGCCGCGCACGAATTGTTCTCGAGCAAAAACGAGTACACCGCCTTCACCGCACAACTGGTACTGCCAACCCAGGCGCGCTCCGCTCTCGGCAAAGAGCTGGTGCACAAATACTACGAAGATGAAGGTCAACGTGTGATGGGTCCGGTCACGAAATTTCTGGAGCGTCACGGTGTCACGGCCAAGTGCAGTTGGAAAACCGGCAAGCCAGGTGAGCTGATTGCAAAAATGGCCGAAGAAGGTAAATTTGACCTGGTAGTGATGGGCTCTCACGGCCACGGTGCCTTGGTCAATCTGGTGGTGGGATCCGTGGCTACGCAAGTGCTGGCCAGTTGCAAAGTGCCCGTACTGATCGTTCGCTAACCTTCATATATTTAAATTTGATAGCGCCTTGCGCAATGCCAGAAAGGCTTATCAGGCTGTTTTTGTATGAGTTAAAACTATGTCTGCGGCTGTTTTCAGTGCTTGCGTCAAAGCATCAAGCACCGCAGACTCCAGATTCCAGCAGTGCCAGTACAGGGCCACTGGCAGCACCTGTCCTGGCATCAGATCAATCAACGCCCCAGAGCGTAAATACTCGCGCACCAGCAGTTCCGGTAACACACTGATGCCCCAACCATCCATCACAGCACGCACTTGGCCGATGGAGCTGGGCACATACATTTGACTCAGTGACACATGCTTGAGCCCACACGCATGGGCCACAAACTCAGACTGCAGATCATCTTTTCGATTAAACGCAATAAAAGGCAGTTTGCTGAAGTTATGAGCTGTCAGCCCCTCTGGGCATCGCTCGGCAGCAAAATCAGCTTGCGCCACTGCAACGTAACGCATCGTGCCCAGCGGAACCACTTTGCAGCTGCGAAGTGCTGCTGGCAAGGTGGTGACACAGCCCAGCACTCGTCCTTCACGTAACCACTCAAAGGTAAAGTCCTGATCATCGGTGATGATCTCCAGCCCCAATCCCTGATGCGCCAATGAGCCCAAGGCGGGCAAAGCCCAGGTGGCAATGCTGTCAGCGTTGATGGCGATGGAGATACGTTCCTCTTCTCCCGCCATGCCAGCTACGCCGGGAGCCATGTCTTTCAAATCACGCTCCAGGTCAGCGCGCAACAAGCGCATTTGCATGGCATGTTTGAGCAGCAAACGCCCGGCGGTGGTGGCCTTCAAAGGGCGACTGCGCACAATCAGCACCGTCCCGACCTGCACCTCCAGCGAACGCAAGCGCTGCGACACTGCCGACTGGGTGATTGACAATCGCACCGCTGCACGCTCAAAGCCGCCTTCTTCCACAATGGCCGCCAGGCATTCCAATGCATCAGGATCAAATGTGCTCATGGGTATCTTCAAATATCCGCTTATTTGGCGTTGCAGGCGCGAATCGCGGCTCTCCCGGTGTGGCTCAATGTGCCTGAGAGAGATGGTGCGGCTGGCGGGGATCGAACCCACGACCCTTGGCTTCGGAGGCCAATACTCTATCCACTGAGCTACAGCCGCACTTGTCTAAAAACAAGACTGCATTCTCGCACAGACCCCTACCGCCATCTGACAGCAGGTGAATTGCGTCAAATATCAATATTTCCGGCTTGTAATGCGTTGGTTTCGATGAATTCACGACGGGGTTCGACTTCGTCACCCATCAACATGGTGAAAACGCGGTCAGCTTCAATAGCATCGTCAATCTGAACTCGCAGCAAGGTTCGCACGGTCGGATCCATGGTGGTTTCCCACAGTTGCTCGGGGTTCATTTCACCCAGACCTTTGTAGCGCTGGCGCGAGGTAGAGCGTTCAGCCTCGCCAATCAACCAGGCAATGGCATCGCGGAAGTCAGCAACTTTTTGCTCTTTTTGACGATCGCCTTCGCCACGTGTCACTTTGGCCCCTTCAGAGAGCAGGCCTTTGAATGTTTTTGCGGCCTCTGCCAGTGCCGCGTAATCTGCGCCATGCACAAAGTCTTGCGTCAAAACACTGCTTTTGATGTTGCCATGCAAACGACGGCTGATGCGCAAAATGGGTTTGTCGGTACGTACATCAAATTCACCGACCACTTCTGCGTCTGGCAACTGGGTTTGCAATGCTGCGGCAGAAGCTTCTGCATCAGCCACCGTGTCGAGGTTCAAGGCCACGCCATCGGCAATAGCCCGCAGCGCAGATGCATCTAAAAAGTGAGCTAGTCGCGCAATTACTGCTTGGGCTAGCTGGTGTTTTCGTGCCAATTCTGCGAGGGGTTCACCAGTGAGCGCGGTGCTATTGCCCCCCCCTGTGTTCACGGTGGCATTGATCAGTGCTACGCGCAGCAAAAAATTGTCCAGATCGGTCGGGCCTTGCAGGTAGAGTTCTTCCCTGCCAGCTTTGACCTTGTACAGCGGCGGCTGGGCAATGTAGATGTGGCCACGCTCCACCAGTTCTGGCATCTGGCGGTAGAAGAAGGTGAGCAGCAGGGTGCGGATGTGGGCACCGTCAACGTCCGCGTCAGTCATGATGATGATGCGGTGGTAACGCAGCTTGGCCGCATCAAAGTCGTCATTTCCAGTGGAGCCACCAGCCTTGCCGATGCCGGTACCCAGTGCGGTGATCAGTGTCAGGATTTCGTTGCTGGTGAGCAGTTTTTCGTAACGCGCCTTTTCAACGTTCAAAATCTTGCCACGTAGCGGCAGGATCGCCTGGAACTTGCGATCACGGCCTTGTTTGGCGGAGCCGCCGGCGGAGTCACCCTCCACAATGTAGATTTCGCACAGCGCCGGGTCTTTTTCCTGACAGTCGGCCAGTTTGCCGGGCAGCCCCATGCCGTCGAGCACGCCTTTGCGGCGGGTCATATCGCGGGCTTTTCGGGCGGCCTCGCGGGCGCGGGCCGCTTCGATGATTTTTCCGACGATGATCTTGGCATCGGCCGGGCGCTCTTGCAGGTAGTCGTAAAGCAGCTTGCTCACAATGTCTTCAACCGGGCCACGCACTTCGGAGCTGACCAGTTTGTCCTTGGTCTGGCTGCTGAATTTGGGCTCGGGAACTTTCACGCTCAGCACGCAGGTCAAGCCTTCGCGCATGTCGTCACCAGTGACCTCCACCTTGGCCTTTTTGGCAATTTCGGTGTCGTCAATGTATTTGTTGATGACACGTGTCATGGCGGCGCGCAGGCCGGTCAGATGGGTACCACCGTCACGCTGGGGAATGTTGTTGGTGAAGCACAGCACTTGTTCGTTGTAGCCGCTGTTCCACTGCATGGCCACTTCGACCCCGATGTTGGTGTTCTGGTCGCTCTGGCGGTCACCCATGGCGTGGAAGATGTTGGGGTTCAACACCGTTTTGCCTTTGTTGATGAAGTTGACAAAGCCCTGAACACCACCTGCGCCGGAGAAATCGTCTTCCTTGCCGCTGCGTTCGTCCTTCAGGCGAATCTTGACACCATTGTTCAGGAAGCTCAGTTCCCGCAGGCGTTTGCTCAAGATTTCGTAGTGAAACTCATTGTTTTCCTTGAAGATGTCGGTGTCGGGCAGAAAGTGCACCTCGGTGCCGCGCTTCTCGGTTTCGCCAATCACTTTCATGGGCGAGACTTCGATGCCGTTTTGGGTCTCCACGATACGGTTCTGCACAAAACCCTTGCTGAACTCCATCACGTGCACCTTGCCATCGCGGCGGATGGTCAGGCGCAGCATCTTGGAGAGCGCATTGACGCAACTCACACCCACGCCGTGTAAACCACCTGAAACTTTGTAACTGTTCTGGTTGAACTTGCCACCTGCATGCAACTCAGTCAAGGCGATTTCGGCCGCACTGCGCTTGGGCTCGTGCTTGTCATCCATCTTGACACCGGTGGGAATACCGCGCCCGTTGTCCACCACACTCACCGAATTGTCGGAGTGGATCGTGACCAGAATGTCATCGCAATGCCCCGCCAAAGACTCGTCAATCGAGTTGTCCACCACCTCAAACACCAGGTGGTGCAGGCCCGTGCCATCGGAGGTGTCGCCGATGTACATGCCGGGGCGCTTGCGCACGGCTTCAAGGCCTTCCAGAATCTGGATCGAGCCTTCGCCGTAGGCTTCCGATGCACCTGCTTGATGAGCATCAATGGTGGGTTGAAAGTTGGAGCTGTCCACCGTACTTTCGCCCGTGTGAACGGTGTTCTCAGTGGCTTGCGTTGGTACGGCGGGCTTGTTTTCTTCGGTCATGGAGAGCTTTGGGAATAAGTAGGGGGCAACGGATTTGAAGGTGTGGCCAGCATCAGATGCGCATCGGCATCACCACGTATTTGAATTGATCATTGTCAGGAATGGTGAGCAATGCCGAGCTGTTGCCATCGGAGAGTTCAATTTTGATCATTTCCTGGTTCATGTTGGCCAGTGCATCAATCAGGTAAGTGACGTTGAAGCCAATTTCGATGCTGTCGCCACCGTAATCAATGTCCAGCTCGTCCATGGCTTCTTCCTGCTCGGCATTGTTGGCGGCCACACGCAGCGTTCCGGGATCCAGGTTGAGTCGCACGCCCTTGAACTTTTCACTGGTCAGAATAGCGGTGCGCTGCAAGGTGGCCAGCAGTGCCGCGCGGCCCAGGATGATGCTGTTTTTGTGGTTGCGTGGAATGACGCGGTTGTAGTCAGGAAACTTGCCTTCAACAAGCTTGCTGACAAACTCCATGCCCCCAAAACTGAATTTGGCCTGGTTGCTGGCAAACTGCATCTCGATCGCGCCTTCGGCATCGGACAGCAAGCGTTGCAGTTCCAGCACGGTTTTGCGCGGCAAGATCACCTCTTGTTTGGGCACCTCCACATCCAGTGTGGCAGAGGCAAAAGCCAAACGGTGACCATCGGTCGCCACCAGACTCAGTTGCTGGCCTTCGGCCACAAACAAAATACCGTTGAGGTAGTAACGAATGTCATGGACTGCCATGGCAAACGACACTTGACTCAACAAAGCCTTGAGGGTTTTCTGCGGCACGCTGAACACCGGGCCGAAGTTGGCCGCCTCTTGCACCAAAGGAAAGTCTTCAGCAGGCATGGTTTGCAGGGTGAACTTGCTCTTGCCGCCCTTCAAGATCAGTTTGGCGGCACTCGATTCCAGTGACACGGTTTGGTCAGCAGGCATGGTGCGCAAAATGTCAATCAGTTTGCGAGCGCCCACCGTGGTGGTGAAGTCTTCCACGTCGCCGCCCAAATCAGCGGTGGTACGAATCTGGATTTCCAGGTCACTGGTGGTGAGCAGCAAAGAACTGCCTGTTTTGCGAATCAATATATTGGCCAGGATCGGCAATGTATGGCGACGCTCAACAATGCCTGAGACCGCTTGCAGTACGGACAGCACCTGGTCTTGGGGGGCTTTCAGAACAATCATGTCATCCTCTTGTGGTGATTAATCTAGGTTGTGCTTGTCATTTTCCCACTCATTTGGCTTAGCCTTTGAGGGTTTGCTCCAGCACGTGCAGTTGTTGGTTCAACTCCGTCATTTGCTGGCGCTCAGCGCCAATTTTGCGCACCGCATGGAGCACGGTGGTATGGTCACGCCCGCCAAACAACTCACCAATCTCAGGCAGGCTTTTCTGGGTCAGCTCTTTGGCCAGGAACATGGCAATCTGGCGTGGCCGGGCAATGCTGGCCGGACGCTTTTTGGAATACATGTCGGCCACTTTGATCTTGTAATAGTCGGCCACGGTTTTCTGAATGTTTTCTACCGAAATTTGACGGTTCTGAATTGACAACAGGTCACGTAGCGCCTCACGGGCCAACAAAATCGAAATTTCCTTTTGGTTAAACCGTGAATACGCCAAAATTTTGCGCAGGGCACCTTCAAGCTCACGCACGTTCGAGCGCACGTTTTTGGCCACAAAAAAGGCCACCTCTTCAGGCATAAAAATGCCTTCAGCTTGGGCTTTGTTGATCAAAATGGCCACCCGCATTTCAAGCTCGGGCGGTTCAATGGCGACGGTCAGTCCAGAGTCAAAGCGCGACACCAGTCGCTCATGAATATCCGTCAAACCTTTCGGGTAAGTGTCGCTGGTCATGACAATGTGCGATTTTTTCGCCAGCAGAGCTTCAAAGGCGTTGAAGAATTCTTCTTGCGTGCGCTCCTTGTTGGCAAAGAATTGCACGTCATCAATCAACAGCAAATCCAGTGAGTGGTATCGCTCCTTGAACTCGTCAAAAGCCTTGCGCTGGTAGGCTTTAACCACATCGGTGACAAACTGCTCTGCATGGATGTAGAGAACTTTGGCATTAGGGCGGTCAGCAATGAGCTGGTTACCCACGGCGTGCATCAAATGGGTTTTGCCCAAACCCACCCCACCGTAGATGAAAAGGGGGTTGTACAAGTGCCCGGGCATACCCGCGACATGCATAGCTGCGGCACGTGCCATGCGGTTGGCGCTGCCCTCAACCAGGGCATCAAAAGTGAGCATGGTATTGAGCCGATTTTTCAGCGGCTCGGGCACAACTTGCTCGACTTGACTGACCGCATTGTCAGGCGCGGCCATGGGCATGAGCCGTTGCGCGGGCTGGCTCCTGGCAATCGGCTCTCTTGGTGTGAGCGCCAATTCAAGGTGAATGGCCTGCCCTGTCAGACGCTCCATTTGCTGGGCCAGACGGGCGCTGTATTGCGCACGAATCCAGTCCATTTTGAAGCGATTGGCCACAAAAATCGTGACCTTGGACAGATCGTCAGCCACTTGGGCAGTGAGTGGTTTGATCCAGGTTTGAAATTGTTGCTCAGGCAATTCCTGAGCAAGCTGGTCAATACAGGCTTGCCACAAATCAGTACTGGCTTGCAGCTCTGTGAAGGCTGGTTGTGGAGAGATTCCCTCGGTCATTTTGAGATCAGCTTGGTGTGGATAGTTATGAATTGCTGCGCCGCATATTCTAATTTATCAAAAGCTTATCCACACCCTGCATTACGCGAAATCTGGTCTCCGAGTTCGACCCAAAGTCAAGGGTTCAATCCGGCTTCTTTTAGATGGCTTTGAAAGTTTGCGATAATCCAAGGTTCCCCTGAACTATTCAGGAGAAAACTGAGCACCGATAAGGCCCTTGCGTGAAGACCATGGCAGGGCCCGTCGCCTATACGCCCTCTGAGGATTATCTAAAAATGAAACGCACTTACCAACCATCCAAGATTCGTCGCGCCCGTACCCACGGCTTTTTGGTTCGCATGAAAACCCGTGGCGGACGTGCCGTGATCAATGCACGTCGCGCCAAAGGCCGCAAGCGCTTGGCCGTCTAAATCGACGGTGAGTCTGGCCTGTTGCTGATCTGTTCCGCAAAGGCATCCTGTTTTGCAACGTCTTCAGAGCCGTCCCCAGTTCCAGGCTGTGCTGGCGGGTTTGACGCTGTCGCGAACACCACACTTTGCGCTGCATTTCCTGGCACTGGACAAGCAACCTGAAGGGGCCGCACATCAGCCCTTGTTTGCTCTACAAGATGTCTGGATGGGTGCCATGGTGCCCAAACGGTGGGCTAAACGCGCAGTGACTCGCAACACCATCAAACGCCAGATTTACGCGTTGAGTCAAGATTTTGAGCATGAGTTGCAATCTGCCGCTCATGTGGTGCGGCTGCGCGCCGGTTTTGACAAGACGCGATTTATCAGCGCCACATCAAATGCACTCAAGGCCGCCGTGCGTACCGAATTGCAGCAGCTTTTCACACGAGCGACAGCCAACCCCGTGCAGGGAACGGCATGATCAAACACGTTTTGATAGGTGTCGTTCGGGGCTATCGCTTGCTGCTAAGTCCCTGGCTGGGTTCATCCTGTCGGTTTGAGCCCACTTGCTCCATGTACTCGCTACAGGCACTGGAACGCTTTGGTGCCTTTAAAGGCAGTTATTTGACCCTGGGCAGAATTGGGCGTTGCCATCCTTGGTGTCAAGGCGGGCTTGATCCTGTGCCGAACATTCTCCACCCGGACAAGCCTGATTTGTTTTCCCGGTTGATTTCCTCTTCCACTCAAAAGAAGTCCTCATGAACGATATTCGTCGCACCATTCTGTGGGTGATTTTTGGCTTTTCCCTGGTCATGCTGTGGGATCAATGGCAGGTTTACAACGGGCGCAAACCCACGTTTTTCCCTGGAGCAACACCAACTTCCGTCCAGGCGCAAAAACCAGCAGGCTCAGCCAGCCGCTCGAACGGGGTTCCAATTGCTACAAATAGCGCAGCAACCCCTGCTCAAATTACGGGCGCAACAGCCCCCAATTCCCCTCAAGTCAGTGCCCCATCGGTTGCCCATGAAAAAGTGGTCGCACAAACCGATGTGTTCAAGCTGACTTTTGACACCGAGGGGGGGTCTTTGGTGCAAGTGGAATTGCTCAAACATGCCGATATGGCGAATAAAGCCCGCAATTTTGTTTTGCTCGATGACAGCAAAGACCGCGTCTATCTGGCGCAGTCGGGCCTGATTTCTGCCACTGTCGGGGCCGCACTTCCCACCCACAAATCGGTCATGACGCTCATGCCGGGTGAACGCACACTGGCTGAAGGCAGTCAGACTCTTGAATTGCGTTTTGAATCGCCTGAAGTAGGCGGTGTCAAATTGGCCAAAACCTACACCTTGACACGCGGCAGTTATGCCGTTTCAGTGAAACATGAGGTGATCAATGTCGGTGCAGCCACTGTGAATGCACAGATGTATCTGCAATTGGTACGTGACGGCAACAAACCTGAGGGCGAATCATCGTTCTACTCCACGTTCACCGGGCCTGCGGTCTACACCGAAGCCAAGAAATACCAGAAAGTGGAATTTACCGACATTGAAAAGGGCAAGGTTGACATTGAAAAATCCGCCAGCAATGGCTATGTCGCCATGGTTCAGCATTACTTTGCCAGTGCGTGGTTGCTTGCAGATGGCGTTCAGCGTGACCTGTTCATGCGCAAGGTAGACACCAACCTTTACTCCGTCGGCATGATTGCCCCTCTGGAACCGATTGCACCGGGTGCACGCAAAACCGTTGAGGCGCGTTTGTTTGCCGGCCCGCAAGAAGAAAAAATGCTGGAGTCACTGACTCCTGGGTTGGAATTGGTCAAAGACTATGGCTGGCTGACCATTTTGGCCAAACCGTTGTACTGGTTGCTGGATCAATTACACGCCGTCATCAACAACTGGGGCTGGGCGATTGTGGCGCTGGTGCTGTTGCTCAAAATTGCTTTCTATTGGCTCAATGCCAAGGCTTACGCCAGCATGGCCAAGATGAAAGCAGTGAACCCGCGGATTACAGAAATGCGTGAACGCCTGAAAGACAATCCACAACAGATGCAACAAGAGATGATGCGCATCTACCGTGAAGAAAAAGTCAATCCCATGGGGGGCTGTTTCCCGATCATGATCCAGATCCCCGTGTTCATTGCCCTCTACTGGGTACTGCTGGCCAGTGTGGAGATGCGCAACACCCCGTGGATCGGCTGGATTGCTGACTTGTCTTCACCAGACCCCTGGTACATCTTACCCGTGGTGATGGCACTCACCACCATGCTGCAAACCTCGCTGAACCCGGCCCCGCCTGATCCTATGCAAGCCAAGATGATGTGGTTCATGCCACTGGCTTTCAGTGTGATGTTCTTCTTCTTCCCGTCGGGTCTGGTGCTGTACTGGATCACCAACAACGTGTTGTCGATTGCCCAGCAGTGGGTCATCAACGTGCGCATGGGTGTGCCGCCAAAGTTCCATTTGCCCAAGTTCTGAATCCCTCGGGCCTGAACCGCCGTGAGTTTGCCACGTCATCAGGATCCGATATTGGCCATTGCCACCGCACCTGGACGCGGGGCGGTGGGTATTGTGCGCATCAGTGGGCGAGGTCTCACCGCCCTCAGCCAGGCACTGTGCGCACGTATTCTGAAGCCGCGCGAAGCCACTTACACCGCTTTTCTGGATGCTCAAGGTGTCCCTATTGATCAGGGTTTGGCCATCTTTTTCCCCGGCCCACATTCATTCACGGGTGAAGATGTGCTGGAGCTGCAAGCCCACGGTGGGCCGGTGGTGTTACAGCTATTGCTTTCCCGCTGTTTGCAAGCAGCGGCACAAGTCGGCCATGATGGCTTGCCACTGTTACCGCATCTGCGCGTGGCTTTGCCTGGTGAATTCTCTGAGCGGGCCTTTCTGAACAACAAAATCGATCTGGCACAAGCCGAAGCCATTGCCGATTTGATTGATGCCAGCACCGAAGCCGCTGCGCGCAGTGCAACACGTTCACTGTCTGGCGCATTCTCACAAGAGATTCACCATTTGCGTGATGCCTTGGTTCATCTGCGCATGTTGGTCGAAGCCACACTGGATTTTCCTGAAGAAGAAATTGACTTCCTGCGCAAGGCTGACGCGCATGGGCAGCTCTCAAATTTGCAGCACTCTTTGAATTTGGTACTGAGTCGGGCACGCCAGGGGGCATTGCTACGCGAAGGCATCAAGGTGGTGATTGCGGGCCAGCCCAATGCGGGTAAATCATCCTTGCTCAATGCCTTGGCAGGCGCTGAATTGGCCATCGTGACGGCCATTGCGGGAACCACCCGTGACAAGGTGCAACAAACCATCCAGATTGAAGGTGTGCCGCTGCACGTCATTGACACTGCTGGCCTGCGTGAAAGTGTGGATGAGGTTGAGCAAATTGGCATTGAACGCGCCTGGGAAGCCATTACTCAGGCCGATGCCGTGCTGTTTTTGCATGATTTGACACGCTGCGATGCTCCTGAATACAAAGCGGATGACGCTCGCATCTCAAGGCTCATGGCCGAAAAACTACCAAAATCTGTGCCCGTCATCGATATTTGGAACAAAGCAGATGCGGCTACCCATGCACAAGCTGGTGATGGTTTGCTTTTGTCTGCCAAAAATGGCTCAGGATTGGATGTTTTACGTGAGCGTCTACTGCAATTGGCTGGTTGGCAATCCGTGACCGAAGGTGTTTTTATCGCCCGGACACGTCATGTACAGGCCTTGCATGTTGCACAAATACATCTTCAGGCCGCCCAAATGCATCTTGATATTCACCATCAGGCATTGGATTTATTGGCCGAAGAGCTGCGTCTGGCGCACAATGCGCTCTGTGAGATTCTCGGTGAGTTCACGTCCGACGATTTGCTGGGTGTGATCTTTTCTAGTTTTTGTATTGGCAAATAATACTTGCTTGTTTTAATGGAGTGTAAATCGTGGCGTTTTTTGACTGGCTAAAAAGAAAACCGGCCCAACCGCAACATACGGTCTTTCCACCGAGTGAGTTGACTCCGCACGCTCCTCAGGCTGCACCCGTGCGCCCAACCGTATCCCCGGTGGATGAAGACCTGAAAATCCAACGCCAGGAACGCCGGGAACACATGTACGCAGTTGTGCGCGATGTCATGCTGCGCAGTGAAGTGTTGGCCTCCAGATACAAATTCAAGGTGCTGTCGCTGGACGTGCGGGGGCGTCAGTTCTTGATCATGATGGACTTGCTCAATACCAACGATCTCCCTAGCGAGAAATTCATGGATGTGGAGCGCTTGATGGCCGCCACCGCCGCCCAACAGCATGATTTGCAGGTCAAAGCCGTGTATTGGCGTGTCAGTTTCCAAGCAGAAGTCATCCCGCAACCTGAAACCAAAGCACCACCCACAACGACACCAGCGCCACGGGTTCGCCGAGATTTACCAAAAGCACAGAGCGACTTTGAGCCGATTGGTCAAGACGAAGTGTTAGCTTTTCAGCAGGCAGTCGCTGCGGGTACGGCAGCCAAACCAGTGGCACGCACCGCAGCCCAACCCATCAGTCAGCCCGAATCTTTGACGGGTTATGAAGATACACAAGTGCTTGAACCCGCAGACAATGGTTCGCCACTCAGTGCCACCCAGTATGGTGGGCTTTAAACTGAAGCACCTCATCAGCACATTCAGGGATTGATTGACCATTACCGGGTCAAGTATCTGGTCGCTCGTTCGGCCAGAAGGGACTAGAACGGACCTTTCAGCAAGCGCAGCTCGGCAAGTTCTAGTTTGTCAGCCTGACCAGCTAGAACCAGTGCGTCGCCATTCATCAGCTCCAGTTCATCTGACAAAACCATCACCTGCCCAGAACTGCGGCGCAAACTCACCAGGCGCACATCCAGCGTCTGCAACTCCAGGTCAGCAACCGTGCGACCAATCGCACGGGCAGCAAGTGTCAAACTCAACGAACTCAGACGCTCCTGGCTCAATTCATCCACCGAACCGTCATCAGCACCACGGAAAAAGCCACGCAACAATTTGTATCGAGCATCCCGCTGCTCCTGCACAATACGAATCACCCTTCGCATCGGCACACCAACCAGTGCCAAAGCATGACTGGCCAGCATGAGTGAGCCCTCAATAGCTTCGGGCACAACTTCGGTCGCACCCGCATGGCGCAGGGCCTCAAGGTCATGGTCGTCCTGGGTTCGCACGACCACCGGAACTTGCGGGGCGTGCTCATGGATATGCGCCAGCACTTTCATGGCGCTGTGGGTTTCCAGATAGGTCACAACCACTGCGCTGGCACGAGCCAAACCAGCGGCCATCAAGGCTTGCAAGCGGGCAGCGTCGCCGAACACCACGGAGTCACCTGCGGCAGCAGCTTGGCGCACGCGATCCGGGTCCAGGTCTAGCGCCATGTAAGGAATGTGCTCCTTGTCGAGCATTCGCGCCAGGTTTTGTCCGCAACGGCCATAGCCACAAATGATCACGTGTTTGTTGGTTTTGATGGCTTTGCGGGCAATGCTGGTCATTTGTACTGATTCCATCAGCCACTCGTTGCTGACCAAACGCATCACCAGTGCACCGCTGTGCATCACGATGAACGGGGTGGCCAGCATGGACAACACCATGGCCGCCAGAATCGGGTTGAGCAACTCCGGTGGTACCAGCCGGTTGGCCTGCGCCAGTGTCAACAGAACAAATCCGAACTCGCCTGCTTGCGCCAGATAAAGACCGGTACGCAAAGCCACACCCATCGTGGAGCCGAAGGCGCGCGTGAGCAACGTCACCACCACAGCTTTGTACAGTACGGGCACGGTCATCAACAGCAGAACCAAAGGCCAACGCTCCAGCACCAGCCGCCAGTCCAGCATCATGCCGATGCTAATGAAAAACAGGCCGAGCAACACGTCATGAAATGGCCGAATGTCAGTTTCCACCTGGTGCTTGTATTGGGTCTCGGAAATCAGCATGCCAGCGATGAAGGAGCCCAGAGCCAGACTCAGGCCGGCCAGCTCAGTCATCCAGGCCAGACCCAAGGTGACCAACAGCAAGTTCAGCACAAACAGCTCTTCACTCTTGCGCCGTGCCACCAGCGTGAGCCACCAGCGCATGACACGCGGGCCACCAACCAACAGGACAGAAATCAAGGCCGCGGCCTTGAGCAGGGCCCAAACCAGTGTTTCAGCCATGTGCTCGGGTGTTGCGCTCAGCGCAGGAATCAACACCAGCAGCGGCACCACCGCCAAATCCTGGAACAACAACACACCCATGACCCGCTTGCCATGTTCGGACTCCAACTCCAGCCGCTCACTCATGAGTTTGACCACAATGGCGGTGCTGCTCATGGCCATGGCGCTGGACAAGGCCAACGCAGTGCGCCAATCCATGCCCCACTGAGAGGGAGCCATCAGCGCAAACACCATGCTGGCGGCGGTGGTCACCGACATGGTCAATGCCACCTGAAACAAGCCCAAGCCAAACACATGACTGCGCATGCTGCGCAATTTGGGTAAATTAAATTCCAACCCAATCACAAACATCAAAAACACCACGCCAAACTCACCCAGATGACGCACACTGTCTGCATTTTTAGCCACCGCCAGGGCATTCGGGCCAATGATCACCCCCACCGCCAAATAACCCAACATAGGGGGCAATTTCAGGGAACGACAAACCACCACGCCCAGCACGGCAGCCAACAGGTACAACAGGGTCAGGTCAAGTGGATTCACCCCCTGATGCTACCAAGTCCAAACTCTGGTCAGGAGTCTGGTCGATAGAATGCCAACATGAAATTTACGCTCTCCCCTGCGCCTCAGTTTGACCCTGATCGGGCTCTTGCCTTGGCTCATGAAACACTGGACATTGAGTCTGCTGCAGTGCTCGGACTCAAGCGCCAGCTAGGTGCGGGATTTGTCCAGGCGGTAGGTTTGATGCTGGCGGTCAAAGGCCGGGTCGTGGTGATGGGTATGGGCAAAAGTGGGCATATCGGTCGGAAAATTGTCGCCACACTGGCCTCTACTGGCACAGCTGCCATGTTTGTCCACCCGGCCGAAGCCAGTCACGGTGATCTGGGCATGATCAAACCGGTCGATGTCGTACTGGCCATTTCCAACAGTGGCGAATCAGAAGAAATTACCGCCATCTTGCCGATGATCAAGCGTCTTGGGGCCCCCTTGGTGGCCATGACCGGACACCCGCAATCGTCCTTGGCACGTTATGCCGATGTTTTTCTTCACAGCGGTGTTGAAAAAGAAGCCTGCCCACTGAACCTGGCACCCACTGCAAGTACCACAGCACAACTTGCTTTGGGCGATGCCTTGGCAGTGGCATTATTGGATGCGCGCGGCTTCAAAGCCGAAGACTTTGCGCGCTCTCATCCGGGTGGCGCTCTGGGGCGCAAGCTGTTGACCTTGGTGAGTGACATCATGCGCAGTGGAGATCATGTTCCACGCGTAGGCCTGCAGGCAGGATTCAGTGAACTCATGCGCGAGATGAGCGCCAAAGGTCTGGGCGCGACCGCTGTGGTGGATGCAGCAGGCACGGTATGCGGCATATTTACCGATGGTGATCTGCGTCGGCTGATTGAAAAAGGCGCTGACTTGCGCAGTTGCACGGCCGAGCAGGTGATGCACACCAATCCCAGCACCATCAGCCCCGATGCCTTGGCGGTAGACGCGGTCGAGTTGATGGAGCAACGCTGCATCACCAGTGTACTGGTGGTAGATCACACGGGTGTGCTGTGCGGCGCACTCAACACCAATGATCTGATGCGGGCCAAGGTGATCTGATGCAAGCCGCATTGAACTTCCCCCCCGAACTGTTGCTCAAGGCCCAGGGTATTCGTGTGGTTTTTTTCGATGTCGATGGCGTACTGACCGATGGTGGCCTGTATTTTTCAGAGCATGGCGAAACCCTCAAACGCTTCAACACACTTGATGGTCATGGGCTCAAGCTGTTGCAACGCGCAGGCATCACCCCCGTGGTGATCACCGGGCGTGATTCCAAGCCCCTGCGGCTGCGTTTGTCGGCCTTAGGTATTCAACACGCCCACTATGGCACCGAAGACAAGCGCCCTGCAGCCCTTGCCACACTTCAAACACTCGGGCTTGATTGGTCACAGGCCGCTGCCATGGGTGACGACTGGCCCGATTTGCCCGTACTGACACGCTGCGCACTGGCCTGTGCGCCCGCCAATGCACAAGCCGATGTGCTGGCACGGGCACACCACATCACCCGTTTGGCCGGTGGAGCCGGTGCTGTGCGTGAGCTGTGTGACTTGCTGTTGGTGGCCAGTGGGTGCTATGCCAAGTTGCTGCAAGAGGCCTTGGAATGAATGCCGTGCGTGCTTTATGGGAACGTTTGGCCTTGTACCTGCCAGTGCTGCTGATGGGGGTGCTGGCCATGGCCACTTACTGGCTGGTACGCAACACCCCGACACCCAGCCAGCCAGAGCCTGCCGCAGCCGTTGTACACGAGCCAGACTATGTCATGCGCAAGTTTGCCGTCAAAACCTATGCGGCCAACGGCCAACTCAAAAGTGATGTCACGGGGGTTGAAGCACGTCACTTTCCCGATACCGACACGCTTGAAATAGACCAGGCGCATATTCGCTCATTCAATGAACAAGGTCGCTTGACCACCGCTACCGCACGTCGAGCCGTGACCAACGGTGATGCGTCCGAGGTGCAGCTGATTGGCAGTGCCCAGGTGGTACGCGCAGAAATCAAAGATGACAAAGGCAAAATCCAGCCCAGCCTGACGTTCAACGGCGAGTTCTTGCACGCCTTCATGAACACCGAGCGGGTCAAATCCCACAAACCGGTTGAGTTGACCCGTGGCAAAGATCGCTTTACTGCCGAAAGCATGGACTATGACAATCTGGAGCGCGTGATGCTGCTGCGTGGCCGGGTACGCGGCCAGCTTGTCCCTGGCAATACCCATTAAGCGGATGCTTATGACACCCTTGATTTTGATCACTGGCGCTTCCAGCGGAATTGGCCAGGCCATGGCCTTGCACTACGCCCGCAAAGGTGCACGTCTGGCCCTGACGGCGCGTCGCACAGACACCATCAAATCGTGGCTTGATGCTCATGGAATAAGCGCAAGCAGCTATGAACTTTATAGTGCAGATGTTGCCAACATCGACAGCATGGCCACATTGGCACAAGACTGCCAGAAACGCCAGGGAATTCCTGACGTGGTGATTGCCAACGCAGGTATCAGCCTGGGTGTGGATTCTTCTGAGCGCGCGGACCTGGATGTCATGGCACGTATTTTGGCCACCAATGTCATGGGGGTTGCGGCCACCTTTGGCCCATTCATCAACGCCATGCGTGCACGTGGTTCCGGCACACTGGTTGGCATAGGCAGCGTGGCGGGCATTCGGGGTCTGCCTGGGCATGGTGCTTACTGCGCCAGCAAGGCGGCAGTGATCAGCTATTGCGAAAGCTTGCGCGGTGAATTGCGCACCAGTGGTGTCAAAGTGGTGACGATCTGCCCTGGCTATATAGCGACACCACTGACTCAGAACAACAGTTATCGCATGCCGTTTTTGATGCAAGCAGACGCATTTGCCCAGCAAGCCGTGCGAGCCATTGAGGCCGCTGACAGCTATTGCGTGATCCCATGGCAAATGGGCGTGGTGGCCAAATTGTTGCGCATGCTGCCAAACGCTTGGTTTGACAAATTGTTGGCTGGGCGGCCGCGCAAACCGCGGAAAACCGATTCGGCGCAATGACTCACCAGCCAAACAAAAAGGGCTCCGAAGAGCCCTTTTGAGTCGTCAGGCTTGCGCCTGACAGATCTTTGGTTCAGCTTAGTAGCTGCTACGGCCACCGCCGTAACCACCACCGCCGCCGCCTGAACGGCCACCGCCAGCGCCACCACCGTAGCCGCCGCCACCTGAGCGACCGCCGCCAGCGCCACCACCGTAGCCGCCACCACCGCCACCGCCAAAGCCGCCACCAGAGCGGGGAGGACGGGGTTCCATCGGACGAGCTTCGTTCACCACGAGACCACGACCGCCAAATTGCTGGCCATTCATGGCAGCAATAGCGTTTTGTGCTTGTGCGTCATCGCCCATTTCGACAAAGCCGAAACCTTTTGAGCGGCCAGTGTCACGTTCCATCATGACTTTGGCGCTGGTGACGGAACCGTGTGCTGCAAACGCTTGTTGCAGGTCTTCGTCACGGAAAGAATAAGGCAGGTTGCCTACGTAAAGTTTGTTGCCCATGAAAGGACTCCTCAAAATAACTCAAAACGCGATGGAGTCCAAAACCGCAACAACCAAACCTGAGAAGACTTAGAGCAGACGCGAGACTGACATTCACCGCAAACCACACACTGTTTTCATAAACAATGCGTGGCGCATGATACGTCAAGTTTTTGTTTTTACATATTTATTTTTTAAACTGCCAAAAATGTGTGGCATCTCTCATGAAGAGCTTAGAGTATCTTTGGTCACCGATTCAGGCGGGCTCGGCGGTTCCTGATAGTTACGCCACTGCTGCATGGCGTTGCGCATGGTCAGCACCTGGCGCTCGAATTTGGGGCAAGCTCCGCACATAGCCATGTGCAAGCGCAGCGCGATACGCTCGCGCAAGGGCAAGGCCTGGTCTTCCCGCGCAACGATCAATGCGGCGACTTCTTTACAGCTGCGCTTCAACGGAATCATGACAGTTATTGGGTGGTAGCAAACCAGTTGTGTTCCAGGCACTCCCTCAAACGCAATCGGGCACGGTGTAATTGCACATAGAGATTGGTCGCTGTCAGGTTCAATTCCTTACAAATTTCTTCAACTGAAAGCTCCAGCCACTCGCGCATCAGAAACAGGCGCCCCTGAGCCGCGGGCAGTTTTTCCACGCAGGCATCCATGATTTTCATGAATTGCTGGCTGCTCAAATCCTGCTCTGGGTTACCCCATTCAGCAGGCATTTCAGCAAAGTGACCATCGGGCTTGAAACCGATCAAATCCAGCATGTCTACAGAGTCGTCGTCATCCATGCTGGTGCTGATCTCACGCCCATGCAAGCGCAGCATGTCAATCACCTTGTGTTTGAGAATGCCGACCAACCATGTTTTCAACTGGGAGCGGCTCTGAAACGCCTGAGGTTTGGCCAGGGCAGCCAACAGGGTTTCAGACACCGCATCTTCGGCCCACGCCTGATTGCGCAATTGCAACCGGGCAAACCGCAGCAAGCCAGCCTGGTGGTCAACGAGCTGTTGTTCAAAGGTGGCTTGCGGCGAAGATGTCATGAAAACTCGTCATGGAACAAAAAAATTCTGAAGGGTTCTTGAACACCTGCAAAAGCGTGTACTCAAGTCAACTTCATCATAACCAGTCGACCAACCTTTCACCGATGTTCCATCGGTTAACTGGATGGCATCGACCAGGGGCCTGCAGATATACCATTACCCACCATGATCACCTTCTTAGTCGAACACCATGCAAGGCCTGCACCTGACCGCTGATTTGCATCAATGCGCTTGCGAGTCGGCCTGGCTGTGTGATGCCCACCGGCTCGGCCAGCACTGCCTGCAAGCCGTCAGCGATGCCGGACTACAAGCCGTGGCGCAGCTTTTTCACACTTTCCCAGCCACCACACACGGCCCTGGTGGAATCACCGCCACCGTGCTGCTGGCCGAATCACACCTGTGTATTCACACCTGGCCCGAGCAAGGTGCAGTGACGCTGGACGTGTATGTGTGCAATTTTGGTGGCGACCACAGCGCCAAGGCGCAGGCCCTGATGGACACGCTGTGCGCGCTGTTTGAACCCGCACTGATCACCCATTCCCGACTGCAACGCGGTTCGACCTAGGTTCAGCGCTGCGGGCAGGGGGCAGCGGTGGTGATGCCTGCCGCGAGGGGAACCCAGTGTGACAGCGGTTGGCAGACACCGCCCATACACAGGTCATAGTCCAGGGCAAACTCTGAGCGGGTGAGCAGCAAGCGGCGCGTCCAGCGCATGTCCGGTGCGGGGCGGTAGTGCCACACACCTTTTTCAAAAAAAGAGCCAGGCGGCGGCTCCATCCCCGCGCCGCTGCCACGAATCCGGGCGCTGCTCAGGTAGAGCCAATCCCCCGCAACCCGGTAATCTTCTTCCCAGTCGATTTTTTCAATGGAATGCTGCCAGCGCAAGGTGAAGCGATCCACCGGCAGCTCCACCTGGAGACTGCCCGCCAGCAAACAAAGCGCGGCCAGCAAAGCCATCTAGCTGGCCGTTGCCGCTACGGCCCCCTGACGGGCACGCCAGACACACCACACCAGCAACACCGCCGCCATGGCAAAACCGATCTCATCCGTGAGCCGCAAGGCCGACACCAACATGCCTGCCGTGATCGCACACCAAACCCGCTGTGCCGTGCTCAGGTTGGCATGCAGGTGGCCGACCACCACGCCGCCCCACAGGCCACGGCCACATAAGTCCAGTTGCCTTGCAGCATCAAGGCGTTGTCGTACACCGCCATGAAGGGGATGACAAACCCGGCAACCGCAATCTGGGTGGCCTTGAAACCGATCTTCATGGGGGAAGCCTTGGCGATCGAGGCCGCGGCAAACGCCGCCAGCGCCACCGGCGGGGTCAGGTCAGCCATGATGCCGAAATAAAACACAAACATGTGCGACACCAGCAGCGGCACACCGAGCTTGAGCAAAGCGGGCGCGGCAATCGAGCTGGTGATGATGTAGTTGGGAATGGTCGGAATCCCCATGCCCAACACCAGGCACACCAGCATGGTCAACAGCAGGGACAAAAACACGCTGGTGTCGCCCACCTTGAGTACCACACCGGCAAAGCTGGTGGCCGCACCGGTGAGCGACAGCACACCAATGATCACCCCCACAATCCCGCAGGCCAGGCCCACCGGCACGGCCTGCTTGGCCCCGTCGGTCAAGCCATCACGCAGCGAGTGCAGCGTTTTTCTGCCCCCTTTGATGTACAGGCACGCCAGCACCAGCACGGCAATCACCGCCAGCACCGGTTGAATGCCCCATTTAAGAAACGTGGAAGCGCCCAGACCCAGCCCGAACCACATCACATACCGGAAGGCGGTGGAATGAATTCGCGCCGCCAGGGCCGCCCCCAGAATCAGCAGCGCGGTCATGCACAGGCCCATCATGCCGGCAAATTTGGGCGTGAAGCCATGGAACAGCATGAACACCAGCACCGCCAGCGGCACCATCAGGTACCAGTTCTCCCGCATGTGTTTCCACGGGTTGGGGCACTGCTCTTTGGGCAAGCCCATGAGTTTGGCGCGGCCCGCCTCCAGATGCACCATGGTGAAGGCGGTGAAGTAATACAACAGCGCCGGGATGATGGCCGCCTTGACAATTTCGGCATACGGTAAATTCAGCGTCTCGGCCATGATGAAGGCCACCGCACCCATCACCGGCGGCATGATCTGCCCACCCATTGACGCGGTGGCCTCCACCGCCCCGGCAAACACCGGCGTGTAACCAAAACGCTTCATCAAGGGAATGGTGAACTGCCCCACCGTCAACACATTGGCGACACCCGAGCCCGAAATCATGCCCATGAAACCCGACGACAACACCGCCACCTTGGCCGGGCCGCCCTTGGCGTGGCCGACAAAACCCAGGGCAATGGCGTTGAACAAGCGGATCATGCCCGCATGCTCCAGAAACGAGCCAAACAGAATGAACAGAAAGATGTAGGTGGCCGACACCAGCGTCGGCGTGCCATAAATGCCGTCAGTGCCCAGAAAGAGCTGGTTGACGATGGCACTGAAGTCGTAGCCGCGATGACCCAAGTCACCCGGCAGGTATTGGCCCAACAGACCATAGGCCAGAAACAGGCCACACACAATGGGCAGCGCCAGCCCCATGACCCGGCGCGTGCCTTCAAACACCAGCACAATCATGAGCGTGCCCAGCACAATTTCGGTGGTATTGGGGTCGCCGCTGTTCTGGATCACCTCGGCCTCAAAAATCAGATGGTAGAACCCGATGGCAAAGCCACCCAGGCCCAGCAACCAGTCGTACCAGGCCACCGACGACAAACTGCTTTTCTTGAATGCCGGGTAGAGGATAAACGTCAGCAAGATCAAAAAGCTGATGTGAATGGCGCGAATCGGCAGGCTCGACAGCGCCACCAAGTCGGCGGCAATGACCAACTGAAAGGTCGAAAACAGCAGCGCAAACAGCATCAACAAGCGGGCCGAAAAGCCGCTTAAAGATCGCTTTTTGCCATGTTCATCAAATTCAGGTTCATCCCCTGCAGGTGCTTTGTGGTCCAGCAAGGCATCCAGATCAAGGGCATCCGCAGGCTGTTGGGGGGTGGGGTGGGGCTGGCTCATGGTGGGTTCTCTGCCTGGCCGTCGATTACTTCAGCAGCCCGGCTTCACGGTAGTATTTTTCAGCCCCTGGGTGCAAAGGAATCGGCAGGCCCACTGCGGCATCTTTCTTGACGATGCCTTTGGCCGCCGTGTGTGCCGCCACCAAGCCGTCCATGTTGTCAAACATCGATTTGGTCATGGCATAGACCGTGTCGGTGGGCACCCCTTCGTGCGTGACCAGAATGTTCTTGATAGCTACGGTCGGTATGGCGGCCGTCTGGCCTTTGTAGGTGTCCGCCGGAATACTGGCAGCCTGGTAGGCCGGGTCACCCACCTTGGCCACCACATCAGCCGGAACCGAGACCACCACGATGTTGATGGAGATGGCCAGATCACGAATCGATGCCGCCCCCAGCCCCACGGATTGCAGCGTCACGTCCAACTGGCGGTTTTTCATCAGCTCCACCGACTCACCAAAACCCAGGTACTCCACTTTGGAAAAGTCTTTGTAAGTCAGGCCAGCGGCTTTCAAAATCGCACGGGCATTGAGCTCAGTGCCCGACTTGGGGGCACCGACGGAAATACGTTTGCCTTTTAAATCGGCAATGCTTTTGATGCCGGACTCGGCATTGGCAATGATCTGAATGTAGTTGGAATACAAGCCCGCCACCGCACGCAATTTGGTCAGCGGGGCTTTGAAACCGGCTTCCACGTCACCCTTCCAGGCATCCGAAACCGCATCGCCCAGCGCAAAGGCCACTTCGCCCTTACCCTGTTGCAACAGGTTCAGGTTTTCAGCCGATGCCTTGGTCGCCTGCACGGAAATCTTGGCCGCTGGCAACACCTTGCCGTAAGCCTGGCTCAAGGCCACGCCCAGCGGGTAATAAATGCCGCTCTGACCACCGGTGAGCACATTGATGAACACCTGTTGTGCATGCACCGCCGGAGCCAGCACCAGGCTGGCCATACCGGCCAGGCCCAGCAAGACCTGGCGACGTGTGGAAGGGATTGATTTCAAAGTCATGTTTGTCTCCATCTCATTTAAAAAAATAGTCCGACAGCCTCCTGCGAGCCGCGCTGGCAACAAAAGGCTGACTGAATATACCCCTTGCACGCTTTGTGCCAAGCGCCAAGCCCACAGCGACATTTTCTAAGCCATTGAAAACAAAAGACAAATTCACCACAAAAGGATGACGGGGCAGAAACTTGTGTGCGGATTTCTGGAATTTTTCTGCCGCCTCATGCGGAATTCAGCACCTTGCACTGCAACAAATCAGTGGGCATCCGTTGAAATCTGGTGCCGTTTAAGTTTGTCGTAAAGCGTTTTTTTGGGGATGCCCAGGCGCTCTGCGGCCTGCGCCACATTAAACGCCGCGTCACGCAAGGCCGCAGCGATCAGGGCCGCTTCATAGGCATCCATGCGCTGCGGAAGGCTGTCGGGCGCATCACCCTGCGTGGGCTGGGTCAGCAGGCTCGCATGGCCCAGGTCAGCCACGCCCAGCACCAACTGATCGGCAAAATTGCGCAGCTCACGCACATTGCCCGGCCAGTCCTGCAACTGCCAGCGGGCCATGTCGGCCGCGCTCCAGCTGGGCACCGCCTTCTGGTAGCGCAGGGCGGCACGCTGGACAAAATGCGCCAGCAGCAGCGCAATGTCTTCGCGCCGCTCGTTCAGGCGTGGCAAGTCGATGCGCACCACACTCACGCGGTAGTACAAGTCTTCACGGAACTTGCCTTCGGTGCTGAGCTGGCGCAAATCCAGCTTGGTGGCGGCAATCACCCGGCAGCTCAATTCCACCGTGCTGTTGCTGCCCAGGCGCTGCAACTGGCGCTCTTGCAACACCCGCAAGAGTTTGACTTGCAAGGCCATCGGCATGCTTTCGATTTCGTCCAGAAACACCGTGCCGCCGTGGGCATATTCGAGCTTGCCGATGCGCCGCTTGTGCGCCCCGGTAAAAGCCCCGGCCTCAAAGCCAAAAATCTCGCTCTCAAACATCGCCTCGGGCAAGGCCGCGCAATTGATCGCCACAAACTCCCCCTTGCAGCCACTGGCCAAATGCAGTTGGCGCGCCACCACTTCTTTGCCGCAGCCGGTGGCCCCGTGGATCAACACATCAACCTGGCTGGGGCCAATGTTGCGGATGAATTGACGCACCTTGTCCATGGCCGGTGACAAGCCGACCAGCTCAGGCATCGACGGATGGGCCGCCCAGGCTTGTTTCAAGCGCCGGTTCTCCAGCACCAGGCGGCGTTTTTCCTGCGCCCTCAGGCAACTCTCCAGCAAACGCTCGGCGGCAAAGGGTTTTTCAATGAAGTCATAGGCCCCACTGCGCATGGCTTGCACCGCCATCACCACATCGCCGTGCCCGGTCACCAGCACCACCGGCAGATCGGCATCGAGCTGCATCACCTGCGCCAGCAAGTCCAGCCCAGAGGCCTTGGGCAGGCGCACATCGGTCACCACAATGCCCGCATAGTCCGCATGCAGCAGCCCCAGGGCCTCTTCGGCACTGGCGCAAGCCCGCACCACAAAGCCGCCAAGCTCCAGGGTTTGACTGGTGGCCAGGCGCACCGCCTGTTCATCTTCGACCAAGATGGCGTGGAACTGGGACATGGGGATTTCCTTCATGGGGTGGGTGCTTGGCAACGCGGCAGCGTGACCACAAACTCGGCCCCGCCGCTGGCCAGGTTGCTGGCCGTCAGGCTGCCATTCATGGCCTGCACGATCGACGATGAAATGGCCAGCCCAAGACCCAGGCCCTGCCCGCTGGCCTTGGTGGTGAAAAACGGCTCGAACAAATGCTTGGCCACCGCCTCCGGCAAACCGCAGCCGGTGTCGGTGATTCGGATGACGCTGTGTTGTGCGTCAGCCGCCAGCCAGATCTGCACTTTTTTGACCGGGGCCTGCTCCACCGCATCCAGCGCGTTGCGCAACAGGTTGATCAGCACCTGTTCCACCCGCACCGAGTCGCCCAACACATGCAGCAGCTCGGGGGTGTGCAGCTCCAGTGACACCGCCAGCCGCTCAAACTCGCCTTGCAGCAGCCGTGCAGCAGAGGCGATGGCGTGATTCACCTCCACCACCTGCACGGCCTGCGGGCTTTTGCGGGCAAAACCCTTGAGCTGCAACACGATGCTGCCCATGCGGGCACTGGCCGCACTGATGTGGCGCAAGTTCTCATCCACCTGCGGCAGATTGCCGCGCTGCAAAAAGGTGCTGGCGTTGTCGGCAAAGGCCCGAATCGCCGTCAGTGGCTGGTTCAGCTCATGGGTGATGCCTGCCGCCATCTGCCCGAGCATGGCCAGCTTGCCGGCTTGCACCATCTCGTTGCGGGTCGAGCGCAGCAGGGCATCGGTCTGTTGCAGCTTGGTGTTCTTGCTGGCCAGCAGCGCGTTGGCGGACAACAGCTCCTGGGTGCGCAGCGTGATCTTGTGCTCCAGCTCGTCGGCGGCTTGCTTCAAAGCCTGCTGCGCCGCACTGCGCTCTTGCAAGCGCCGCTTGCGCTGGTCATAACTCACCGCCATGGCGGCGGCCACCAGCAACAACAGCAAGGTCACCGCAGCCGACAACAGACCCGCCCGCACCACCTTGCCCTGCGCCGGAAACTGCATCAGCTGCCAGCCCAGCCGCCCCACCGGGCGTGCAATGGCATCGCCAAAACCTTGGCGCTCTGGTGCGGCCAGGCTGGCAATCGGGGTGACTTGTTTGTCCAGGTACTGCAGCGTTTGGCCAATGCCTTGCTGCACCGACGGTTCCAATGGGCGCAGGCTGTGGTAGTTCCAGGCGCTGCGGTTGCTGAGGAACACAATGCCTTGGCGATCCGTCAGCGCAATCGGGTCTTCGTTGCGGCTCCAGGTGTTCTCAAACGCATCCAGGGTGATCTTGACGGCAATCACGCCCGCTGGTGCAGCGGCCCCGCCGGGAATGTGGGTGGTGCTGCCAATGGCGTAAAAGTAGCCCGGTTTGCCCTGTATCGCCTCCTGAAAATACGGGCGGAATCTGAAGTTTTGCCCCATGAAACTGCTTGGCGTATCCCAATTGCTGGAAGCAATGGTTTTGCCGTCCTGATCCATCAGGTAAATCGCGGCCACCTTGGCCTGGCGTTGCAAATCCTGCAAGCTGTCGTTGAGTTCGCTGATCAAGGCGGCCTGCGTCGGCGCAGCCAGGGCCTGTGCGGCCAGTGGCAAATGGGCAATGGCATAGGGCAGCGTGTCATAACGCTCCAGCACCGCCTCCAGGTCGAGCGCAATGATTTGCAATTGGCGCTCGCTGCTCAGGTGAATCGCCTCATAAGCGTTGCGTGCGCCCAACCAGTACGCCGCAAACACCAAGCCAGCGGCCAGCAGCCCGGCGCTGAGCCAACGAAGCGTGCGGTGGGTGGGTTTCATGGGGCTTGAATACTATTGTTTTGATAGCTGTTTGCGCTTGTATGATAAGCGCTAGAGGCCAATTTTGTTCATAGAAATGGCTTCCAAAGCCTCATTTCAGCCCCTTGCTCAGCACCACGCTGCGATACACCTTGCCAGACCACTGGACAAAACCAACATGCTGGTAGCCCAGGCCGGTGTACAGCGTGATCAGGTGCTGCGCTTGCTCGGCGGTATCCATGGCCAGCTCGGCAAATCCGTGCGCCAGTGCCCACTGCTCGCAGGCCAGCAGCAGGGCTCGCCCAATGCCTTGCCCCTGGCAAGCGGGGTCAACCGCAAACTGATGAACAGCGGCGACACCGGGCCGGGTGAAGTAGGCACACTCATTCACGTCGTAAGTCGGCTTCACCACAATCGTGCCGGCCATCTGGCCAGCCACTTCGGCCACAAAACACTGCCCGCCAGCCAGACGCTGGGCGGTGACTTCTGGGGTTTGATCGACAGCGGTGTAGTTGAGCCCCATCGCACCCAGGCGGGCGTAGGCGCGATGCAGCAAGTGGGTGAGGTCAAGCAGGGAGTCGTTGGGCTGAAGGGGGCGGATCGGGTGCATGGGCTGGCGTTCTGTGGATGCCGTGATTCTATGAATCTGCCCCAGGGTGACGGCCTGCACCAAGCCTGCGCCAACAATCACTCGGCTGGACGACTCACAGCGGCTACCGGCCCGCCGGACTCCAGCACCCCAATGGCGTAGTTGGCCAGCGCCTGGTCGGCCCTGGGCGAATGGGCTCGGCCTTTGGCTTTGGTTTGGTAGGCCTCGGTGGCTTCCTTGCCGCACCAGGGCAGGATGATGCTGGGTGGGGTCGGGTGCTCGGGCAGGTAGGCGCTCAGGTCGTACACCGCACTTCGGCCAGAGCAATACCGTGGGGTTTTTCTGGCATGGACTGCCGGGGTGCTGGCGGTGTCAGCCAGGCCACAAGCGCCAGCGCGATCAGCGCCAGCCAGAAAAGGCCAGTCCCGATGAAGAAGAGTTTGCGCATCATCGAAAGTCAAACCGTTCAAAGTGAATGTGTGGCGTGGGCACACCACGCTGGCGCAACACGGCCACCGCCGCGTTGATCAGACCAGCCGGGCCACACAGGTAGCAGTGGCAATGCTTCAAGTCTTCGGTGCTGGGCAACAAGGCAGGCAAATCAGGCAGGCCCTTGTCACTCGCCACCAGCTGCAGGCTGAGTTGGGGCTGATGACTGGCCAGTTCGCCCAGCTCATACCGGTAAGCAGCGTCAGCCTGGTTGCGGTACAGGTACATCAGCCGCACCGCCTGGGTCAATGGGCCGCTGCGCAATCTGGCCAGAAAGGGCGTGATGCCAATACCTCCGGCCAGCCATAGGCTCGGGCCATCGACGCTGGCGCACATGAACTCGCCAAATGGCCCCTGTAGCCGCACAGCAGTACCCGGCGCAACAGCTTGAATATGCCGGGTGCAATCACCCAGTGCCTTGATGCCCAGCGACACATGGCCGTCCGGGGCGATGGCACTCAGGGTATAGGGGTGGTATTCGCCACAGCCCTGAAAACCGGGGCCCCTGAAAAACGCCACCACCACAAACTGCCCCGGCTGCGCGGTGATAGACCGGGCCAGCGGCCGCAACGACACTTCGACCAGGTCTTGCGTCTGGCGTGTCACCTGGTTGACCACATAGGGTTGGGCCGCCAGCCCGCAATCGGCGCGCAACAAGCGCCACAGCAAGAAAAACAGGGCCAGCAGCGGGGCCAGGATGAGGGGGGCCTCCAAACCCAGCAGCACCAGATGGGCACCACCCAGCAGCACCGAGAGTGTCAGCACATGGTGCAGCTTGCGCCAGCTGGCATAGGCCAGCCTGGGCGACAGCGACAGCATCAAACCCGCCATCATGCCCACCAGCGAGCCCCAGCCCAACCACACCGGCCAGCTTTGCTGCCAGGGGTCAAGGGCGGACCAGGCCTGCGCGGCAGACTCCTGCCACGCATCAGCCGCCAGGGCCAGCGGATGCAGCAGCAAAAACAGGTACGCCCCGATGCCCAGGCGGTGATGCCAGAGGTACATCGGCTCCAGGCCACCGAGTCTGGCGGCCAGCCAGGGCTCACGGATCATGAGCAACAAGCTGGCCAGCAGCAGGCCGGAGCCGATCCAGCCCGTCACGATGGCCATGCTGCGCCAGAAGCTGAGGTCCTGCGGAAAAGCCCAACCCACCAGTGTGCCCACCAGTGCCACCGTGATCAGGTGGATCGGTTGGGTGCGCAGCAAACGAAAGGCCGTCATGCTTGTCTTGCCGGAGGGTTATTGGCGCGCTTTGTCAGCCGACCAATGTGCGCAGAAATCGCGGCGATTCAGGCGCAACGGCTGCCCCTGCGCCTGGGCACGTGCCAGCATCCGTTGGTGGTGTTCGGCCTGGTAGGCCCGGCAGGCTTCCAGGGTCTTGAGGCTGCGGAGTTGGCTCTGGTGCTCAAGGCGCTCCTGCGGTGACATGAGATGCCAGCCGCTGGTATCGCCTTCGCTGGCACGCAAGGGGCCACGCGCCAACACTGGGGCACTCATCACCAACAGCCACACCACCATCAAACACCGTGCGGATTCTTTCCGGATGTTTCAACGATTGTGCGGCGAACGGTTCGCCACGAACCACGAATGCATCAACTTTGTGTGCATCATGCCGGGGCCCCAGCGGCCCCTGGCAATCCAAGGAAAAGACACGGTCTACTTCACCACAACCGCCGTGCTGTCCGTGGAGGTCAGGCCCGCTCCCGGCGTATGAATGCCGCGTTGTTTTGTAGCTGCTTGTGCTTGTTCTGAATGCGCTGTTTGCGGGTTCACTGCCACCGTTCGCAGCTTGCGGTGCTCCTGCAAGGCCAGGATAAGCTAACTATGGGCTTGTTCGCTTATCCGCGCTGGATCATTGCTTGGTGGCCGCAGCTTTTTTATCTGCTGCCGCTTTGCGCTTGTCGGTCACGAGTTTGACGCATTGGGCGATTTCCTTCTTGTCTCCATCAAGCACTTCTTCACAGCATGTTTTTATGTTTCTTTTGTCCTTGTAGCACTGTTTGGCTGCATAGTCTGGATCAGCCGAATCAGCCAAAGACAGCTGTGCGAAGGTGGTCAGTGACAAGCCCAAAATGGCCGCAGTGACGAATTTTCCAGTCATTTGAATACTCCTTTTAAAAACTACTGTTTGGTCAATGTCCACGTAGAGGTGATGGCAGTACGTGCATCGCCATCGCGAGCGTGTCGCCAGGAATGATGTGCCGTCGGGTCGCCACTGGTTGACCGCGTGCGCCGTACATCAGTGATTCAAATCCGAAGTGGTTACGATTTTGTGTTGGCGGTGGGTGTTGAGTTGGCGACTGGCTGCAGATTCCAGATTTCGACACAGTTGCTTGCCAAATTACAGCTTCTGTTGCTGGTCGTCAGTCTGTAATCGACACCCAAGTTAACAGTGTCGCTGCCAGAGATACCGCTCATTGCCCCGGTGAGTTTGACAGTTTGCTGATCCGCAATTTGCTGGGTTTTCTTATCTGTTTTGGTCCACACACCTTGGACTGGCAGACTTACAAAATCAACCGAACCGCGCATGGTCGCTGGTAATGCGGTTGGCACAGTACCGCCGGCAGTTCCGATTTGACCAAAGTGCCCATATTGATAACCAGAAGCAAAGGCTGGATTTTGCGTTGGCGATGCCGTGTTGATGCCAGACAGCTCGTAGTCGTAGTTGGTGTCAAACCATTTTCCGGACATGGTTGACGTGCAGTTGTCGGTCAATTCAACCCAGTTCAGGAAACTGAGTTTGGCAGCCGACTTCAGATCATTGCGGCTGAAATTGACACTGCCGGTGGTGCGTACCGGGCAGGAAATATCAACCTTGCCATTCGGGTAGGCATTAGGCACAAAAGACTGCGTGATGGTTCCAGCCCATTGGGTAAGTGGCACCGGAAAACTTTGCAAGCCTTGGGTTTCAACGACCATAGGCCCGGCCAGGTTGGCAATGGATGCCGTGTTGATTTTGACTTCCCAGGGCAACCAGCTCCCTGGCACCGCAGTCTGTTCCAAACCGTTGATAAAAATCTTTCCGGGTGTCTTTCCGAAGCTGTTGTCGTGGGCACTTACCGTGAGGGTGTAGACGTTGGTGCCTTGTGATGTCACGGTATTGGGTGGGTCGACATGAATGCCCGAAATGCTGGGCAACAGCGTCGCGTTGATCCCGGTACCCTGGACTACTAATTTCGCGGGTGACGCAGGCGCTTCGTTGGGAGAAAAAACAGAGGTGTCGGTGGTTATTTTCAGCGTGTCGCGCATGTAATTAAAAATCGACGTGGCAGGCATGGGGCGTGCCGGTGGTGTCATGCTCAAGCTGTCACCGCGTCCCAGGGCGTAGTCATAAAACTTGGCTGCAGTTGTCGCGGCCCAATCTGCGCCAACTTCCTCATCAAAACCAATCAAATTGACGGCATGGTTGGCGGTCTTGCTCTGCAGGGTAGACAGAAAGTTGAGCCAATTCATGCCGTCTTTGTAGAGCTCGCAGGCATCCACGTAGACCCAGGCATCTGCCGCAAAAGTCCAGTGCCTACGGATAAAATTTTTGCTAATGGCCCAATAGACATAGCCACCTTTTACCTGCGTTAATCGCAGATCGCCCTTATCCCAGAGACGCCCTAGTTCTGTCTTGACCATCTCGCTGTAGGGCGGTGTCTCTTTACCCATGAAGTGGTCGGCAGTGGCAAGGTAATAGCTTGGGTTTCCCCAGTGATCGGCTGAGTTGAAGCCATGGGTATCCAGGTGCAGCACAGAGACATCCTTCATGTCCGCCATGAGGTCGGCAACGAAGCTAAAAGAAATGCCTGCTTTGTACCCGGCCTGTTGAAGCCAGCCTGTCAATTGCGTAGGAAAGCCACGGCCCAGGCCATCGACATCCACCATCACAGCGCGTTTTTGGGTTGGACTAGGGCCACTTGCCGGTGCAATGGCCGCTACAGTTTTTGTCGTCAGGCTGGCCGTTGTGGATGTCGCTGTAGCCTTCAACGCAGTTGCCGGCGGGGTGGTCATCAGCCACGAGGTACCACGGCCGTCCTTGAAGCGCGCCCACACCGTGGAGTTGGAGCCAATGCCTGCGTCGGCAAATTCTGGCAGTGTGGGTATAAATGCCACCAGCTCAGCGCTGTCAGTGGCGACATTGCCCGTCGCCACCTGAGTCAAATGGTTACTGACTTTGGCCATGGCGGCCAGGCGTTCATCAAACGTCATGGAGACTGGCATGCCGCTCATATTCTTTGCAACAGCGAACATTGGACTGATGATTTCAAAGGTCAATGTCTGGGTGTTGGATGCGCCGTCTTTGTCGCTGGCCGTGATCTGGACACTGTAAGCCCCCCCCATCATGGCCGTCGGACTGGTGGCAGATGGCGTACCAGAAATCACACCGGTGCTGGCATCCAGCAGGATGCCCTCTGGCAGCGCACCATCGGTAATGGTGTAAGTCAGTATCGGGTCACCATCGGTCGCCGCCACATAGTTGGCCAGGCTCAGGTTGGCAATCGGTGTGCCAACCGCGCTCTCGATGTCTGGCAGCTCAGCCAGTATGGGCGGTATGGCTGTGGCAGCTGATGACACAGTAAACGCAATGGTCTTGGATACCGAGCTGCCATCTTTGTCGATCGCATTGACGGATGCACTGTAAGTGCCAGCTGCAGTGGGTATACCATCAATGATGCCCGTCAAAAGGTTCAGCCCCAAGCCGGGTGGCAAGCTGCCAGCCGAAAGCGTAAATCCCATGGGGTCACCGTTTGTCTGCGTGGCAAAGCCGGTCAGTCGCAGTGGTTCGCTCGCTGTACCTACCGTTGCGACTTGCGCCGGAATATCACTCATGAGCGGTGGCGATGTGGTGCTGACGGGCGTAGGCCGATTGATCCAGATGCCTTGGTTTGCCGCAATTGGCGTGGTACCAAAGTCCAGGTAATTGCGGCTGGTGATGTAACTGGCGAGACCACCACTGGATGCCAGGCTGGGCGCATAAAACAACCAGTTGTTCAGTGCGCTGTCCCAGGCCCACAGCGTGGTGACATTGCCCAGCAGCGATGTCAGAGCGGGGGCCGACAAGCCATCCGAAGTTGACGACAAATTCCACCCGGAAGTCAAATTGGCAGCAGACAGCGAAAAGCCGATGCCGGACTGGCTGCCCAGGTCCAGTGGCAGTGCCGAGCTGTTGTTGACCCAGTAGCCTTCTCCAGGCTGAATGGTTGTCAGAACGCCATAACCTTTGCCAGCGGCATAAGTACTTAAGGTGCCGGCACTTTCCAGCGAGGGGGCGTAAAACGCCCAACTGCTTGTGCGGGCATTCCAGGTCCAGACTGAAGTGACACCTGGCTGGGCACCAAAAGTCTGTTTAACGTCGATGGGTGTGGTCAAACTATTGCCAAGCAGAGTCCATCCCTTGGCCAGGGTGAGCGGGTAAGACACCGGTGCAGCGCAGGCATTGGAGCCCCATGTCAACGCGGCGCAAAGCAGGCCACAAGCAATCACTGGATATACAGTGAGTTTGAATCGGATAGCTTTTACCATTTCTTCTCCTTATTGTGATGCTGAGACTGTCATGCAACTTTGCACCCGTTTCTGGATAGGGGGATGCAAGTTGTCTCAGTAAGGAAGGGAATCCCGCCCGCCCCGCACATAGTTGGTCATGTCAAGAAATGATGGTAGGCGGCATGGCCTGTTTCTCCTATAGTCCATTCAGACTAGCTCGCAATAAATGCTTGCAATGGGGACGCACTCAGGAGTAAGTTCGCTGCATGTTGAACGCCAAAATTTTGCTGATTGACGACCATGCCATGTTTCGCACCGGGCTGCGCATGGTGTTGAATTCGGGCTTGCCCGATGCACAGATCGTTGAAGCGGGTTCGCTCAACCACGCCCTGCATCACGCACCTGAGATGCCGGACATCGTTCTGTTGGACATCAAGATGCCAGGGCTGAGTGGGGTCGAAGGAATCGCTTTGCTCAAGCGCAAATGGCCGCAAGTTCCAGTGCTGATGCTGTCATCTCAGGACGAGCCAGAAACGGTGCACCTTGCAATGACCAGGGGTGCGGCAGGCTTCATTTCAAAGGTCGATACCGCCGACCACATCGTCGAAGTCGTTGTGCGCATCCTGCAGGGTGAATTCACCGAGCCCTTGGTTCAAGCGTTACATCACGAAAATCTGGTCGATACACCGACGCATTTGACTCCACGCCAATGCGAAGTGCTCGAGTTGTTGAATACCGGCATGTCGAACAAACTGATCGCCAAGCATCTATCGCTTTCTGAAAATACCGTGCGTGTGCATGTGCAAGGAATACTGGAGTTTTTGCAGGTGTCTGGCCGTTCCGAAGCTGTTTTTGTCGCACGCCAACGCGGCCTGCTGGGTTGATGAGGGGTACACGTTCTGAAGCTGACACACTTGCTGCAGTTGGATGAGGATCGCTTTCTGGTCGAGCAGTTGCGATTGATCTTGGGTAACGTGGCCCGCACCGTCATCCCGGTCATTTCGCTGGCGATATTGTTGTGTGTTTTCCTGTCCAACGACAGCAATGCATGGGCGCTGAGGCTGTGGACTGTAGCGGCCATTGCATCCAATCTGAATGGCTACTTCTACACGCGGCGCCAAGTCCTTGGTGGCATTCCATCCGAACGGGCGCATCACATCGTCTGGATGCTGATGCTCCTGACGGCCATTGATGGTGCACTCTGGGCGGCATTGCCCTGGATCACCTTGGATACCGCCAGCCCGGCTGGCAGTATTCTGGTGGTTTCGGTCATTGCAGGCATGGCAGCCGGTGCCATGGCGACACAGTCTCAGGTGCTGGTCGTGTTCATTGCCTGTGTGATCCCGGAGATCGGCATTTCTGCCATGAAGGTTTGGCTTCGCTTCTCGGTGGTAGCCAATACCAGGCGCTGGCAATAGCCGCAGCGCTGTACCTTGCCGCTTTGCTGGGTCAGGCTCGCAACACGGCACAAGCCACACGTGCTGCCATACAACTGCGTTTTGACAACACCGAGTTGCTGGAACAACTGCGCTTCAAGACAGCGGTGGCCGAATCAGCACGACTTGAAGCCGAAGCTGCCAACAGTGCCAAATCAAAATTCCTCGCAGCCGCCAGTCACGATTTGCGCCAACCGATCCATGCCCAGGGGCTATTTCTGGCCGTTCTTGCTCGCACGGAACTGACACCCCACCAGCAGGTGCTGCTCTCCAATGCACGCGCTGCGTCTGCCGACTCGAGGGACATGCTCAACAAGCTGCTGGATTTTTCGCGCATTGAAGCCGGTGTGATTGAGCCCAATCTGCAACCGGTTGGTTTGCAGTCACTGCTGCACAAGATTGAACGCGACCTTGCACCCCAGGCCAACGAAAAAGACCTGGTCTATCGCTCGCGTGAAACGCATCTATCGGTTCGCTCTGATCCGGTGCTGTTGGAATTGATTTTGCGCAATCTGGTGTCCAACGCCATCCGTTACACCGAGCGCGGCGGAATTTTGGTGGCATGCAGACAACGCGGCGATCAGGTGGTGCTGGAGGTCTGGGACACCGGCATGGGCATTGCCATCGAACAACAGCAAGCCATCTTTCGGGAATTTCACCAGTTGGGCAATCCGGAACGTGATCGCAGCAAGGGACTGGGTCTTGGTTTGGCCATCGCGGAGCGACTGACGCAGAGCCTTGGACATCGCTTGTCGCTGGTGTCCACACCGCAACGTGGCAGCGTGTTTCGACTTGCCTTGCCTCTTGTGGATAGTACCCTGTCAAATCAACTGGAGCCCACGGCGCACATTCCGGTGCGCTTGCTGAACGCGCGGGTTCTGGTGGTGGACGATGATGCAGCGGTATGTTTCGGCATGCTCCATTTGCTGCGTGATTGGGGTTGCATCTGCGTCGCGGCGCAGTCCATTGAGGAAGCTCTGGTCATTGCCAATGAGCAAGCGCTTGACCTGCTCATTTGCGACTATCGCCTGCGCGGACACCGTACCGGTTCGGAATGTATCGTCGCTTTGCGAGCCCTGCTCGGGCAGGACAAGCCCGCACTGCTCGTCACCGGCGACACCGCACCCGAGCGCCTGCGCGAGGCGCAAGGCAGTGGCATACCGCTGTTGCACAAACCTGTTTCCCCTGGCCAGTTGTACCGGCGCTTGGTTGAGATACTTGAAGCCACGGCACTTGCCCCCGAAAGGGCACCCTCAGCTCCAGTTGCAACGCCCCACTAGGCGCAGGTTGAGGTGCGTTACAGCTCGGATGTGCTGGCCGCTTTTCGCTCACGGGCGCAGGCTGGCAGACGTACCGAATCGCGGCTGGTGCCGCTCCTGCAAATGCCATCTCAGACATCTAAAAAATAATATGATTTTGCTAGCTTGTTGCGCTTAACTGACAAGGCCTACAGGCTAATTCAATACCGGCAGTACGGCCGTGCCGTTCACCATGAGCTCTGGCGGGGTCACGTCCAAAGGTGAACTGACATTTGGCTCCTGTATTTTCACGATCACTGAATGGCCTGTAGGTGCTAAGCTGACCCCTCCACGGGTCTACACCATTCCCACGGAAAAATGCAAGATGACGGTGAATACCACCAATGCCAAGGCCGATGGCTCCACGGCTAACCGGGATGTCACCTTAACGATTGGGCGGGAGTTAGGCAATCCGTTTCCATACCCGATCACAGTTGCCGCAGATGGGACTATCCGCGTAGTGGCCAATGGTAAGTCCTTCGCTACGCCACTTAAAGGTACCGTTGTTCAGATCACCGGCGCTGGCAACTGATCAAGCCACCTCCTGAACGGTCAAGGCAGCATCTGCACTTTGACCGTGACGCGCTGCCCTGAAGGCCAGACCTGCCAGGGCATCGCCACCCCTCTCCCACTCCACCCTCTCACGCCGCCCAGTGCCCGAGCGTGAACGCCTCCTCCAACACCGAGTAGCCCGCCCAGTCACTGTGGGCAAAGTTCAGGCGCTCATGGGTGATTTGGAAGCACTCTTATTTTTGTAGCTGCTTGCGCTTATTAGACAAGCGCCAGAGGTCCATTTGAACATCAACATGAGACTCGAAATCAACTGTGGCTTGCGCGTCTTGAGTCTGATCTCAAGGCCATCCCATAAACTCTGTGGGTCTGGCACCTGGATGTGAACCCGCTGTCCTTTTAACGCCCAAATTCACGATGAAAACAGTAGCTGCTTGCGCAAGTGCAGCCTTGGCTGGAGACGAAAAATGCACTCAATGTCCGTGACCACCCTCCAGGCTCTGGTCGCCAAAGGTGAATCTGTGACGCTGGAGCTGAAAAAGTCCACCGCCGAAAAAGACCGCGCCTGTCGCACCCTGTGTGCTTTTGCCAATGGGCAGGGCGGGCAATTGGTGTTTGGGGTTACGCCTGCGGGCAAGGTGATGGGCCAGCGCGTCACCGACCGCACGCTGGAAGAGCTGGCGCAGGAACTGCAAGGCTTTGAGCCGCCACTGTTTCCCCGCGTGCAGCGCATCCAAGTGGCCGATGGGCTGGAGGCCTTGCTGCTGGCGGTTGACCCCGCCACGCATGGGCCGGTGTCGTTTCGCGGTGTGCCCTATGAGCGGGTGCTCAACACCACCCGCGTGATGTCGCGCAGCACCTACCAAGCCCTGTTGCTTGAATCGTTACACGCCAGCCAGCGCTGGGAAACCCAGCCTGCCCCTGGCTGGAGCGTAGACCAGTTGGACACGCGCGAAATGGTGTTGACGCTGGAAGAGGCCATCCGCCGGGGCCGCAGCGTTGACCCCGGCACCCGTGACCCGCTGGAGATTTTGCGCGGGCTGGGGCTGCTGGTGGCGGGAGGGCAAGTGTCCCGCGCTGCGGTGGCCTTGTTTTGCCAGGGTGAGCAGCCCTTGCCCGATTTCACCCAACTCACCTTGCGCCTGGCCCGCTTCAAGGGGCGTGAACGCAACGAGTTTTTGGACAACCGCCAGTTTCACGGCAACGCCTTTGAGCTGATGCGCCGGGCCGAGCGGTTTTTGATCGACTGGTTGCCGGTGGCCGGGCGCGTTGTGCCAGGCCAGTTGCAGCGGGAAGACACCCCCAGTTTGCCGGTGGAGGCGCTGCGCGAAGCGCTGGCCAACGCCTTTGTGCACCGCGACTATGCCAGCGGCTCTGGAGCGGTGGCGGTGGCGCTGTTTGATGACCGGCTGGAAATCATTTCGTCAGGAGAGTTGCACTTTGGCCTGACCCCGGAGATGCTGTTCCAGCCCCATGAATCCCGTCCCTGGAACCCGTTGATTGCCAGCGTGTTTTATCGGCGTGGTCACATCGAGAGCTGGGGTCGGGGCACATTGAAATTCATTCGCCTGATGCAAGAGGCCGGGCTGACTCCACCCACACTGAAGGTGCAGGCGGGCTTTGTGACGGTGACGTTTGCCTTGCCCACCAGCCTTGTGCCCCGCATACAAGACCGCACCTCTGGAAAAACGTCGGTGAAAACGTCGGTGAAAACGTCGGTGAAAACGTCGGTGAAAATTTTGGCCGAGGTACGCGAAAACGCGCAGATCACCATTCCAGAGCTGGCCGCGCTGCTGGGCATCAGCACCCGCTCGGTGGAGCGCCAGTTGCGCCAGTTGCAGAACAACAAGCGCCTGGCGCGTATCGGTGCTGCCAAAGGCGGGCACTGGCAGGTGGTTGACCCATGAACCCGCGCTGCCTCAAGCCGCCCAGTGCCCCAGCGTGAACGCTTCTTCAAACACCGAGTAGCCCGCCCAGTCGCTGTGGGCAAAGTTCAGGCTCTCATGGGTGATTTGGAAATACTCTGATTTTTGTAGCTGCTTGCGCTTATTCTGAAAGCTCTGAAGGCCAATTCCACCATCCATATTGGGCACCGGCACAGCCATCGCGTGGCCGTAGCGGGTGAGGTCGATGCGGCGGGTTTTGGCGGGCAGATCGGGGTGAGCTGCGCAGAGCTCGGCCAGAATCGCGTCGCGCCAAGTTGCCCACGGCTGCTCCAGCAGCAGGCGGCGGCCCGCGTGGCCCAGCGCCTCACCTGCACCGCCCAGATCACCCAGCGCCCGGTAATAGGTCAGAACCGTGGCCCCTGACACGCTTTGCAGGCTCTGGTGCATGGCATCGACATAGCCCAGGCCCGCGGCCCCATACAGCACGTTGTCCCAGCTCGGCGGTGCGCCGGGGCGGTCGTGCAAGGGCTGCTGGAGCTGAATATTGGCCACCAGCCACGGCGCGTAGACCGTGCGGGCCGCGGCCTGGCGCAGCCAGTCGGGCGGATTTTGCAGCACCCGGGCGGCCATAAAAATCGGCAGCGCCACAATGGCCCGGCGGGCTTGCCAGCGCTCCACGGCTTGGGTGGTGGTGTTGAACACATCCACCTCCACACCGTGTTTCAGGTTGGTCACGCGCAGCACCACCTGGCCGGTGTGCAGGCGTTGTTGCAAGGGGGCGGCCAGGCGGCGGGTGAGCCAGGCGTTGCCCTCGGGCCAGGTCAGCAGGCCTTCGCGCTCGGCGCTTTCCACACCCGGCGCAGCAAAGCCGTGGCGGCTGGCAAAGTAGTGGATACCGGCCCAGGCCGACACCTGGGCCAGCCCGGCCCCGTAGTCGTCACGGCAGCAGTAGTTCAGATACCAGCGCAGCTGCGGGTCGGTGAGCTGGTGCTGGTTCAGCCACGCTTCAAAAGTGAGAGCTGCCAGCGCTTGTTTAACGGGAGTTACAGGCGACTTTGATGCAGGCATGCTCCAGCGCTCGGTACGCCGCAGCTGCTCGATCCGCTGGGCGAATTGCCGGTATTGCGCCAGGGTGTCGGCCGCCACACCGTGCTGCGGCAGCAAGCCGTCTTGCCATTCGCCGTCGAAATACAAGCGCTCTTGCGGGCTGTGGCACAGGTGGCGCTCGTCATAAACCCAGCGCCCGGCCACGCGGCGGCGCAGGCCCAGCTCTTCCAGCAAGTCTTGCACTTCCCAGGCATCGTCACCCGGCAAGGGCAGGTAATGCGCGCCCTGCGGGCAGGCCATACCGCCCAGCTGCCCGGCACGGCTGTTGCCACCGGCGCTGTCTTCCAGCTCCAGCAGGGCAAAGTCTTCGATGCCTTTGAGTCGCAAGCCGCGGGCGGCGGCCAGGCCAGCCACACCGCCACCAGCAATCAGCACATCGGTCTGGCGCGTGCGGCTGGGGGTGGGCCAGGCCTGCGCTTTTTGCAGCAGGTGACCGCGCGCATGCCCGATGCCGGTGAAGCCACCGCTGATGTGGGCCCCATCGGCCTGCGGCTGGCAGGCCGCCAGGGGCAGCAGGGCGGTGCTTAAAAACTGGCGTCGGTACATGGTGGGAGGCATCAGGTTGGGCTTGGCTGCTGCGCATCAAAAGCGCAGGATTTGCACCCTTATTTTCGGTGCTGCCATCCGCCTTCACGTGTTACACCATGCCACCATGACGAAACCCCTTTGCATTGCGCTTGCCACCCCCAGGGTGTTGCGCTGGTTTGGGCTGCTGATGGGGATGCTGCTGTGGCTGGCCAGCACCCAGGTGCAGGCCACAAGCCTGAGTCTGGCGAACCTGCCGGACGGTGCGCTGGGGCAGTTCACCGAGTTTGATCAGGACGGCTCGGCCACGCTGGCGCAAGCGCAGCAGCGCTACCAGCAGGGGCATTTTCAGCCAGGCCAAGCGGCGGCGCTCAACTTTGGCCTGGGGGCACGCCCGGTGTGGGTTCGGCTGGCGCTCATGAACCCAACACCGCAGCCCCAGACTTATCGCCTGAGCCTGGGACCCAGCTGGACTGACCACTTGGCGGTGTCCCTGGTACAACATGGCCGCGTGCTGCAAACCTGGCAGGGCGGCGACGAACAGCCGGGTGCACTGGGGGTGCTTCCGGGTTTGAATGTGGGCTGGACAACGGCGCTGCCGCCCGGTGAGTTCGAGTTGTGGGTGCATGCGCAAAGCGATGACCCTTTGCAAATCGCCCTGCAATTGCACAGCCCAAGCCAGCTCGATCAGGCCCGGGTCACGGTGCATTACGCCTATGGTGCGATGTACGGCTTTTTGCTGGCGCTGGCGGTTTACAACCTGGCGCTGGCGCTTGGGCTGCGCCAATGGCGGTTTTGGTTTTATTCGCTGTATCTGCTGTGTTTCATTGGGGCCAACATCAGCTACACCGGCCACGGCTGGGTCTGGCTGTGGCCGGATCTGCCCGGTGTCCAGCGCTATGTGATTCTGGTGTTCATGGTGCTCTACGGTGTCACCGGGCTGCTGTTTGCCAGCCATTTTCTGAAACTGCCCCAACGCTTGCCCAGGGTGCAGCGGGGCCTGCATGCTTACGCATTACTCGCCTTGCTGGGCATGACCAGTTGTGTGGTGGCGGACAGTCATCTGGCCGCCACCTGGCTGGCGTTTGCATTTGTCAGCTCGTTTTCGGTGCTGATGCTGGCGCTGGGGGCCTTTTCCCTGCGTGCCGGGCTGGTGGCCGGGCGCTACTTTTTTGCCGCCATGGTGGCGGGCTTGCTGGGCTCGATGCTGACCACATTGACGGTGGCCGGCTGGATTTCCTTCACCGCCATCCACTTCCATGCGGTAGAAGTCGGCGTGCTGCTGGAAGCCACGCTGCTGGCCTTGGCGCTGGCGCAGCAATTCCGGCAAGATCAGATCAAGCGGCTTCAAGCAGAGTTCATGGCGCAGCACGATGCCCTGACCGGCTTGTACAACCGCCGGGCCTTTGTGGAGCTGAGCAAATCCAGCTGGGCTTTGGCACAGCGCAGTGGCCGACCTTTGAGTGTGATGCTGCTCGACATTGACCACTTCAAACAGATCAACGACCAATATGGCCATGGGGTTGGCGACCAGGTGCTGGTGGGCCTCAGCCGCACACTCGCCAGCAGTTGCCGCGCCGGCGATGTGCTGGCACGTTGGGGCGGCGAAGAATTCATTGTCCTGCTGCCAGAAACTGACCTGGAGGCCGCCCGCCTGCTGGCAGAGCGCATCCGGCAAGTTGTGGCTGACGAATCGGCCCGGTTTCAACACCCCCCAATGGCCTGCACCGTGAGTCTGGGTGTGGCGCAATATGTGGCCGAGACCCACCTGGAGGCCCTGATCGAGCGTGCCGATGCCCACTTGTACCAAGCCAAACGCAACGGGCGCAACCAGGTGGTCGCAGGGTAAACCCTGAGTTTCCAATCGCTTTGGAACAAATCAGGCGGTAGCGCTTATCGCATAAGCGCAGGCAGCTCTGATATTTGCAGCATAGAAGAGCGTAAATCCGTGCCACTCTTTACAATCTTGTCCGCAGCGTTGGCGCACCCTTACTCCCCATTTTTTTCCCCGGACACGAGCATGCAGCATCCACAAGGTATCGTCATTCACGGCTGGGCGGATGCCGATGCCGCGCACAGCCGCCAGCAGGTGCTGCAAGCCCTGCAAGCCACCGATCTGGCCGAGCATGTACACAGCCAGCTGGGTACCGATGCCCAGGGCGGCGTGTTTCAGCTCTGGCTCAGCCCGGCGCAAATCGCGCTCTGGGCTCCCGGCCTGGACACCTTGATGCTGGGGCAGAAGCTCCAACTGGACATCGTCAACAGTGAAGCCGATCTGCTGCGCGAAATCGTCCTGACCCTGCTGATGGGGCCGGTGGCGTTTGAGTTTCCCAGCCTGGACGAGCTGCTGTCGGCGCTGCGCATTCGGCGCAACATGGTGCAGGCCGCCCGCAAGACCAACCTGGCCTTTCACACCAGCCAGGCCGAGCGGCCCGAAGACTGCTGGCGCTACGACGAAGAGCGTGGCTTTGTCATCCGCGCCGGGGCCTCGCTGATTGACGCGCTGATCAAGGCTACCCAGCCCGAGGTGTCAGGCACGCTGTATGCGTTCTCTTGTTACCGGGCTTCTGAATACGTGATTGTGCTGGCCATTGCCCAGGAGCTGGCCCAGTGCAATCCGCCGCTGTACCAGCAGTTGCAAACGCTGTGGCAGCAGCGCCCGATTCGCTCCGGCGAGTTTCACGAGGTGTTTTTGCGTGAGCAGGGCAGCATGCAGGCCCCGTTGCCACCACGCTACTACGTGCCGGGGGACCGCACCTGGTTTCGCAACCCGGACGGTGTGTCGGCCGAGGCCTCGGGCTTTGAGGGTTCCTGGGTGATGTACATGGGCGGCGGGCTGTTCACCAACTTCTGGAAGCGTGACCAGCCCTACACGCTGGAGCAAAAATGCCTGGAGATTTACCACTGGCGCAACGGCCTGTACTTCGACGAGGAAGGCGAAGAACGTATTGACGAAGACAAGGTAGACCAGCTGGTGGCGCAAACCCGGCAAGACCCGGCCGAGGTGGCACGCATCCAGGCGCTGATGCAGCGTTACCGCGAAGCACGCGGCATCTACACCGAAGCCGGTGGCTGTATTGACACCACCCGCGAGTTCGCCCGCTGGGTGCGCCCCGGCACGGCTGACCTGGTGCTGCCCGCGCCATGAGGGAGGCCACTGCACCGCGCCAACTGCGCCTGGATCTGCTCAAACTGCTGTGTGCCCAGTGCATCATGCTGCACCATTTCTCGGTGTATGGGCCGTTTGCGCAAGCGCTGGAGCGCAGCGCACCGGCGCTCTCGGCCTGGCTGTTTGACTATGGCCGCATGGCGGTGCAGGTGTTTCTGGTGCTGGGCGGCTATCTGGCCGCGGCCAGCCTGCAACGCCTAGCCAGTGCCAGACCGATGCGCCTGGGCTCGGTGCTGTGGCGGCGTTATCTGCGCCTGATCGGGCCGCTGCTGGCGGCGCTGCTGCTGGTGAGTGCCGCCGCAGCGCTGGTGCGCCCCTGGCTGCAGGATGACTTTGTGCCCGCCGCCCCCAGCTGGGCGCAGGTGCTCAGCCATCTGGTGCTGATGCAGGATGTGCTGGGCATTGAGGCGCTGTCGGTGGGCGTGTGGTACGTGGCGATTGACTTCCAGCTCTATGCCTTGCTGGCGCTGCTGATCTGGCTGGGCACGCGCGTACCCGCCGTGCCCCGGCTGACCCAGGGCTTGGTGGTAGTGTTGATGGGCGCATCCTTGTTTTACGCCAATCTTCAGCCGGATTGGGACGTAGCTGCGTTGTATTTTTTTGGCGCTTATGGCCTGGGGGTGATGGCGTATCAGGCGCAGCAAATGCCGCACCCCAAGCGCCTGCTGCTGGGGCTGACGCTGGTTGTGCTGCTGGCCTTGGTGTGGGCGTTTCGCGAGCGGCTGGTGCTGGCCTTGTTCACCCTGTGGCTGCTGGGCACTTTGCCTGCCCGCAGCCGGACCTGGCCAACTGGCGTTCAGCGCTGGGTGGGCCGGCTGGGTGGGTCATCCTATGGCTTGTTTCTGACCCACTTCGCGGTGCTGCTGTTGGTCAACGCACTGGTGGCGCAGTGGGGTGAGCTGGGGGCCGGCGCGACCTGGCTGGTGCTGCTGGCCAGTGTGCTGCTGTGCACTGGCTTGGGGCTGGCGTTTACCCGGTTTGTGGAGCAGCCCTTGGCGGCGCGTTTGGGGCTGGCGCGGGGGTAACGCCATCGCGGCTGCCGCCGCTCCTACAAACTTCAGGTCACACATCCGGTCAAATTAACAGGGTCGCCAGCACCGCCAGCGCGGCCGTTTCAGCCCGCAACACCCGTGGGCCGAGGGTGGTGGGCAGGAAGCCTGCGGCCAGGGCCGCGTCTTCTTCTGCCGCACTCAAACCGCCCTCCGGCCCGGATAAAAAACAAATGGATGAGCCGCTGCTTAACGCAGGGATCATCCGTTCCCGCAACCCTTGGGTTGGTGCCCGCAAAGACAGCAGCAGATCCAGTGCTGGGCCGGTTTGGGCAGGGCGAGCCTTCAGCCACTGGGCCAGGCTCATCACCTCGTGCACCACGGGCACCTGGTTGCCGCCGCATTGTTCGCAGGCGGCTACCGCCACACTTTGCCAGTGGCTTTGTTTTTTGCTGGCCCGCTCCCCGCTCAGGCGCAGCACGCTACGCTCGGTCATCAGGGGCTGAATGCTGGCCACACCCAGCTCGGCGGCTTTTTCCACCAGCCAGTCCATGCGTTCGTTGGCAGGCATGCCGACAGCCAGGTGCACGCTGTAGCGGGCTTCGCGCTGGGTCGCCGTCCACTCGCCCACCTGCACTTGCACGCTGCTGCGGCCCATGTGGGTCACCTGCGCCGCCCATTCGCCAAACTGCCCATGGGCATCGGCCTGGCCGTTGAACAAGGTGATGGCATCGCCCGGTTGCAGGCGCAACACCTGCACATGGCGGGCTGGGCCTTCGGGCAAGTCCAGCACAGCGCCGCTTGCGAGTGGGGCGGGGCAGTAAAAACGCGGCATGGCTTTATTCGGTAAAGTACCAGTAACCGGCGTTCACCCATTCGGTGAGTTTGCTGGCAAATTCAGGGTTGTCCAGGGCACGCTCCAGCATGTCGAGGCTAAGTTCATCCTGGTCACACAGGCTGATGACTGACGGCATCAGCTCTGCGCCAAAGGCGTAACGCTCGCCGTCGACGTAACACACGCCCAGTGCCACCGTGCTGTCCACATAGAAGCAGCGCAAACCGCCGGTGCGGATCAGCGGCTGGTCTTGCAGCATCTCCACCAGATCTGAGGTTTCCAGCGGCTCATCAAGCGCCTGCAAGTCCAGGGCACATTTGGTGGTGGAGAAGTAGCTGCCAGCAAAATCGGCCATCAGTTGATCGTTGTCCAGCAGGCTTTGCAGGTTGGCGCGGATCAGGGTCAGGTCACTCACATCGATGCGGCCTTGCTGGTGCGCGATCGGGCGTTTCGGGTCGGCCAGCAGGGTCTTGCCCAGCTCTTTGTCGATCACGTAGTCGGCCAGGCCACTGAGCATGTCGCAGCCGGATTTGGCGCGAAAACCGACCGAGTAGCTCATGGATTCTTCCAGCGTCACGCCATCGTGCGGGAAGCCGGGCGGAATGTACAGAATGTCGCCGGGCAGTAATTCCACGTCGATGATGGCCTCGAACGGCTCGGTGTGTAACAGTGCGGCGTGGGCGGCAAATTGCTTGTGGTTGCCCTTGTCGCCGACACGCCAGCGGCGGCGGCCCGAGCCCTGGCAAATGAACACGTCGTACAGGTCGATGTGCGGGCCAACACCACCACCGGGGGTGGCGTAGCTGATCATCACATCGTCCAAGCGCCATTTGGGAATGAAGGCAAAGGGTTTGACCAGTTCGGCCACCTCGGGTGAATAGTGGTTGACCGCCTGCACCACCAGCGACCAGTCGGTTTTGCCAAAGCGTTTGAACGATTCAAAGGGACCGGTTTCGGCCTGCCATTTGCCGTCTTGTCTGTACACCACGCGCGACTCCACCGCGTCTTCCATGGCCAGACCGGCCAGCTCGTTGGGGCTGATCAGGTCTTCAAAATCCTGAAAGCCCTGGCGAATCACCAGCGGCTTTTGCTGCCAGTAACAGGCCATGAAGTGTTCGAGGGAAAAGTCGGCGAGGTGAAGTGTGAGCATGGAGCACCAACAGAAAAAATGAGGCATCGAGTATCGCACCCGCCCCCTGATCAAAGCTGAATTCCATGAAGCACAATCATGGCCTATGACACGCTATTCCATTCTCTTTGTGTGCACAGACAACCTGAGCCGCAGCCCCACCGCCGAAGAGGTGTTGCGCCAGAAAGCCATCCAACAGGGTCTGGCTAGCCGTGTGGCGGTGGGTTCAGCCGCTACTGATGATCTGAACACTGGCGAGCCCATTGATTACCACACCCAGAAACACGCTCTGCGCCGGGGGTATGACCTGTCAGCCCAGTGTGTCAGGCTGTTGCAGCCCGAAGACTTTGAGCGTTTTGATTTGATTTTGGCCATGCAGCAAAGCAACCTGCAAACTCTGCGTAGCCAATGTCCGCCACAGTACCAGTCCAAGCTGCATGCCTTCACGGACTATGGCACAGACAGAGCTGGTGTCGATGTGCCTGATCCGTTTTATGGTCAAGCCAATGAGCTTGAGCAAGTGCTTGACATCATTGAAGACGGTTGTGACGGTGTCTTGCTGCATGTCATGAGCCAACTCGACAAAGCTTGAACTCCGCCATTGACCCGCCCCGACTGCAATAAAAAACGCGCCCTCAGGCGCGTTTTTCATGGAGGGTCAAGCCAGATTACTTGGCCACCACGCGCACCATTTCCAGGCACTTGTTGGAGTAACCCCACTCGTTGTCATACCAGGCCACCAGCTTGACGAAGGTACCGTCCAAAGCAATGGAAGCATCGGCATCAAACACCGAAGTGCGGGTTTCGCCACGGAAGTCAGTGGCCACCACTTTGTGGTCGGTGTAGCCCAGCACGCCCTTTAACGCACCTTCGGACTGGGCCTTGATTTCAGCGCAGATTTCAGCCATGGTGGCGCTGGTGTTGAGTTCACAGGTCAGATCCACCACCGACACGTCGCTGGTCGGCACGCGGAAAGACATGCCGGTGAGCTTCTTGTTCAGCGCCGGAATCACCACGCCCACGGCCTTGGCAGCGCCAGTGCTGGAGGGGATGATGTTTTCCAGAATGCCACGGCCACCGCGCCAGTCTTTGTTGCTGGGGCCGTCCACGGTTTTTTGCGTGGCAGTGGCAGCGTGTACGGTGGTCATCAGGCCGCGCTTGATGCCAAACTTGTCGTTCACCACCTTGGCCAGAGGGGCCAGGCAGTTGGTGGTGCAAGAGGCATTGGAGATGATGGTCTGCCCAGCGTAAGTGTCGTGGTTCACGCCAAACACAAACATCGGGGTGTCGTCTTTGCTTGGTGCCGAGAAGATGACCTTTTTGGCACCGGCTGCCAGGTGTTTTTCACCGCCGGCTTTGTCCAGGAAGATGCCGGTGGATTCGATCACGATGTCGGCACCGACTTCTGACCATTTCAGGTTGGCTGGGTCTTTTTCTTGCGTCAGGCGGATTTTTTTGCCGTTGACGATCAAGGTATTGCCGTCCACCGAGACTTCACCCTTGAAGCGGCCATGCACGCTGTCGTATTGCAGCATGTACGCCAGGTAGTTGGGTTCCAGCAGGTCGTTGATGGCAACAACTTCGATGTCGCTGAAGTTTTGCAGGGCCGAGCGCAACACGTTGCGGCCAATGCGGCCAAAGCCATTGATACCAATCTTGATCGTCATAGGATTCTCCAAAGTAAAAAAGTCAAAAACAAGCTTATTTGCGCAGCACAGCCTCAACTGTGTCTGCCACATTCTCCGTCGTGAAACCAAAGTGCTTGAACAACACCGGTGCGGGGGCAGATTCACCAAAGCTGTCAATACCCACCACGGCAGCGCAGCCGTATTTCCACCAGCCATCCGTCACACCCATTTCCACCGCAATACGCGGCAAGCCTTTGGGCAATACGGCCGTTTTGTAGGCCACATCTTGTTGATCAAAAGTGGTGTTGCTTGGCATGGAAACAACGCGAACAGCTATCTTTCGTGTAGCAAGCAGCTCCTGCGCCTTCAAGGCCAGTTGCACTTCCGAGCCGGTGGCGATGATGACCGCCTGGGCTTTTTTCTTCAGGCCCACTTCACTCGGTTCGGCCAACACGTAAGCGCCTTTGCTGATGTCACCCAGGCTGGCTTTGGGGGCGTAGCTGATGTTCTGGCGGCTCAGCAGCAGCGCTGTGGGCTTGGTCTTGTTTTGCAGGGCCACGGCCCAGGCCACGGCGGTCTCGGCGGTGTCACCGGGTCGCCACACATCCAGGTTGGGAATCAGACGCAAAGACGCGGCGTGCTCGATCGACTGGTGGGTCGGGCCGTCTTCGCCCAGGCCAATGCTGTCATGGGTGAACACATGCACCACGCGCAGCTTCATCAACGCGGCCATGCGAATGGCGTTGCGGCTGTAGTCGCTGAAGGTCATGAAGGTGCCACCAAAAGGGATGTAGCCACCATGCAGCGCCACGCCGTTCATGATGGCGGCCATACCGAACTCACGCACGCCGTAGTTGATGTGGCGGCCACCGTTGCCAACACCGGTCAGGCTGTTAAAACGCAAAGCAGGGGTGCTCTTGGTGTTGGTCAGGTTGGAGCCGGTCAGGTCGGCCGAACCACCCAGCATCTCAGGCAGTGCGGCAGTGAACGCTTCCAGCGCCAGCTGGCTGGCTTTGCGGCTGGCCACGGTTTCGGCTTTGGTGTGGGCCGCCACAGCGGTGTCCACCGCCACCTGGGCAAAGTTTTTGGGCAGCTCACCTTTCATGCGCCGCACCAATTCCTTGGCCAATGCTGGGTGGGCGGTCTTGTACTTGGCCAAAGTGTCGTTCCAGGCTTTCTCGGCAGCGGCTCCTGCGGCTTTGGCATCCCAGGCAGCGTAGATAGCTTTGGGGATCACAAACGGGGCATGCGGCCAGCCAATGGCATCGCGGGTGAGCCCAATTTCTTCTGCGCCCAAGGGTTCGCCATGGGCTTTGGCGGTGCCAGCGCGGTTCGGGCTGCCCGCACCAATGGCGGTTTTGCAAATGATCAGTGTGGGTTTGTCGGTGCATTCCTTGGCCCTGGCAATGGTTTCTGCCACCAGCGCCGCGTCTTGCCCATTGATCGGGCCCAACACGTTCCAGCCGTAGGCCACAAAGCGCAAGGCGGTGTTGTCAATGAACCAGGGGCTGACCTGGCCGTCAATCGAGATGCCGTTGTCGTCATACAGGGCAATCAATTTGCCTAGCTTCCAGGCACCGGCCAAGGCTGCGGCTTCATGGCTGATGCCTTCCATCATGCAGCCATCACCCAGGAACGCATAGGTGTGGTGGTTGACCACATCAAAACCTTCGCGGTTGAACTCGGCGGCCAGCAGTTTTTCAGCCAGTGCAAAACCGACCGCATTGGTGATGCCCTGACCAAGTGGGCCGGTGGTAGTTTCCACACCGGGAGTCACATCCACCTCGGGGTGGCCCGGGGTTTTGCTGTGCAATTGGCGAAAGTTCTTCAGCTCTTTGATCGGTAGTTTGTAGCCGGTGAGGTGCAGCACCGAGTACAGCAGCATGGAGCCATGGCCGTTGGAGAGCACAAAGCGGTCGCGGTCAAACCACTTGGGGTTAGCCGGGTTGTGCTTGAGGTGGTTGCCCCACAACGCCACAGCCATGTCGGCCATGCCCATCGGCGCACCGGGGTGGCCTGAGTTGGCAGCTTGCACGGCATCCATGCTGAGGGCGCGAATGGCGTTGGCCATGTCAACGCTGCTGACACCCGCTGGTGTAGTGACTTCGGGGTTTGGGGTGGGTTCAGCCATGGGAATGCTCCGGGGATTGACGGTGACTCAAATAAGGTAGAGCGCGATTTTATGGTGCATGCCAACAGCCATCCCAAAAACACCGCACCGGGGGGTCTTCTGGGCACGCAGCCCACCCGCTTTGGGGGCCTGTTTGGGCTATGCTTTGCGCTCTTTGCCGAAACCAGCCTCACCTTGGATACACCCTATGAGCCATTTGTTTACCCCTTTGCATTTGCCCTCCCCACGTGGTGGTCTGACCCTGCCCAACCGCATGGTGGTGGCCCCGATGTGCCAATACCAGGCACAAAACGGCTGCGCCACCGACTGGCATCTGATGCACTGGGGCAACCTGCTCAACAGCGGCGCGGCGATGTTCACCATCGAAGCCACCGCAGTGTTGCCTGAAGGCCGCATCACCCCTAACTGTCTGGGTCTGTGGGACGCACGCACCGAGGCGGCGATGGTCGAACATTTACACCGCGCCCGCGCGCTGGCCCCGAACACTGCCGTATGCATCCAGCTGGCGCACGCCGGGCGCAAGGCCTCCAGTGCGGTGCCTTGGCAAGGTGGGCAACTGCTGTCACCCGAGCAAGGCGGCTGGCAAACGGTGGCGCCATCTGCATTACCCCACTTGCCTACTGAGGCACCACCCCACGCCCTCACCGCGGAAGAATTGAACAACATCGTCGCAGCCTTTGTCGCAGCAGCCCAGCGCGCAGACCACATGGGGGTGGATGCGATTGAGCTGCACGGTGCCCACGGCTATTTGCTGCACCAGTTTTTGTCGCCCCTGGCCAATCAGCGCAGCGATGCATATGGCGGCACATTCGAGAACCGCAGCCGTTTTCCACTGCAGGTGTTTGCCGCCGTGCGTGCCGCTTATGACGGCGTGCTGGGTCTGCGTTTGTCCGCCACCGACTGGGTCGATGGCGGCTGGGATTTGCCGCAAAGCGTGGCCCTGGCCCAGCAGCTCAAAGCGCTGGGGTGTGACTTCATCCATGTGTCATCCGGTGGCGTGTCGCCCCAGCAAAAAATCAGCCTGGGAGCAGGCTACCAAGTGCCATTTGCCCGTGCCATCCGGCAAGCCACCGGCATGGTCACCACCACCGTGGGGCTGATCACCGAACCCCAACAAGCCGAGGCCATTGTGCAAGCAGGGGATGCCGATCTGGTGGCATTGGCCCGGGCCTTTTTGTACCAGCCGCGCTGGGGCTGGCATGCCGCCGCGGCCTTACAAGGCACGCTGCAAGCCCACCCGGCCTACTGGCGTTGCCTGCCACGTGAAGCGCAGGCGGTGTTTGGCAAGGTGTCGATCCACCAACGTTAGGGGTCAAGCGCCAGCCGCGCACCGGACAACACCAGGCGCTCAAAGTCAGGCACGGGCACCGGCGGACTGAACAGATAGCCTTGCAGCTGGTCGCAGCCCAGCTGGCGCAAAAACGCCATTTGCTCAGGGGTTTCCACCCCTTCGGCCACAATTTCCTGGCGCAGTTGTTTGGCCAGGGTGATGATCGCCCGGGCAATGGCACAGTCGTTTTCATCGGTGGGCACACCAATCACAAACGCACGGTCAATTTTGAGGGTGGTGATGGGAAATTTTTTCAGGTAAGACAGGCTGGAGTAACCCGTGCCAAAGTCGTCCATCGACAGCGCCAGGCCCATGGCCACCAGTTCATTCATGATGCTGATGACGCCATCTGCGCCACGCACCAGCAGACTCTCGGTGATTTCGAGCTGCAAGCAGCTGGCCGGCAACTGGTAACGCTCCAGCACCGTGCTCAGGCGGTCGGGCAATAAGCGGTCAAACTGGCGGGCCGACAAATTGACCGCAATCGCGGGCATGACCAAGCCCGCATCCAGCCAGGCACGAATCTGGCGGCAGGCTTCTTCCAGTACCCAGCTGCCAATGTCCATGATCAGCCCGGTTTCTTCCGCCACCGGAATAAATTTGGCTGGTGACACCATGCCGTTGGTGGGATGACGCCAGCGGATCAAGGCTTCAGCTCCCATGATTTGCCCGGTGCGCAGGCTCACCTTGGGCTGGTAATACAAGACCAATTGCTGGGCCACCAAGGCGTGACGCAACTCACCTTCAAGCTGCCATTTTTCTTTGGCGCGCTGGTTCATTTCGGAACTGTAAAAGAGGTAGCCAGACTCCTCTTCGGCCTTGATGCGGTTGACCGCCACATCGGCAAAACGCAGCAGAGAGGCTACATCTTGTGCATCATCAGGAAACACCGCAATACCCACGCTCAAGCCCACATGCACCAGTTGGGAGCGCAGATGAAACGGTGCTTCCATGGCTGCCAGCAATTTTTTGGCCACGATACCGGCATGCTCACGCTGCTCCAAACTGAGCAAGCCCACCACAAATTGGTCGCTGCCCACTTTGGCCAGCACATCGGTGGTGCGTAAGGTCTGACCAAAACGCTGGCTGATTTGTTTCAGCAACTCGTCTGCCACATCCAGGCCGAGCGAGTCGCTGATGTTGGACAGGCGCTCCAGCTCGACCATCATGACCGCCGCCACCTGATGCTGGCGCTTGACGCTGGCCAGCGCCACGTCAAACAACTGGATGAAATGGCTGCGGTTGGGCAAACCGGTCAGATCGTCAAAATTTGCCAGCCGGACAATGCGCGCCTGCGCCTCATGTAACACGCTGATGTCTGAAAAAATCGAAAACGCATGGGAGATGACCCCGGACTGATCCCGCACCACGCTGATCGACACGTTTTGCGGAAACATTTCACCGTTTTTGCGCTTGCCAATGATTTCCCCTTGCCAAGGCCCCGAACCCGCCATGGCCGCCCTGACCTTGGCACGAAACTCGGCATCATGCACGCCTGAGCGCAGCAAGTCAGTGGTTTTGCCAATCGCCTCGGCACGGCTGAAACCGGTGATTTTGGTGAACGCCGCGTTGACCGACACAATGCGCTCATGGGCATCGGTGATCAAAATGCCCTGGTCGCTGTCGTTGAAGATGCGCGAATGCAGGCGCTGCAGTTCATCGGGGGTCAAATCCGGGTAAATGTCATCATGCTTGGGTAAGTCAGTCATACGAGTCCCTTATGAGCCATCAACACCAAGGTGTCTTCCGTGAGCGGGGTTGAGTTGCATGATAGCAAGGAGGCAAAAAGCTGCTTGTGGACAACAAGCCAGCCCAGCCAGAGCCGCCAGAACGTGGCGTTTGGGCTATGCTTGCCTTCCCCATTCACACCTGAGTCTGCCCTTGTCAAACCCTGCCCCCACTCCCAAGCTCGCCACCGCCATGCTGCTGGCCGCTGGCCGGGGTGAGCGGATGCGCCCGCTCACCGATACCTGTCCGAAACCCTTGCTGACGGTGCAGGGCAAACCGCTGATGCAGTGGCATCTGGAAGCCTTGGCGCAGGGCGGCTGTGCCAGCGTGGTGGTCAACACCGCTTGGCTGGGGCAGCAGATTGAACAGACTTTTCATGATGTTTTTGAGCTGCAGCGCATATCAGATATGCGCAAGCAGCTATTTAATTCAGAGCAATCACCACGCTTGAATATTCGTTACTCACACGAAGGCCGGGACTTTGGCGGGGCGCTGGAAACCGCTGGTGGTATTGCCCGTGCCCTGCCGCTGCTGGACGACGTGTTCTGGCTGATGGCTGGCGATGTGTACACGCCGGGCTTTGAATTTGACCCGATCACACTGACGCGTTTTGCCGCCAGCGACAAGCTGGCCCACCTGTGGCTGGTGCCCAACCCGGCGCACAACCCCGGTGGTGACTTTGGCTTGCAAGCCAGCCCTGACGGCGGCCCGGCGCTGGCGCTGAACCTGCCCAAAGACACGGCGCAACCGCGTTACACCTATTCCACCATTGGCCTGTTTCGCCGCGCGTTGTTTCAAACCCCGTGGTGCGACATTGCCAGCGGCAACCCCGAGGGTGTCAAAGCCCCACTGGCTCCCTTGTTACGCCACGCCATGGACAATCAGCGCATCAGTGCCGAGCTGTACACCGGGCCGTGGACCGATGTCGGAACCCCCCAGCGGCTGGCCGAACTCAACACATTGCCATGAACTCCAACGCCATCTACACCCAGCGCCGCGCCCAACTGGCGGCAAAAATTGGCCCGAACAGTGTGGCCATCATTCCCACCGCACCGGAGCAGCAGCGCAACCGCGACAGCGACTTTCCGTACCGGCCCGACAGCTATTTTTATTACCTGTGTGGCTTCACCGAACCCCGCGCCTGGCTGGTGATCAGCGGCGACGGCCAGACCACTTTGTTTTGCCAGCCCAAAGACCTGGAGCGTGAAATCTGGGACGGCTACCGGCTCGGCCCGGAAGCCGCGCCGGGCCAACTGGCGGTGAACGCCGCTTTTTCCGTGACCGAGCTGGATGCCAAGCTGCCCGCCCTGCTGGATGGCCGTGAGGCGGTGTGGTTCCCGTTTGCCACCCACAAGGGCCTGGAAACCCGGCTGGACGGCTGGCTGGGCAGCTTGCGTGGCCGGGTGCGTTACGGCAGCCTGTGCCCGCAGACCCAGCGCGATCTGTGTGGTGTGCTCGATGAAATGCGGCTGGTGAAAGACCCACATGAGCAAGCCATCATGCGCCGCGCCGGGCAGATCAGTGCCGCAGCGCACATTCGCGCCATGCAATGCTCGGTGCACATGCTGCAGGCTGATCAAGAGCTGCGTGAGTACCACCTGGAAGCCGAGTTGCTGCACGAGTTCCGCCGCCACGGCTCCCAGTTTCCGGCCTACGGCTCAATCGTCGCGGCCGGGGCCAACGCCTGCGTGCTGCATTACCGGGCTGACCGGGGCCTGATCCGCAATGGTGAGCTGGTGCTGATTGATGCCGCCTGCGAGTTGGACGGTTATGCCAGCGACATCACCCGCACCTTCCCGGCCAATGGGCGCTTCACCGGGCCGCAGCGCACGCTGTATGAGCTGGTGCTGGCCGCGCAAGAGGCCGCCATTGCCGCCACCCGGGCCGGGGCTCGCTTTACCGACCCGCACGATGCCGCCGTCAAAGTGCTGGCGCAAGGCATGCTGGATGTGGGGTTGCTCGACAAGAACAAGGTGGGCAGCCTGCAAGACGTGATTGAAAAACGCGCCTACTTCCCGTTTTACATGCACCGCACCGGCCACTGGATTGGCATGGACGTGCATGACTGCGGTGACTACACCGAGCCGAGCGAAATTGGCCAGGTCAGCAGCCGCAAAGATGCCCTGACCGGTGACACCATCAAAGACCGCCCGGCTCGGATTCTGCAGCCGGGCATGGCGCTGACGATTGAGCCGGGCATCTACGTGCGCCCGGCCGACGCTGTGCCCGAGCAGTTTCACCACATCGGCATTCGCATTGAAGACGATGCCATCGTCACCGCCACCGGTTGTGAACTCATCACCCGCGACGTGCCGGTGGATGTGGCGGGGATTGAAGCGCTGATGCGGGCCTGAGGTGTTGCGCCTGTAGCGGACTCAAGCTATTGCCGGTTCAAACAGGCGGTAGCAGCCCTTGCCTTGTGATTTGGCCTGATAGAGGGCCAGGTCAGCGTGTTTGAGCAGATCTTCGGCGATGCCTGCGTCCGCAGGGAACAATGTCGCCCCTAGGCTGGCACCAACTTGCACCCATTGGCTGTCGACCTGAATCGGCTGCGCCACTTCTTTCAGCAAGCGTTCCATCAAGACGGTGCCCTCTTGGGGCTGGGCCAAGTCACACAGCAACAACACAAACTCGTCACCACCGATGCGGGCCACCGTGTCAACACCGCGTAGCACCTGTTTCATGCGCAGGGCCACCACCTGCAACACCACGTCGCCCGCGTCATGGCCCAAGTGGTCATTGATCAGCTTGAAGCCATCCAAATCCAGGTAACACACCGCCAGGGTCGTGTGGTTACGCTTGCTGCGCGCCATCGCCTGATTCAACCGGTCGGCCAGCAGGCGGCGATTGGGAAGACCCGTCAAGGAATCATGGTTGGCCGCAGCTTCCAGAGCCTGGTGGCGTTCCACCAGTTGCGAGATTGACGACAGCACCCCGACCAAATGCTGCGTTTGGTGGGCCTCATCCTTGACCAGCGACAAGGTCAGCCAGATGGGCATCAGTTCACCATCGGGTCTGCGGCAGCGCAGCTCCCCGGCCCAGTGGCCGACTTGTTGGGTCACTTCCCAAGCCGCTTGCCCGGATGCCGAGCCAAACAAATGGGGCATCAGTGCCTTCACCGGCTGGCCCAGCAGTTCGTCGCGATGGCGTTGCAGTTCCAGGCAAAAAGCCGGGTTCACATCGGTCACCACCCCCCGGGTATCGGTGATGAAAATACCGTCGGCCGAGCTTTCGATGATGTTGCTGGACAAACGCAATTTTTCTTCGACCCGGCGGCGTTGGCTGACCTCTCGCAACAACGCCAGGGTGCGTGAGGACAGGCTGTCGTACATGCTGAGCACCGCCTGGATCAGCACATGGGCCGCCCCTTTCATCTGCGCAGCAGCAGCCACTTTGGCATCCTTCAGGCTGATGCCGCTTTGCACTGCCAGCACCACTTGCGCCATGTGGGTGTCGTCTTCAAGAATGTGAAACGCCAACCAGTGCGTCAAGAACAACACCAACTCTTCGATCGCTTCGTCAGAGGACAGTTCGCTCAACTGTTCTCGAATTTTGAGCACCTGGGCCACAAAATCCTGGTGTGTTTGGGCATGCGTCAACGTCAGTGCATCAGCCCCGAGGTATTGGTTCCATACGCCTTCTTCGGTCTGGAAGTGGTACACCGCGTAATCGGACAGTTCGTCAAACACCCTGGACAGCGTCGACTCGTCCGAACCAAAAGCCATATGACCCGCCAGTTGGTTGAGCAAGTCCACCAGTTTGTGGTGCTGGATATCAATCACCTCAATCCCGGTGGCAAAGGTGTTATTCCACGGAAAAATTTCGGCTTGAGCGATCAGTTTGTCAACAGTAGGCATGGGGAGCAAAGGTGTTTATCAGAATCGTCAACGACACATGGATGTTAACTGCCGAGCCAGTGTGGCACGAGTTCAGGCCCAACGCAACCACAGCCACACCACGGTCAGCGTCAGCAGCGTCACCGGCACGCCCACACGGGCATGTATGCGCCAGTCGATGGTGATGCCGCTTTTCTGCGCCAGATCAACCACAATCAAATTGGCAATCGAGCCCACCAGCAGCAGGTTGCCCGCCAAGGTGCTGATCAGGGCCAGCATGACACCGGCCTGCGGCCCGCTGAGGTGCGGCAGCAGCAGCATCACCGCCGGCACGTTCGACACCAGGTTGGACAGACCCACCCCGGCCAGCAGCAGCGCCCCAGGGTCGGCCAGATGCACGCCTTGCGCGGCCAGCAGTGCCACCGCCTGCGCCGCCAGCCCGGTGGATTCAAACGCATGGTTGACCACAAACAGGCCCATGAACAGCACCAGCAATGGCCAGTCCACATAGCCCATCACATGTGAAGAATGCAGCCTGCGGCTCAGCAGCAGCACACCCGCACCCAGCAGCGCCGCCACCTCACGCGGCCAGTCGGTGGCCAGAAACACGAGCATCAGCACGCTGACCACAGCCAGACCTTTGCTGGTTTGCCAGGATGCAAGCCTGCGCATCGGTCTGAGCTTGTGCACGTGCGCCCGGCCCCCACACCAACCAGGCCCACAGCAGTGCCAGGCTCAGGGCGACCGGTGGCACGGCCTGGCGCATATAACCACCAAACGGCAACTGCATGACCGTGCCGATCAGCATGTTTTGGGGGTTACCAATCAGGGTGGCGGCCGAGCCGATGTTGGCCGCGCAGGCCAGTCCCAGCAAAAACGGCACTGGATCGATGCGGCGCTGCAAACACAGCTGCGCCACCACTGGGGTCATGGCCAGGCAAATGATGTCGTTGGAAAACACGGCCGACAAAGCCCCAGCCACGGCAATGATGGCCCCCAGCAGGGCATTGCGCCGCAACGGCAGCGCGGCAAGCTGACGGGTCACGGCGCTGTAAAACCCGCCCAGACGCATTTGTGCAGACACCACCATGAAGGCAAACAGCAGCAGCACGGTGGGCCAGTCCACCGCCCGGGTGGCCTGCTCGGTGCTCATCGCACCCAGCGCCATCACACCAATGGCCCCCAGCAGCGCCACGCCCGAGCGATCGAGTTTCAGGCGCGGCAAGCCGCCCAGAATCATGCCCAGATAGACCGTGACAAATACCGCCACGATGCCCCAATCGATGACTCCGTGTGTCGGCATCACGCCTTGGCCGATCTTGTTTTGCTATATTGTTTGTAGCTGTTCACGCTTATTTCAAGGGCATTAGAGGGTTAAAAAGTTTGCGAATATACCACTGGCTCGGGTGTTTGGCTGGATCAGATCATGGGGGAGCTTGTCCATTGCGCATCCGGCTGCCAGTGTTGTACCCAATCAGGCAGCTCTGATGCCGGCATCGGGCGGGCTACGCCGTAACCTTGTGCCAACTCGCAGCCCAGTTGCAGCAGGACTACGCCGTGCGGCACGGTTTCTACCCCTTCGGCAATCACCTCGCGCTTGAAGGCACGGGCCAGACCAATCACACCTTGCAAAATGGCCAGATCGTCCGGGTCATCAAGCATGTCACGCACAAAACTCTGGTCAATTTTGAGCTGTGCCACGGGCAGGCGTTTCAGGTAGGTGAGCGACGAGTAGCCGGTGCCAAAGTCATCCAGCGCAAACATCACGCCCATTTGGCGGCACTGCTCCATCACGTGCGAGACCCCGCTGATGTCTTCCAGCGCACTGGTTTCCAGCACTTCAAGCTCCAGGCAGCTGGGCTTGACCGCAGGATGGTCAGCCAAGATGGCTTTCAGGCGCTGGACAAAATTGTGCTGCTGCAGCTGGCGTGCGCCTACGTTGACACTCACCGTCATGTTCAACCCTTGTGCCTGCCAGGCTTGGATTTGGTTCAAGGCGGTGTGAATCACCCATTCGCCCACTTCCACGGCAAGCGGGTGGTTTTCAATCGTCGGCAAAAACTGCCCCGGGGCCAGCAAGCCTTGTTGCGGATGTTGCCATCGGATCAAGGCTTCTGCGCCCACCACCTGGCCGCTGCGCATGTTGACCTTGGGTTGGTAATACAGCACCAGTTCGCCATGGTGTAAGGCCTGGCGAACCTGTTCCTGGCTTTCGTGGGAACCACGCAAACTGCGGTCCAGCTCGGCATCAAACAGGTGGTAGCGATTTTTTCCGGTGAGCTTGGCCTGGTACATGGCCTGGTCGGCCTGGCGCTGGAGTTGATCGGCATCAATGTCTTCAGCCTGTGGATAAAAAGTGACCCCCAGGCTGGCCGAAACCTGCAAACACGTGCCAGATATTTCAACCGACTCATGGGCGGCCGCCAGCAGCCGCTCCAGCAACGGGGCACAGGCCTGTGTATTGGGCAAATCCACCACCACGGCGACAAATTCGTCACCCCCGATACGCGCCAGCGTGTCGCCCTCACGCAGGGCCAGTTTCATGTGTTCCGAGAGGGTCATCAACAACTGGTCACCGGTGTCATGGCCATGGTTGTCGTTGATGGATTTGAAGCCGTCCAGATCCAGGTAAATCACCGCCAGCAATTGCTTATGGCGTTGCGCGTTGTACATGGCCTGATGCAACCTGTCGGCCAGCATGACGCGGTTGGGCAAGCCGGTCAGGGCATCAAAATGGGCCATACGTTCCAACTGCTGCTCATGTGTCTTGAGTTCGGTGATGTCCGAGAACAAGGACACATAGTGTTGAATCTGGCCCCGATCATCACGCACGGCACTGATGGTTTGCATTTCGACAAAAACCTCTGCGTTTTTGCGTTGGTTCCAGATTTCGCCAGACCAGTGGTCTTTTTCTTTCAAGTCGTTCCAGATGGCTTTGTAAAACCCTGGGGTTTGCCGACCCGAATTGAGCAGGCGCGGGTTTTGACCGAGCACCTCTTCGCGGCTGTAGCCGGTGATACGGGTGAACGCCTGGTTGACGTTGACAATCGTGCCATTGGGCTGGGTGATCATGATGCCTTCACGCGCATGACTGAACACACTGGCGGCCAGTTGCAAGGCTTGTTCGGCCTGCTTGCGTTGGGTGATGTCGGCAACGGCCGAAATAAAGTAGTGCGGCGCACCCAGAGCATCACGCACCAGTTGAACCGCCAGGCTCACCCACAGCATGTGGCCATCTTTGTGGATGTAGCGCTTTTCCAGCCGGTAGCTGTCGGCCAGACCGTCCAGCAGGCGCTGCATTTGGGTCAGATCAGTTGGCAAATCTGCGGGCCAGGTGATGCGTTGAAAGTCAAAGCCGGCCTCCAGAACTTCGTTGCGGGTATAACCAATCAGCTCGCAGAATTGCTGGTTGATTTGCATGAATTGGCCACTGGGCGAGAGCTGGGCAATGCCGACAGCGGCGTTGTCAAACACCGCGTGAAACAAGGCTTCACTTTCACGCACAGCGCGAATTTGTGCTTGCATATTCGCGTGGTAGGTATGGAATAAGCGGCGTGTCCAGCGGGCAAAACCCCATGAGACGACCAGGCCCAAAACCAAGGACAAGAGCATCGGCCACAACAGATCAAGCCAGCGCTGTAGGGCGTTTTTTTCGTGCTGCGCCAGTTCGGCATCGACAAACGTTTGTATCTCGTTGTCTTCAACCGTGGCCACCATCACCCAGCCCCAGGGTTCGATCTGCCTGACCAGGGCGGTTTTGTTCACCATGCTGGCACCGCCTTTGACTGGCCAGAGATAGTGCACAAATCCTCCACCTGCTTTGGCTTTGGCTTGTATTTGTGCCAGCGCCTCGCGCTGGATCGCAGGCATTTGCTGGTAGTTCTGGCCTTCCAGTTCGGCCCCGGTCTGTGACAGCAACAAGACACCCTTGCGATCTATCAGAGCAATGTAGCCACTGTTGCCAAACTTGAGTGTGCGCAGGCGCTCAATCACGGCGTGTTGCTGCAATTCTTCCCATTTGTAGGTGTAGTCGCCGGTGCCAATCAACCAGTCATAGGGCGCAAAGTGGCGTACATACGCCAGCTTGTCAGCCATCACCTTCGGGTTGTCCGGCATGTACCAGCGGTAGCGTGAAAACCCGGTTCCATCGGGCTGGTGGGCGGCCTCAATCAGCCCACGCATGATGAAGTGACCGGTGTCGTCACGGTTGTCCAGGTTGGTCTTGCCCTCCAGTTGGGGTGCGGTAGGCAGCAGGATGAATTGACCTGAAAAGTCGTCAATGAAGTAGTAGCCGCGCCCATCGTAAAAGCGTACCTGGCGCAGGGCCTCCACAATCAGGCGCTTGACTTCTTTGGCACTTTTGCGGGAAGACTCCTGGCGGTAAATGGCCTGTGCCACCTGCATGGCGGTATCCACCTGTTCCCGCAGGCTTTTTTTCAAGACCTCTTCCGTCCGGTTTCGGGTGAATTCCAGAAAATTCACGGCCGAGTCCAGTTCGGCAATCAGTCGACTCTGCTGCTGGATTTGTGCCGTTTGCACCAGGCGTTGAAGTGAGGCGCGGTGCTCTTGCTCACTTTGCCAGGTGAAATAACCCCCCAGCGCCAGGGTGAGCAACAACACGATCACCAGCGTGCCGATCAGGTGCAGCCTGGGAAGGGTTTGCTCATTGGCCTCAAATCGCATGGATAGGGTGTTCCGACCTGTGTGTTCAACGCGGGAGTGTCAAGCGATTCTAAGCAGGGACACGGCCCAAAGTTACAAGCGTCTGTTCTTGTCATCTGCTGAAAATGTGAGCAAAACAGCGTCATTTGTATCGGGGTGTGTCACCCAACCCGAATTGATACGAGTTGATACACGCATGCTGCTTATCTGCACGACGATAGCGTCTTCTAAATCACTGAGGCTCATTGTTTTCCCATGAAACCAAGTACAAATATGATTCGTTGCTCTGTCGTTGTGGCTGTTTTTGCAGTTCTGAGTGGATGCGCCAACATGTCCACCCGTGACAAACATACCATTACAGGTGCTGGTATTGGTGCAGTTGCCGGATCGGTATTGACAGGTGGCAGCTCCATCGGCACGGTGGGTGGTGCGGCCGTGGGCGGGGTGATCGGCAACAGCGTGGGACAGAAGAAATAGGAATGCCCGCTGATTCAGCGGGTCAGTCAACAGGGTCTGCCAATAAACAGCTATGTTTTTAATAGCTGTTTACGCAATTGATACGTGCCCTACAGTTCAGTTTCTTCATTATTTTTCGCACGGGCATGCGGCCCAAATTCATTCAAGATCAAGCAAACCGGCATCGGCCTGCATGGCGTGGGCCAGCAGGCGCATATCGGCATCACTCACCTTGAACAAGCCAAAGCGGAACTTGTAACCCCAGTGTGTGCGGTCTTCCACAAACTCCAGGTGATCCAGTAGCGGGGCGATAGGGGTCTCTTGCGCTGGCACGTACACCACGTCGCGCCGAAACGGCACAAAGCCGCCCCCCATGTCAAACGCATACGGAACACCCGGCTGCACCAGCCCGATGGAAATGAAGCTTTGCAGCCGGTCTTTGCCACCCAGGGCGAGGCTCGGCGCGTAATAGGCCACGCGGTCACCTGGCCGCACACGCTCAAGTGGTGTGCACTTGCCATGGCAAACCTGCATGAAACCCTGCTGCGGCTGCGCACAGCCGCGCCGGGCGTGCTCGGCACTGGCGACGGCAATCCAGTTCTGGCGTGGGGTGGGAAGGTCAAACAAATCGATGGTGCTTTTCATGCGCCAGATGATGCGCGATGGCTGCTGACAACGTCGT
>VIKI01000004.1:101848-126639 GCA_008080595.1 Comamonadaceae bacterium
AGCGAGACTGGCCCATCACAGTGAAAACTCGTAGCGCAACGCGCTGACCGTACCGGTGAAATACGTCCGATGCCCTTCGGGCCAAACCCATGCCACCTCGGCTGAATGCGGCACTGTCATGCCACCATGAGTCATCTGGTAGTTCGACAACTTGCCCTCCCACGGGAGCATGACGGTTTCCTTGCCCACCACAGCAGCCCTGGCTTCAGCGCGGAAAGAGTCGATCAGGCCCGCGTCATTGAAGCGGAACAACAAGGTGAGTGCAAGCGGACTATCCTCAAGAGTGGCATGGGCAGAATGCTCATCCACCGCCTGCCAGCGCACCCCCTGGCTGGGCAGAAGCGCAGTGGGATACCAGGTGGCTTCGGCAAAGTAGCGCATGAATTCGCCACGGGCAATCTCGCCACCACCGCAGATGTCGGCCACGGTGAACAAGCCCAGAGCCGCCGCGCGAAGCCGGCCTTGGCCTGCGATGTAGCTGTCCACCACGCGCACCGGCACACCCGGCAACATGACAATCTGTGCATCCCACAGAAAACCGGGGCGACGGGTGACAACCCGTTGCGTGGAAGTGAACGGCTTCCATTGCTCTGCGGTAGCAGACAGGTTGAAGCGGCCAGCCATCTCGACCATGGCAACGGCGACGAGTGGCTGCCCCTCTGTAAGCACCGTGCGAAAGTAGCGCTGCACTGGCGCGGGCAAGCCTTCAAGCTCGCGTGGGTCGTAATGTGATGGGGACAGCGACTGAGCCCGATCATCGATGCGGGCCGCATCCAGCTCACGGATCAGTGTCTGCACGGTGTTTGCCCACCGTTTTGTTCCATACGCCCCAAGACCAAGCACCGCGACCAGCAGCAGGCACAGAATCAGCCCGAACCAGAGAAGCCATGCCATTTATTCACCTCCGAACAGACGCGCCAGCGAATGGAAGATCAAAGCGACCTGTTTAATTTAATTGGCCCGATCCAGGCGCTTGCCATGTGGCAATTCATGCAGGCGGGTGAACATGTCGCGGCAGTAGCCATCGATCTTCAGGCATTTGTTGATTTCGTCTACCGGCAGCGGACCTGACACCACCACAATGTCATTGGCACTGGCCAGAGCGCCTTTGGCACGTAGGCGACGGCGGGTGTTGTTGGCCCAGGAGTGAATGCGCAACGGGCTGCCATGCTCGCGCAATGCGCCGGTGCTGGCTTCAAATGCAATGGCGACGGTGTCGGTTTTAAGCCGCAAACGATGCTCCCCGGTGACCTTGCTGGCCGGGGTGCTGAGGTCGTACAGATGGTAGTTGCCCGCTTTGAGTTGGTATTGCAGAGTCATGGTGGCTTCCTTCGTTGGCCCGATTTTGCAAGACAGCATCTGTACCGAAAGCCAGAAAAAGAGTTTAAAAGTGGTTTTTTAAGTCAATTTAAGGGAAAACCCTTATCAAGATTTTCCTTGTACCGTTTTCCTCTGAACACCGGCACTCAAGAAGTTGCCAGCGCGGCGGGGGTTAATAAGCGTTTTCCCCCTTTAACAGTGCCAGTGGGGTGAGCAAAATGATTTTGATGTCCAGCCAGATGGACCAGTGTTCCAGGTAATAAATGTCGTGCTTGATGCGTTCTTCCATTTTGTCAAGTGTCTCTGTGCGCCCACGGAAGCCACAGATTTGCGCCCAACCGGTAATGCCTGGCTTGACCTTATGACGCAAGGCGTAATGTGGGATGAGTTTCAGGTAATGCTCGTTGTGCGTCAACGCATGGGGCCTTGGCCCGACGATCGACATACGGCCTTGCAGCACGTTGATGAATTGCGGCAATTCGTCCAAACTGCTTTTGCGCAGGAAACGGCCCACTTTGGTGACCCTGCTGTCTTCGGCTGTGGCTTGGGTCAAACGGCCGGCGGGTTCCTGATGCACCACCATGGAGCGAAATTTGTAAACCAGGATACTTTCACCATTCCATCCGTTGCGTTTTTGCTTGTAAAAAATCGGTCCTTTGGATGTCAGTTTGACGGCTACGGCGATAGCCAGCATCAACGGGGACAGCATCAGCAAAGCCAGACTGGCCACGGTGTAATCCAGCACGGCTTTGGCCACCAGGCGGCCTCCAAACATGGGTGACACTGACACGTCCACCATAGGCATGCCAAGCGTCACACTCATGCCATGATTCAATATCTGGTACATCATCAAATCCGGCAGCAAGCGGATATTGGCGACCGACTGGTTCAGCGTTTTCATCACCCGTTCCAGTTGCCTGTGGTCGACCATACGCAAACCGATCCAGATTTCATCTGGCCGCAGGGTGGCATCCAATTCGGCCAGGGTCTTGACATCTGTCAAAGCCAGCTCACCCAAAATGACATAGCCGCTCCATAGCGCGTTGTTGACCCGGTTGCGAATGGCCAACATCAAGCTGGAATCACCCACCAACAACACCCGCTTCTGATAGTACCCGGTGCGACGTATCCGGATCATGACCAGAAAAGCCACCAATCGAGCCGAATACAGCATCACCAAGGCAATGAAAAACCAATTCACCAACCAGGTGCGTGAATACATGTCTGCTGTTTGGGTCAGCGCCAGCATCACCAACAAACTCACCCAGGCTGTCAACCAGCCCAGCGTGACACGCCAGAAAATGCCAGAGATTTCACTGACAGACCAGGTTCTTCCCAATAACAGTGTGGCAAAAAGGGCCGTGACAAGAGATACAAGCAACTCTTCGCGCGTGAGGCTAGCCCATTGCGAATTTTCTGCAAAGCGAAACTGATATGACAACCAACCACCTAGGCAAATGGTAAAAAAATCAAGTGCCTGTCCGAGGGTTTTGGCTACAGGCAGTGATTTTTTGATTGGCGTAAGCATCTTGAAGAGGGGTTGATGTAGGTAACACCTTTAGCGGAGAATTTTACGGTTGCCATTTGTCATGAACACTTTCTGTTCCTGCCTGATTCTCTGACTAATGTGGATAATTGCAACTTTATTCAGGAAAGTTCTGCGGGATTCGGATCAATTGCAAATTAAATTGCACCGCTTTCCACAGTGCAGTGGATGCCAACACCCTTCGCGGTGTATTTCTTCAATGCTCCACAACAATTGGACAGGTCATTTGAAATGATTGCGAAAAAACCGTTTGAAATTGCGCGTGAAACACTCAAGCAACTCACTGTCCAAAAACTGGCCCCGACACCACTGAACTACCAGCGCATTTACAACGAAATTGCCGAACTGCCCAACGAGCCAATATTTCCTGCTGAACGACTGCGTGACATTGCTCTGGCCTTGCCGACCAAAACCCCGGGGCAACAAAAGCAGCGCGGTTTACTGGAGTCGTCCATCAACCAGCTCAATTGGGACGGTGTCAAAAATGCATTGATGGCTTACGGCGGCTTCAGTCCCCCGGCTCCCACACCCAGTACGCCCGTCCACGTTCCCGTGCCTGAACCCACCAGGGTTATGGCGCTTGCAGTAGAAACTCCACCCTCTGTGGTGGAGGCACCTGCTCTGACCGCTGATTTTTTTGCACAAATAGCCCGCATGATCGAATATGTGCAACCCGCCCTGGGGAGTGACGACGAGCGCTTTGTGGAACAAACCAAAACCCTGCTCCAGACCCTGCGCCAGCCCCAAACCGATGCCATTACCGCCAAGCAGATGCTGGCCAATTACAGCAACCGGTTGTCGTTCGCGGCAGAGGATCAGGCTGAAATCAAGACCATGCTGCTGAAGTTGCTGCATTTGATCATTGAGAACATCAGCCACCTGAGTCTGGACGACGGCTGGCTCAAGGGCCAGGTCGATGCCTTGATGTCGGTGTGTGTACCACCCATCACGCTGCGCAGGCTCGATGATGTAGAACAGCGCCTGAAAGACGTGATCCTCAAACAAACCGAGGCCAAGACCCACGCGGTGAAAGCCCAGGAGGAGATGCGCCAGATGCTGGCGGCCTTTATTGAACGGCTGGCCTCCATGACCGAAACCACCAGCGGTTTTCACACCCAAATGGAAAGCAGCGCGAAGCTGATTGAGCAAGCCAAATCGATTGCTGACATTGCCCCGGTTCTGAAAGAAGTGGTGGGGGCCACGCGCCATATGGCGCAAGACAGCCAAATAGCGCGCGATGCTTTGCAGGGCATGAAGAAAAAAGTAGAAGCGACCGAGGCTGAACTCTCCAAGCTGCATCAGGAACTTGACCGTGTCAGTGCCCAAGCTCGGCACGATCCACTCACCGGTGCGCTCAACCGCCAGGGACTTGATGAGGCCATCAACCGCGAAGTCTCCAAAGTCAGACGCATGGACACCCCCTTGTGTGTCTCCTTGCTGGACATTGACAACTTCAAGAAACTCAACGACACACTGGGTCATGCCACAGGAGACGTGGCCCTGACCCACTTGGCCGGTGTGGCGCGCGAAGTCATGCGCCCACAGGACACGCTGGCACGCTATGGTGGTGAAGAATTTGTGATTCTGCTGCCCGATACTCCGTTGGACAGAGGTATTGAAGCCATGGCGCGCCTGCAGCGTGAACTGACCAAGCGGTTTTTCTTGGCTGGTACTGAAAAGGTGTTGATCACCTTCAGTGCCGGGGTGGCCCAATTGCTGGCGGATGAATCCGGCGCACAGGCCATCAAACGCGCCGACCAGGCCATGTATCTGGCCAAACGCTCCGGTAAAAACCGGGTGCTTGGCGCTTGAGATTCACGCTATTTATTTGATGTTCATGACCCACTGGATCATGTATTTGGCAACGAATCCGACCATGCCAAAAGCCAGACCCAGCATCATGACAAAAAAGCCGAACTTGCCCGCTTTGGATTCCCATGCCAGTTGACCAATGATGAACAGCATGTAGAGCATCAGGCCGCCCACACCAAAAGTCATGCCAAAGGCGGCGATTTGTTCTTCTGAGTAACCAAACATGGACAAGGATTCCTAAGAGACAGAGGGTGCACACAAGGGATGGGTTGAAGGCCTGAGCTTACAACAGTCCCCTCACTGCGGATCACCGTAATCGCCGTTTTCCTTTTCAAAAAGCAAAGCGCACAGCGGGCCCCAAGGGCTCGCTGTGCGCCATGCCTGTACCCAGCCCGATTATGGAGTGGGCTGCATACGCCCCTTCCCATTGGGGGCGCGTTGTGAGCCACCTTGGCCCATCATGCTGTGCGCATCAAAAGTTTTTTGTTGCTCTGGGGTCAACACCGCATAAAACGCTTTGGTGGCTTCAGCACGTTTGTCCATCTCCGCCGTCATCTCGCTCATGTGCTGGGTATGCAGAGACTTCATTTTGTCAATGCGCTCTGGCGTGCTGAGCTTGGCCAAGTCGGCCATGACGGGTTGCTGTTTGCCCATCATGCCCGCAGGTGCTTGGTGGGCCGCCATAAATGTCGTCCAGGCGGCTTCTTGTGCGGCGGTGATTTTCAGCTGGGTTTTCAGAGCTGCATGACGCTTGTCCATCATGGCCTGCATCCTGGCCGGATCCATCTTGCCCATGCCACGGTGGCTCATCCCCTGACCCGGCATGCCGCCGCCCATCATGTCGCAAGGAGCGCCCCCCATGGGGGACTGAGAGTAAGCCAGGCCTGCTGCAAGCAACAAACCCGCCACCAGAGAAATTTTGAGATTGGTTTTCATGGTCGAATCCTTCAAGTTAAGACCGATGACCTGAAAGTGGCATCGGCGTGAGAAGGAGTGTGCGCGGCGCGTGTATCGCCACCATGAGGATGCGTCAAAGCTTTGTAAAGTTGTGCCGAGATTTGCCAGGGCCTGGCCTTGATTTGGTGGGATGATTGACGTTTTCCAATTTGAATGTCACTGAAAAAAGGTTACCCACGTGTTCAAGAATGTCATCATGTACCGCATCGCTCCCGGTTGGGGCAGCACTGCCGAAGAAGTTGAAGCCCGCCTGCAAGACAACCATTTTGTGGAATGTGGCGCATCCCAGGAAAAATCACTGGGCTGGCTCGAACCACGTGGTGAAGCCAACGGCCCGCTGCTGGAAGTGGTGGCTGGTCAATGGATCTTGAAGCTGATGACCGAGACCCGTGCCCTGCCCGCTTCGGTGGTTAACCGCAAGACCCAGGAGCGCGTGGCCCAAATAGAGACCAGCACCGGGCGCAAACCTGGCAAAAAAGAAACCCGCGATCTGAAAGACGATATTCGCCTGGAACTGCTGCCAATGGCGTTTACCAAACAATCCAGCACCCTGGTCTGGATTGACCGTGAGGCTCAGCTGCTGGTGATGGATGCCGGTAGCCAAGCACGTGCCGATGAATTGGTCACCCTGCTGGTGCAAAGCCTGCCTGGCCTGGCTTTGAGTCTGGTCAACACCCAGGTGTCACCCAGTGCCGCCATGGCCGGCTGGCTGGTCACCCAGGAGGCTCCGCAAGGTTTCAGCGTGGATCGGGAATGTGAGCTCAAAGCTGCCGATGAATCCAAAGCGGTGGTGCGCTACGCCCGCCACCGGCTCGACACCGAAGAGGTCAAACAACACATTGAAGGCGGCAAAATGCCGACCCGCCTGGCCTTGACCTGGGATGACCGGGTGTCCTTCGTGCTCACCGAAGGTTTGCAGTTGAAAAAAATGGCTTTCCTGGACGTGGTGTTTGAAGGCGCCAGCAGCGGCAAAGACGATGGTTTCGATGCGGATGTGGCGATTTCCACGGGTGAATTACAAAAAGTACTGCCCGATTTGCTGCTGGCGCTGGGTGGTGAGATGCCTAGCGCCTGATTTTTATAACAAATTGGCCTCTATCCCTTACATAACAAGCGCAAATAGCTACAAATTATGTAGCATATTGTGCTTGTTTTGCAGGGATAACCTTACTTTTTCATCGAGCAGGTGCTGAAGCCAAAAATGGCATAAGGTGGACACCAGCCGATGGCACCGGTGGCCAAGGGCACCACACCCAGCCAGCCCCACACGCCAATGTTGCCGGTCAGCGTCAAACCAATCAGCACCAGGCCGAGGACGATACGCAAGATGCGGTCAATGCCGCCAACGTTGGATTTCATAAAAACTCCTTGAGATCACGGGTTAAAGTAACAAGCCTGCGTATTACACACAGCCTGAGCCCAAACGGTCTGTGACTCAAGTCACCCAACCTGGGCTACCCGGGCTGAGTGCTCACCAAGGCACGCAGGGCCGCACCGTTGATGATTTGAATCTGCTCACGGCCCAGACTGACCCAGCCTTCGCGCTCAAACCGACGCAACAAGCGGGTGACGATCTCACGCACCGTGCCCAGCTCATCGGCCAGGGTCTGATGGGTGATCAGCAGCTGTTGGCCGCGCCCGAGCAAGGCCGCAGCCAGGCGACGATCCAGCTTTTGAAACGCCACAGCATCAATCAGCGCGGTCAAATCGGCCATACGCTCGGCAAACAGGCCCAGCACATCGTTGCGAAACGCCGGGGTTTCCAGCCAACGCTTGAACAAGTCAGGGCCAATCAACATCAAGGTGCTGGGCTTGGTGGTGATGCCAAAGGCAGACAGCGGTTGAACCCGAAACAGGCAGGCGCTCGACACCAGACACAACTCACCTGGCACCACGCGGTAAAGCTCCAGCGAACGGCCATCGCCCGAGTGACGCGACACCTTGATTTCCCCTGACAACACCAACGGAAAGCCCTGGCACACGGCGTTTTCGCTGAACAACACGGTGTTGGCTGACACGTCAAAAGGGGTCAGACCTGAATCCGGTGCATCCGGCGCGGGCTGTACCTGAGCCAAGGACGGGTACAACTCGGTCAGCAAGGTCATCAATGGCTGGGCGGTCATGCGCAATGGCTCAAGGGGCAACTGTGAAGCCTTCTTCCGCAATGGCTTGGGCCAAGGCTTCACGCGGCTGATCAGAGGTGACTTCCACACGGTTGGTGCTGCGGTCAGCGTGGACTTCGGCGCTGCGATCAAGCTGGCGCACAGCACGCACCACGGTTTTTTCACAATGCTCGCAGGTCATACCTGTCACCGTAAAACTTTGTTTCATCTGAATTCCTTTGAAAATACAGGGTGTGCGAAAGCGCGTATTGTGAACCTTGACTCTCCTTTTCGGCTAAATCTTCATGACAACACCTCAACCAACACCCGACACAGTGCGCGTCGACATCGGTATTCACGGCATGACCTGTGCCTCCTGCGTGGGTCGGGCCGAGCGGGCTCTGAAAAAAGTGCCGGGCGTTCAAGAAGTCAGTGTCAACCTGGCCACTGAATCGGCCCGCATCGTGGTTCAGGCCTCGGAACAAATTGAGGCGCGGCTCAGGCGTGCGGTACGTGATGCCGGTTATGAGCCGGTGGCCGCCAATGCCGCCATTGATGCACCATCAGAGTCCAACTGGGCCGGTTTTGCACCAGTGGCTGTGGGCCTGGTGTTGTCCCTGCCCTTGATGCTGCCCATGCTGGGCTCACTGTGGAATCAGCATTGGATGCTGCCTGCCTGGCTTCAATTCGCCCTGGCGACACCGGTGCAATTCATTTTGGGAGCGCGGTTTTACAAGGCTGGCTGGCATTCCCTCAAATCTCTCAGCGGCAACATGGATTTGCTGGTGTCCATCGGCACCACCGCAGGTTGGGTGCTGTCGGTGTGGCTGTGGCTGAGTGCCTCTGAAGAAGTGATGCCACACCTGTATTTTGAAGGTTCAGCAGTCGTCATCACCCTGGTACTGCTGGGCAAATGGCTGGAAGCCCGGGCCAAACGGCAAACCACTTCAGCCATCCGCGCCTTGCACGCCCTGCGGCCTGACACGGCACATTTGCTGGGACTGGACGGCGAAGTGGATGTGCCGATTGACGAAGTTCTGGTGGGTGACGAATTGGTGGTGCGCCCCGGTGAGCGTTTTGCGGTCGATGGTGTGGTGCTGGAAGGTCTGACCCAGGTGGACGAGTCCATGCTGACGGGTGAGCCACTGCCGGTGTCCAAAACAGTGGGTGACAAGGTGACTGGCGGCACCCTCAATGGCGACGGCCGTGTGATCGTGCGTGTCAAAGCCATCGGTGTGGATACGGTGCTGGCCAGCATCATCCGGCTGGTGGAAGATGCCCAAGCCGCCAAGGCACCGATTCAGCGTTTGGTGGATCAGGTCAGTGCTGTGTTTGTGCCAGTGGTGCTCGGCTTGGCATTGCTCACCCTGCTGGGCTGGTGGGCCAGTGGCCAGGCGTTTGAGGTGGCGATGATCAACGCGGTGACGGTACTGGTGATTGCCTGCCCCTGCGCATTGGGCTTGGCAACACCTGCCGCCATCATGGCGGGCACGGGTGTGGCCGCGCAGCACGGCATTTTGATCAAGGATGCCCAAGCGCTGGAGCTGGCTCACAAAGCCGATGTGGTGGTGTTTGACAAGACCGGCACACTCACCCTGGGTCAGGCCCGGTTGACGGATTTTGTCGTGCCACCCGATGCAGATGAAGCCACTCTGATGGCGATTGCTGCGGCGTTGCAAACGGGCAGCGGCCACCCCTTGGCGCGTGCCGTCGTCCAATCCGCCACAGAACGCAAACTCACATTGCCAAGCTTGGCCCAGTCCCAAACCACACCAGGCAAAGGTTTGCGTGGTCAGGTGGACGGCGTGGATTACCTGATTGGCAGCCTGCGCTGGGTGCAGGAGCTCGGGGTGGTGATGGATGCATTCACCGAACGTTTGGAAACCCTGCAGGCCCAGGGAGCCACGCTGGCGGTGCTGGCGCGGCAAACCCCTGAGGGTCTGAATGCCCTGGCCGTACTGGCCTTTGGGGATGAGCCCAAAGCCAGCGCCAGTGCGGCCATTGCCACGCTGCGTGCGCGTGGCATCCAGGTCATGATGCTCTCGGGTGACAACAACACTGCGGCATTGGCCATGGCCCAAAAAGTAGGCTTGCAAACCAGCGAAGTCATCAGCAACGTGTTGCCCGGCGACAAAGCGGCCCACATCGTGCAATTGAAGCAGCAGGGTCACACCGTGGTGATGGTGGGCGACGGGGTCAACGACGCACCGGCACTGGCGGCTGCCGATGTGGGTATGGCCATGGCCAATGCGGGTGGTGGCACCGATGTGGCCATGCATGCGGCAGGCATCACCCTGATGCGGGGTGACCTGGCGCTGGTGGCTGCCGCGTTGGACATTTCTGACCGCACGGTGGCCAAAATCCGGCAAAACCTGTTTTGGGCCTTTATTTACAACGTGGCCGGGATTCCGCTGGCGGCTTTGGGTTACCTGAACCCGGTGCTGGCTGGGGCCGCCATGGCGATGAGTTCAGTCAGCGTGATGAGCAATGCCTTGTTGCTCAAACGCTGGCAGCCTCTGAGTCAAAAAAAATAATGCCTTTTAGGCTTCTAGCGCTTGTTTGTATTGCGTAAACAGCTATCTAAATGATAGCTTTTATTTGGCTTTGTAGGTAGCGCTTTGAATCACCATGTAGGTGACCGCATTACGCAAATCGGTGTCGCTCAAGCTGGCCATACCGGTGCGAGCTGGCATGGCCTTGTGCCCAGTGATGGTGGAATTCACCAAGCCATCCATGCCTTTTTCCAAGCGGGGTTTCCAGTCGCTGAATTGATTGATGCGGGGCGCACCGGCAAGGCCTTCCGTGTGGCAATTGGTGCAGTGGGCTTGTACCAATTGTTCACCCGTGTTGGAAACGGGTGAGGCGTAGGGTTTGGAGGGATCTGCCGCTTTGCCGGAACTCACCATGAAGGCAATGGCGCGGCTGATTTCCAGATCGTTCAAACTGGCTTGACCACCGTGCGCTGGCATATTGCCAAAACCGCTGATGGCGTTTTCTGTTAATTTGACCAAACCTTTTTTGGCATGCTGTGACCAAGCGGCGACATCACCAATTTTGGGTGCGCCATTCTGCCCTGTGGCGTGACAAGCGGCACAAACTTGCTCAACGACTTGTCGGCCAGTTTTATCAGCAGCCAATGTGTTGGAAGCACTCAAAGCCAATACACACAATGAAATTAAGGTCAGGCTCGTTTTATTCACGGAAATGACTTGCATGGGGGTTCTCCAAAGTGTTCTTGTTAACGTGCGTCAGGCAGTTCAATTTTGACTTCCAGCACTTCCAGATTGTCTTGTCGTTCCAGATTAACTTTGATATCAGCAGGGTTGATCTTGACATATTTACTGATCACCGCAATCAGTTCACGTTGCAAGTCGGGCAAGTAATCGGGTTCAGCCGCATTACGACCGCTACGCTCATGGGCCAGAATGATCTGCAGGCGTTCTTTGGCAAGACTGGCGGTTTTTTTCTTCTCGCCAAGAAAAAATGTAAAGAACGACATGGTGTCACTTTCCTCCAAACAGACGCTTGAGCAAGCCTTGTTTGGGTGGCTCGGTAAAACGCATGGGCTTGTCTTCACCCAGAAAGCGGCTGATCACGTCTTTATAGGCCTCTGAGACATCACTGCCTTCCATGTGCACTGCGGGAACGCCTTGGTTAGAGGCCTGCAGCACAGCTTCACTCTCTGGAATCACACCAATCAGTTTGATGCGCAAAATGTCCTGAATATCCTGCAAGGACAACATTTGTCCTTGATTGACCCGCGCCGGGTTGTAGCGGGTGATCAACAAATGCTCTTTAATGGCTTCCTGCCCAGCCATGGCACGTTTGGTTTTACTGGCCAGCATGCCCAGAATACGGTCGGAATCGCGCACCGAAGACACTTCAGGGTTGGTCACGACCAGCGCTTCATCCGCAAAATGCATGGCCATCAGGGCACCGGTTTCGATACCCGCCGGAGAGTCACACACGATGTATTCAAAGTCCATGGCCGCCAGATCAGTCAAAACTTTCTCCACGCCCTCCTGATTCAAGGCATCTTTGTCACGGGTTTGGGAGGCTGCCAATACGTAGAGGTTTTCACACTGTTTGTCTTTGATGAGGGCCTGGTTCAGATTGGCCTCACCGTGAATCACATTGATCAGGTCATACACCACACGGCGCTCGCAACCCATGATCAAGTCAAGATTACGCAGGCCCACATCAAAGTCAATCACCGCCGTTTTGTGACCACGCATGGCCAAGCCGGTTGCAAAACTGGCGCTGGTGGTGGTTTTGCCCACACCACCTTTGCCGGAGGTCACCACAATGATTTTTGCCATGTTCAGACGATCTTTCAGAAAATTAATTTAGGCATTCAAGGCTTCAAACAGCAGTTTTTCCTGGCCGTCATCGCTTAAACGCACTTGTGCAGGCTTGCCTTGAATGTTTTTTGCCAATGGATTTTCGCTGGTGCGGTAAACACCGGCAATCGAAATCAGTTCAGGTTCAAGACAAAGCGAAAAAATGCGTGCCTGGGTGTTGCCGCTGGCCCCAGCCATGGCTTTGCCACGCAAGGGGGCGTACACATGGATATTTCCATCCGCAACCACTTCTGCGCCCATGTTCACCATCGCCAACACCACCAAATCAGCGCCTCGCGCATAAATTTTTTGCCCTGAGCGCAAAGGTTTGTCGATGACCAGTGTGGCTGGTCCTGGCACTTCGCGTATCACCTCACGAATAACTTCCCGAACCCCTTCAGCCTGGGGTTCAGAAACAGATTTCTCCGAAGTTTTTGGGGAGCTTGGTTTCTTGCTGCGTGGCATTTCAACAGGGGCTTCAATCAAGCCATGAGCCAATGCCAAGTTGGTCCATTCTGTGCCGGCTTGGCGAAAGGCAAGGGGCTTTAAACGGCAGGCCACCAGTGTTTTCAGCAATTCAGAGAAGTGTTGTGGCTCTGTTGTTGGGGCAACATGAGAAAAATCCAGAACCAGGCCATCGTTGTCAAAAAAATCAGGACTGTCACTTTGCGGGCCAAATTGTTGCAAAAGATCAGCCCCAACTTTGACGGTGTCAGGCGTTTTCAAGAGCAAAGCAACCAAGGGCAATTGAGCACTTTTGATTTCGAATGAGGTTGTCACAAGACCTGCAGGATGAGTTTTTTGAAATGAGGGGGAGGTTTAACGTGAAAGCTGCTACGAGCTTGCGTTGAAGACCCAAATCTTACTTGATGGATCGAAGAAAAGACTTCCAAGTCGCAAATTAATTGCTTTATGCACAGTCTTTTTTTGAAATTTTCATTTTTCTCAAAAGGCAGTGGAGGACTCTTTTATGACTTACATTGAATTTAATTTTTTAAAGTAGTCGTAGTAGATAAGCATTTCAATTTTTCGTGGATAAGTCTTTTTTATTGTTAAAAATCATAGGTTTATGCAATGTGTACAGGTGTGGAAGAGCGTGCAATGGTGTTGTACCTGAATCTTTGATAACTTTGGAGTTTTTAAAGTATCTGTGGATAACTTGATGTTTCAAAGTATTTTATGCACAGGTTTATCCAGTGTCATGAGCAAAAAAAAGCCCGGTCTTGACCGGGCTTGGAGTGGAGGTGTTTTGGGTCAGGGTTTGGCGCTGGCACTCATTTGGCGCTTGGCATCTTCGATTTCAGCCTTGATAGGGGCAATATCAGGGGAATTGGCGGGCAAACTTGTCAGCGCTGTTTCCCAATGACCAATGGCTTTGGCAAATTGACCGGCCTGGTAAGCGGCTTGACCGGCCATCATCAAAGCCATGGGGTGCTTGGGTGCGATGCGCAGGGCTTTCTGAACCAGTTCGCTGGGTTTGCCTTGCAAGCTGTTGTCACGCGATGCCAAGGTGTCAGCGTATTGCGTGAGCAGGTCTGGATCGGTCTCCAGCAGTTTCCCGGTTTTTTCATAAGCGCGGATGGCTTCATTCAGCCTGTTTTGAACCTTGTAGGCGCGTGCCAACCGGGCCCAACCCGGCAAATCGTCCGGGTTGTCTTTCAGGCGGGCTGCAAGCCGGTCAACCATCTGGTTGATTTTTTCGGGGGTCATGCCGGTGGCTGCGCTTTCGGGTACCGGGGGCAACTTGGTGCTTTCATTGCCAGCCATGCCAGCCATGCCAGCTTTGGCTCGGGCATCGTCGATGTTGGCTTGTAATTGTTGTGCGTCTGGTGAGTCTGGAGGGATTTTGCTGAGCAATTTTTCCCAGTGGGACACAGCCATTTTGAAATCAGCTACTTGGTAAGAGGCCACCCCAGCCATCATCAGGCCCATGCCGTGTTCCGGGTTGAGACGCAAGGCATCCTGGATCATTTGTTGTGGTTTGCCTTCGAGCTTGTTGCCGGCCTGAATACCCAACAGCTCGGCATAGTCCACCAGCAGGTCAGGGTCAGCCTTGACCATGTCACCGGCTTTTTCATAGGCTTGTTGCGCCTCATCGAAGCGTCCCATGACTTTGTAGGAGCGAGCCAACATGACCCAGCCTTTGGGATCATTGGGATTGGCTTGAAGTTTGGCAGCCAGCTTGTCAATCATTTGCCTGATTTGTTGTTCGTCGGCGCTGGTCTGCGCCATCGGGTCGATGGCTGCAGGGCTACCGAGTTGCAAATACAGGCCCAGAGCCAATGCGGGTACGCTGAATGCAATAGCCCCTGCTGTGCGTTTGGATGTCCAGAAGCCGGTAGGGCTCTGAGTGGACGTGGCAATGAAGCTTTCGGTATCGTCCAACAGCCTCAGTTGCAGTTCGTCCCGGGTGGTTTCAAAGTCTTGTGGGCTGATGGCTCCACGGGCCAAATCAAGCTCCAGCGCCTGGAGTTGGTCACGGTGAATGGACGCATTGAGCTTTTCGCTGGAGACACCGTTGCCTGGGGCTTTGCGCACCAGCGCATAGACGAGCCAAGCCACCACCAGCAGCGTCAACAGGGCTGCAAGAGCAATAAATAAATTCATTTGGAAGAATCGGTTTCTTGAAGAAGGGCTTGGGCTTTGGCACGCTGGGTCGCATCAAGCTGGGGAGTGTCTTTTTGGTTTTGGTTGTTGCGCCGGATGATGCTGATGAGCAACCAGATGGCCCCAATCAACAGCAACAAGGGGCCAAACCAGAGTAACCAGGTGGTGGGTTTGACGGGCGGCCGGTACAGCACAAAATCACCATAACGGCTCACCAGAAATTCCTTGATTTCAGCGTCAGATTTGCCTGATTTGATCAGGGTACGCACTTCGCGGCGCAGGTCTTGTGCCAGGTCTGCACGTGAGCCTGCCAAAGATTCGTTTTGGCACACCAGGCATCGCAGTTCTTCTGCAATCACAATCAAACGCTGCTCAACCACCGGGTCTTCAGCCATGGGAATGGCTTCATTGGCGTAAGCTGTCAGCGTGTATTGAAGTGCCAGCAATAAGGCAAACAGGAATTTCATTGGCTTAATTCCTTGATCAAGGGCACCAGTTTGTCGCGCAAGGCTTCTTCGGTGAATGGGCCGATTTGCTTGTAACGAATGATGCCCGCTTTGTCGATCAAAAAGCTCTCGGGCACGCCATAAACGCCAAAATCAATCCCTATACGTCCATCGGCATCCACAATGGCTTTGGTGTAGGGGTCACCATAGCGGGCTAGCCACATCTTGCCGTCGGCTTCTTTGTCTTTGTAATCCAGGCCAATGATGGGCAAGGGATTGGTTTTGACAAATTCCACCAGCAGCGGGTGCTCTTGCCTGCAGGCTACACACCAACTGGCCCAGGTGTTGAGCAGCCAGACTTTGCCCAGCATGTCTTTGTTTGAGAATTGCTCCCCTGGTTTTCCCAATACTGGTGCGGTAAACGCAGGTGCGGGTTTGCCAATCAGCGGGGAGGGAATTTCATGCGGGTCACGTGTCAGTCCAATGGCCAAAAAGACCAGCAAGACAAGGAAGATGCCTAAAGGAATAAGCCCTTTTTTCATGCTGTCACGCCTTTGAGGTCATTCAGATTGATTTTGGCTGCCATTTTTTTACGATAACGTTTGTCCAGTGCCGCCATGCCACCGCCCAATGCCATGAACAAGCAGCCATACCAGATCCAGGTGATAAAGGGTTTGTGATAGACCCGCATGGCCCAAGCCGGTTTGCCATCGCCTTCGAGTTTTTCACCCAAAGACACATACACATCACGTGTTAATCCGCTGTCAATGGCGGCTTCAGTCATGGGCATGGTGGATGAGAAATAGGCCCGTTTTTCAGGGTGTAAGGTGCGCAGCACACGGTCACCCTTGAGTAATTCAACGGTACCCTGGTCGGCTTTGTAGTTGGGGCCGGGTACTTCCTTGATGTCGATCAGACGGAAGGTATAGCCACCGACTTCAACCGTATCACCCATGGCCATGCGCACATCTTTTTCTGTTTCATAACCCTTGACCATGGTGATACCCACCACACAGACGGCAATACCGATATGGGCCACGTGCATGCCCCAGTAGGAAATGGGGGTTGATTTCCAGCTCACCGTGTCTTTGAGTTGACGAATGATTTGTACTGCAGAGGCCAACACGATCCAGATGGCCAGGGTCAATCCCAAGGCGACCAGGGCAGACCAGGGGCCGGCCAGCAGGGGCGCCGTGCACCCCAGTACCACCGACACCATGGCCAAAGGGCTTAGTTTTTTGACCAGATCCGCCACACTGTCATTTTTCCAGCGGGCAAAACTGCCAATCACCATGAAAAACAGCACCGGGATCATGATGGGTGCAAACACGGCATTGAAGTACGGTGGGCCAACCGACAATTTGCCCAGATTGAGTGCATCAATGATCAGCGGGTAAAGCGTACCCAGAAGCACTGCAGCCGCAGCCGTAGTGAGCAACACATTGTTGATCAGCAAAAAGCTTTCGCGTGATACCAGTGAAAAAGAGCCTCCTGAGCGAACTTTGCCTGAGCGGGCCGCAAACAACACCAGAGAACCCCCAACCACAACAGCCAGAAACATCAAAATGAACACGCCACGTTTGGGGTCAGTGGCGAAGGCATGAACCGATGTCAGAACGCCAGAGCGGACGAGGAATGTTCCCAGCAAGCTCAGCGAAAACGCAATCAATGACAGCATGATGGTCCAGCTTCTGAACAATCCACGTTTTTCGGTGACGGCCAGTGAGTGAATCAATGCGGTGCCGACCAGCCAGGGCAAAAATGACGCATTCTCAACCGGATCCCAAAACCACCAGCCACCCCAGCCCAATTCGTAATAAGCCCACCAGGAGCCCATGGCAATACCAATCGTCAGGCAAATCCAGGCCGCAGTGGCCCATGGGCGTGTCCAGCGGGCCCAAGCGGCATCCAGACGGCCATTGAGCAAGGCGGCAATCGAAAAGGCAAAGGGAATTGCCATACCCACATAGCCCATGTAAAGCATGGGGGGGTGAAACACCAAACCGGGGTCTTGCAACAAGGGGTTCAGATCACGCCCATTGGCCGGCACTTCGCTTAAGCGCAGGAACGGGTTGGAGGTGATCAGCATGAAGAGTAAAAACCCAACCGCAACCAAACCCAACACACCCAGTACCCGTGACACCATCACATCCGGCAATTGGCGTGAGAAAAAGGAAACGGCCATCATCCAGGTGGTCAACATCAGCAACCACAGCAAAAGAGAGCCCTCATGCCCACCCCAAACAGCGGCAATGCGGTAAATGTCAGGTAGCAGCGTGTTGGAGTGTTGAGCCACATACAACACCGAAAAGTCGTTGGTGTAAAAAGCGTAGGTGAGGCAGAGAAAGGAAAAGCCGGTTAAAAGCCAAAGCGCTTGTGCCCCTGGTTTGGCCAAGGCCATCCAGTCAGCCCGGCCATTTTGGCCACCGGCCAGACTCAGTGTGCCCAGTGTGGCAGCCACCAGCAAGGCCAAAATGAGGGCGAAGTGTCCAAGTTCAGGAATCATGGGGAGTGTCTCTGTGGGTTATTTTTTGGCTTGTGTCAGCGTGAATCACTTCAGGCTTTGAGTTGCTTTTTGGATTTGAGCCTGGTCCATGGCGTGTTGTGCTTCAGGGGGCATGTAGTTTTCGTCATGCTTGGCCAGCACTTCGGCGGCAGCAAATTGGCCATTGGTATCCAGTTTTCCCTGGGCTACCACACCTTTGCCTTCCTTGAAGAGGTCAGGCAAGATGCCGGTGTAGGTCACCGGGACTTCTTTGGCGGTATCGGTCACCACAAACGACACGGTCAGGTTGTCCCGTTTGATAGAGCCCACTTTGACCATGCCACCAATACGAAAGGTTCGGTTCTTGGGTGCTTCACCCGAGTCCACCTGGCTGGGTGTGAAGAAAAAAACCAGATTACTTTGAAATGCATTCAGAACAAAGTAGGCCGCCAAGCTGATGCTGGCCAAACCACCCACAATGATGGCAGCGCGTTTATGACGTGGTTTCATGATGAACTTTGCGGTAAATCATTCTCTGATTCACTCTGGTTTAAAAGGTTTCGTAATATTTCCCGGCGTTGTGCACGAACTTGCACTATTTCAATCACCACAACCGCTGCCGTGATGCCAAAACTGCCCCACACATAGAAGGCATAGCCGCCCATGTTGAAAAAATCTGCCACGCTAAGCCACTGCATGTTTCACCCAATCTGTATGACGTTCACGGTCAAGAATAATGCTGCGCACCCTGACCAAGGCGATGGCAATGGCGTACATCCAGAAGGCCAGAACCATGATCAACATGCCCATCAACATGGGAGTGGCCATGGAAGCGCCCTTCATGGACACCGAAGCTCCCTGGTGCAAGGTGTTCCACCATTTCACTGAAAAATAAATGATGGGGACATTCACGGCCCCCACCAAGGCCAGGATGGCACAGGCTTTGTCGGCCCGGCGTGGGTCGTCAATAGAAGCTTGCAAGGCCAAAAAGCCCAAATACAAAAATAACAGAATCAACTCTGAGGTCAGGCGGGCATCCCACACCCACCAGGCTCCCCACATCGGCTTACCCCACAAAGCGCCGGTGACCAGAGACAAAAAGGTAAACAGTGCGCCGGTGGGGGCCAGGGCCGAGGCCATCATGCCCGAGAGGCGGGTGTTGAATGCCAGTCCAAAACCGGCCCAGCCGGCCATGACCAGATAGATGAACATGGACATTTGAGATGCTGGGACATGGACGAAGATGATCCGGTAGCCCTGACCTTGCTGGGCATCGATCGGGGCGACAAAGAACGAAATCCACAGACCAACCAAAGTCAAAACAGCGGCCAAACCGGCAAACCAGGGCCACATCTTGCCAGCCAAAAAGTAAAAGTTTTGCGGTGATGCAAACTTGAACCAATGAATCACATGTGTTTTCATTCCAGTGAAATCCTCAATGCGGCAGCGGTGGCCAAGGGTGAGAAAAAGAGCGAAAGTACCAAGAGAGCAGCCATCAGGGACAAGTGACCCCCAATACCCAGACCGGCGGCATCAGCCTCAACCGCACCAGCGCCAAAAATAAGCACCGGAATGTACAGAGGCAAGATCAACAAAGACAGTAAAACGCCTGCTCCACGGACACCCAAAGTCAAAGCCGCGCCAATGCTGCCAATCAGACTCAAAGTGGGTGTACCCAGCAACAAGGACAGCATGAGAATACCCAACGCACGGGTGTCAAGGCCAAACTGCAGGCCGAGCACAGGGGCCATCAGCACCAGCGGCAAACCAGCCAGAACAAAATGGGCCAGGGCTTTGGCCAGAACCAGCAAAGCCAGCGGGGTGGTGGACAGTGCCATTTGCTCCAGCGAGCCATCGGCGTAATCGGTGGCAAACATGCGTTGTAATGACAGCATCGCGGCCAGCAGGGCGCTGACCCATAACACACCGGGAGCCATACGCAGCAGCAGGGCGGACTCTGGCCCGACCCCCAGTGGAAACAAGCTGGCAATCACCACAAAAAAGACCAAGGGTGTGAGGACTTCGCCTTTTTGCCGCATGCCCAATGAAATTTCACGCTTGAGAACAGCCACTAACACCTGTCCCAGATCGGTGGATTTGACAGAGGGTTTCATGCGGTTTGCAGCTCCAGCATTTGGGCCGGTATTTGCCCAATCGGTACGCGCTGATGGCTGGTGAGCACGGCGAGTCCACCGTCCGTCAGGTGGTCGGCAATCAAATTTGCCAGCAGGCCAATACCAGCTTCGTCCATGGCCACGTAGGGTTCATCCAGAACCCAAAGTTTGGCTGGACTCAAGGCCAGGCGCGACAAGGCAACCCGGCGCTTTTGGCCTTGAGAGAGGTGACGCACCAATTGTTTACCCCGGCCACGCAGCCCAAAACGGGTCAAAACCTCTTGGGTTTGGGATTTGTCGGGTGCGATGCCCCCTAAAGCTGCGGTGAAAGCCAGGTTTTCATCCACAGTCATGGATTCCTGCAAGCCATTGAGGTGGCCCAGGTAACACAGGTCATGTCGGTAAGCTTCGCGCTGGGTTTGAATCGGGATGCCGTTCCAAAGAATGTCTCCCGACTCGATAGATGCCAGGCCACACACCATACGCAACAAACTGGTTTTTCCAACACCGTTGGCACCCGCTATGTACAGCCAGTGTCCACTCTTCAGTGTGCAGTCCACATTTTTGAAAAGTTCTCGTCCACCCTTGATGCAGCCAAGCTTGGAAAAAGACAATGAGGGAGCGTTTTTCAAGGGAAGTGGGCCGTAAAGATAAAGGTCGGATTATCTTACGACGTGCATGCCGTTCATCCTTAAGGTGACATTAACGCTGAATGACTACTTTTTGATACAAACCACCAAAATAGGTTTGCTTGTTTAAGTCCAGCTTCTGGCAATCAGCAGGTAGCCAATCTGCAATTTGGCCATTCCATAAATCCATTGCAAAAGGTTCCAGTGTGGTCAGTATGGGGATCATCAGGTAGCGAAATGGACTGGTGGCTTTTGGGCGGTGGTAATCGACAAAAACGATCTTGCCCCCTGGTTTAGTCACACGCATGGCTTCAGCAATGGTTTTACGTCGGACCTCAGCAGGTTGTTCGTGGAGCAGGAAAAAAACCACCACCGTGTCCTGGCTGGCATCGGAAAACTGCAGGGCCGTTGAATCCTGCTGAAAGATACTGACCTGATTTTGAAGACCAAGTTTCGCGTGCAAGTTGGTGATTTGAACCGGAGCCACGTCAATCACATTCAAATGAGCTCGCGGCCCCAGACGGCGAATCAGGTGGTGTGTGAAGTTGCCATACACACACGCCACTTGCAGCACATTGCCCTGAATTTCGGGCCCCATTTCATCCAGAGCCAGATCACGCAGTTTTGAAAAGTTGCCCCACAGAATCAAATTGACCAGCCATTGGCGTTCAAACACGCGTACCGCATTAGGGTGGGTGTAGGCCCACCAGTAGGTTTTTTCAAGGTATTCAGGCAGGGTAACAGTGCTTGAGGCTGCAATGGTGGGGGTGATTTTTTGTTGCACAGGGCGAAGGGTACCAAAACAATTGGGTCGACCAATCCAAAAGGAAGTCGGCTGATTGATGAGACAGAGAAACCAACACGATGAATACTAACTGAACTTGATTTCTCCCTTTAAGTTAAGTGGGAGTGTTGAATCAGGGTTAGTACTGAAGGGTTTTTACTACTTTTTCTATTGTTTTTGACTTGAAAATGCAAACTCTGTTGATTTGCATCAAATAAATGGACTTACGCGCCGGTTTTTAGAAGAGTAGGATCACCCCCATCAAGTCTTAAGGTTTTGTTAATTTTTTATTGTGAAAGAGGTTGTATATGAAACAAGTTCATTTTTCTCATCTGCTGCGTACCCTGTTGGTCATTGGTTTAACCAGTGGTGTGATGAGTGTTCGGGCTCAGGCGGTGGATGTTGCGGCTGCCGAAGATTTGATCAAGGCCAACAAATGTGGCAAATGCCATTCGCTGGACAAGCAAAAAGATGGCCCGTCTTTCCAGAAAACTGCAGCCAAATACAAGGGCAAAGCAGAGGGTGATGCCAAGTTATTTACCCACTTGACGACTTCTCCCATGATAGAAATTGATGGTGTCAAAGAAGAGCATCAAAAGATCAAGGCGAAAGATGATGCAGCCGTCAAAAACGTGGTCAAGTACATTTTGTCGCGTTGATCTGACGCACCTCAGAGGTTAATTTTGATGAGCGGAACATTAAAAAAATTGCGCGAACACTGGAAACTGGTGATTGGCGGCCTGTTTGGACTCTTTGTCTTTTCAGTGGCTGTGGGTGTTTCGGGTGCCTATGTGCTGGCTTATACCAGCACCGAGGAGTTTTGCGTAGGTTGTCATGAAATGTCATACAACTTTGCCGAATACAAGGGCACCATCCACGACACCAACCGTACCGGGGTACGGGCCATTTGTACCAATTGCCACGTGCCGCACGAACCAGGCCCATTGGTGTTGGCCAAAATCAAGGCATCCAAAGATGTCTTTTACACCTACATCTCACCATCGATCAATACACCGGAAAAATTCGAAGCCAAGCGTGCCACGATGGCCCATCGGGTTTGGAAAGACATGATCGAGAGTGATTCACACCAGTGCCGCAGTTGCCATCGTGCGGACAAAATGAGCGTGGATTTGCAGTCGGCCAAAGCGCAAGTGCGCCATGCCAAAGGCAAGGCCGAGGGCAAGACCTGTATTGAATGCCATTTTGGCATTGCCCACAAAGAGCCTGATGGCCCTGGGCCGAGTGAGTTGTTTGGTAAGGCTGCCGCCATGTCAAATTGATTGTTAGTTTTAACTTGAAGGAGATGAAGATGATGAAACTGAACCGTTTAGTTGCCGCTGTGTGTGTGGGTGTTGCTGTGCCCGTGATTCTTGGGGCCTGCGCCGCGACTTCAGCCGCCACAGCCCCTGCTGCACCTGTTGCACCCGTTGCTGCAGTCAAAGGCGCTGAAATGCCAGCCAAAATGGTGGTGTCTTACCGCAAAGACATTGCGCCGATGTTCGAGAAGTATTGTGCTGAGTGCCATTCAGCCAAGGCTGGCGCACCGACCTTGAAAGAATACGATTTAAACAAAGCGCACTTTGATAAAGAAAAGCTCGGCCCACGGAACGATACTTATGAAACTGTCGTTCAACTGATTGCTTATCCTGATGCCGGTGCATTCATGCGTCGCCTTGACGATGGCACTAGCCAATATGCAGGTGGCAAACCAGGCAATATGTACAAGCATTTGTGTGAAAAGGGTAACGACGCTGAGTGCGCCGCCAACTTGAAAGTACTGAAGGCTTGGTTGGGTGAAGGTGCCTGGAACCTGAATCGCTTCAAAGCTCGCGGCAATGTGCCTGCCATTACCAAAGAACAGCTTGACAAGCTGGTGTTGGCATATTGAGCCACAGTCAATGTCAAATCAAAAAAGCCGCTGAAAAGCGGCTTTTTTATGATGTGACGGTTTTTATTGGATCAATCCTTCGGCCCGCAAGGCTTCTTGTACCGCTGGGCGTGCCGCGACACGTGCCATGAACGCCGTCAAGTTGTTCATGGCCGCAGTGTCCACTCCCACATGTTTGCTCCAACCGGCCACCACAAACAGGTAGGCATCAGCCACGGTGAAGGTGTCACCCATCAGGTAGTTTTTGCCAGCCAGTTCACCATCGACCCAATTCAGGCGGGAGAGCAGGCGAGTTTTGGCCATGGTCTTTGCCTCTTCCGGCATGCCGGGTGTGAACAGCGGCGAGAAACCTTTGTGCAGCTCAGTTCCAATGGTGTTGAGCCATTCTTGCAATTTGTAGCGCTCCCAGCTGCCGTTGGCTGGGGCCAGTTGTTTGTCAGGCACCAAGTCGGCAATGTATTGCACGATGACCGGGCCTTCATGCAGGGTACGTCCGTCGTCCAGCACCAGATAGGGCACATAACCCAGCGGGTTGATGCTGTAGTAGTCGGTGCCGTCGGCCAGCTTGTGGGTCTTGGTCGGCGCGGCAATGGCTTCAAACGCCAGGCCGGCTTCTTTGAGGACGATGTGGGGCGACAGTGAGCAAGCTCCAGGGGAGTAATACAGTTTCATGGCAGCCTTGGAAGTAGGGGGGTTGAGAAGGGTTGCAAGACATCAAGCGCCGTATGCTAATGCCTTCGGGCAAGTCCTGTGTCTGTCAAGGGAATTACATTTAGCTATAAAAATAATAGCTGTTAGCGCTTGATATACAAGCGCTACAGGCCATTTATTTATGTAACACTTTGGCCACCGGGTTGTGTCGCAGGCGGAAGGCATCGGGCATGCCGGAACCCAGGAGCGGGCGCAGGTACATGCGAAACGCATCGGTCACATCGGTGCCGCTGGTGGTGATGAATTCGTCTTCCATCACGCGGGTTTTGCCGGCCACTTCTTCTACCGGCAGCAGTTCGTAGTCCACCGAATAAAACCCGGTGCGCTTGATCGCCACCGAACCGTCACGACTGCCCCACATGGCAAATTGCACGGCTTTTTCACCGACCTCACGGGCTTCACGCTGGTCCACATCCGAGACACAGCCAATGAATGAGCGCTGCAAGTAGCCAAAGGTGTCGCCACGCACGCGCTTGATTTTGAGCTTGGCTTTGATCTCTTCGCACAGCAGGTCGGCCAGTGCGCCATTGCCGGAAAGCTGCACGTTGCCATGTGCATCGTGCTCCATCTCCTTGGCCAGCAGGGCGGTGATCGGTGTGCCAGAGGCATCGTGGATGCCTTCGGACACCGCGATCACGCAGCGGCCGTGGCGCTCGTACATGGTCTTCACGTCGAGCAGAAATTTGTCCAGATCGAACACGCGCTCAGGCAGGTAGATCAGGTGCGGGCCATCGTCCGGGAACTTTTTACCCAGGGCTGAGGCGGCGGTCAGAAAGCCGGCATGGCGACCCATCACCACGCCCACATAGACACCGGGCAGGGCGGCGTTGTCCAGGTTGGCCCCGGCAAAAGCCTGTGCCACAAAGCGGGCGGCCGATGGAAAACCGGGCGTGTGGTCGTTGCCCACCAGATCGTTGTCAATGGTTTTGGGGATGTGGATGCAGCGCAAATCGTAGTTGGCGGCACGGGCTTCCTGGCTGACGATACGCACCGTGTCGCTCGAATCGTTGCCGCCAATGTAGAAAAAGTGGCCAATCTGGTGGGCCTGCA
>VIKI01000238.1 GCA_008080595.1 Comamonadaceae bacterium
CCATGGCCGCGAACGGCCTGAGCGCCCAAGCCGTGGCCCAGGCCGTGGCCGCTGGTCAGCTCACACTGGAGCGCCCGCATGACGAAACAGCCGCCCGCAGCCACACCAAGGCCCTGGCCAGCCAGATGTGTGAACACATTGCCGCCCAGCGGGCCGAGCGCAGCGCCCGGATCAGCCGCTGTGGCGAAGCCCGCACGCCCTGGCTTTACCTGATCGTGGCCACCGGCAATATTTACGAAGATATCAAGCAAGCCCGCGCCGCCGCCCAGCAAGGGGCCGACATCGTGGCGGTGATCCGCTCCACCGGCCAGAGCCTGCTGGACTACGTGCCCTACGGCCCTACCACCGAGGGCTTTGGCGGCACCTACGCCACCCAGGAAAACTTCCGCCTGATGCGGGCTGCGCTGGACGAAGTGGGCAGCCAGGTGAACCGCTACATCCGCCTGACCAACTACTGCTCAGGCCTGTGTATGCCCGAGATTGCCGCCATGGGGGCCATGGAGCGGCTGGACATGATGCTCAACGACTCGATGTACGGCATCATCTTTCGCGACATCAACATGCAGCGCACCTTCATTGACCAGTTTTTCTCGCGCATGGTCAATGGTTACGCCGGCATCATCATCAACACCGGGGAAGACAACTACCTCACCACCGCCGATGCGTTTGATGCCGCCCACACCGTGCTGGCCTCGCAGCTGATCAACGAGCAGTTTGCCTACCTGAGCGGCCTGCCCCCCGAGCTGATGGGGCTGGGCCACGCCTTTGAGATCAACCCGAATCTGGAAAACGGCTTTTTGTGGGAGCTGGCCCATGCCCAACTGGTGCGCCAGGTGTTCCCCGAAGCCGCCCTCAAATACATGCCGCCCACCAAACACATGACTGGCAACATCTTCCGGGGCCATGTGCAAGACGCGCTGTTCAACATGGCCAGCACGCTCACCAGCCAAAACATCCACCTGCTGGGCATGATGACCGAGGCCATCCACACACCCTTCATTCAGGATCGGTTTCTGTCGATTGAGAACGCCCGCTACGTGTTCCACACCATGCGCGACCTGCATGGTGAGATTGAATTCAAGAGCGGCGGCCTGATTGAAACCCGCGCCCAAACCGTGCTGGCTGAGACCGAAGCCCTGCTGGCCGAGGTGCAGCGCATCGGCCTGCCTGCGGCCATCTCACGTGGCCAGTTTGCCGAAATTGCCCGCCAACCCGACGGCGGCAAAGGCCTGGACGGCGTGCTCAGCAAAGCCGACGATTACTACAACCCCTTCCCCGAACTGATGCTGAACGGAGCCTGATCATGCAAGAGAAAAAACCCGAACAGTGGATCAAACCCTATGGCGACACGCTGGATGATGGCCGCGTGCAGCTCTCTTTCACCCTGCCGGTGGCGCTGGACGACAACAGCAAGGAAGCCGCCCGCCGCCTGGCGCTGGCCATGGGCCTGAGCGAGCCCGCCGTCAGCCACGCGGCCGACATGGGCCAGGGCTTCAGCTTTTACATCGTCTACGGCCAGTGCCAGCACCGTGTCGACCTGTCCACCATCCAGGTCGCCAAACCCGAGTTTGAGGTGCTGGACAAAGACGCGGTGGATGCCCGGATTGCCCAGCACATGGGCCGCAAACTGGTGGTGATTGGGGCCTGCATCGAGACCGATGCGCACACCGTGGGCATTGATGCCATCATGAACATGAAGGGCTACAACGGCCACAAAGGGCTGGAGAGCTACCACCAGATCCGCGCCATCAACCTGGGGGCGCAGGTGGACTGCGAAGACCTGGTGCTGCGGGCCATCGAAGAGCAGGCCGACGTGATTCTGGTGTCGCAGGTGGTGACGCAAAAAAACATCCACCTCGACAACCTGACCCGCCTGACCGACCTGCTGGAGGCCGAAGGCCTGCGCGACAAGATCATCCTGGTGGTAGGCGGCCCGCGCATCAGCCACGAACTGGCCAAAGAGCTGGGCTATGACGCTGGTTTTGGCCCCGGCAGCTACGCCGAAAACGTGGCCTCGTTTGCGGTGGATGAATGGCTCAAGCGCCACCCCGCCCACTGATTTCAGGAGATAGTTATGACGACTCCCATCACCAGCCTGATCCGCCTGCGCATCAGCGCCCACGAAGCCCACTACGCCGGAAACCTGGTCGACGGGGCACACATGCTCAAGCTGTTTGGCGACGTGGCCACCGAGCTGCTGATCCGCAGCGATGGCGACGAAGGCCTGTTTGTCGCCTATGACAAGGTGCAGTTTCTGGCCCCGGTGTACGCCGGGGACTTCATCGAGGCCACCGGTCGCATCACCGCCATGGGCAAGACTTCGCGCAAGATGGAATTCGAAGCCCGCAAGGTCATCACCGCCGCCAGCGTGCCCGGCCAGGTCTCTGCCGCCAATGTTTTGGCCGAGCCGGTCATCGTCTGCCAAGCCAGCGGCACCTGCGTGGTACCGCTGACCTGCCAGCGCGTGGCCCGCTGAACCGGAGCGTGTGCGTATGAACAAACTCATCATCACCGCCGCGCTGACCGGTGCCGAAGTCACCCGCGAGCAACAGCCCGCCCTGCCCATCAGCCCCGAAGAAGTGGCCCAGGCCGCCTGGGAATGCGCCCAGGCCGGGGCCGCCATCGTGCACATCCACGCCCGCCTCCCAGACGGCAGCTCCACCCAGGACGCAGCGGCCTACCGCGCCCTCATCGACGCAGTGCGTGCCCGCTGCGACGTGATCGTGCAGGTGTCCACCGGCGGGGCCGTCGGCATGAGCAGCGCCGAGCGGCTCGGCCCGGTCAGCCTGCGGCCTGAAATGGCCACCTTGTCGATGGGTTCAAGCAACTTTGGCAACGACGTGTTCATCAACCCGCCCGACGACATGGCGCAGTTTCTGGCCGCCATGCAGGCCCACGGCGTGCGCCCCGAATTTGAAATTTTTGACGCAGGCCACCTGGCCACTTTGCAGCGCTGGCTGCAGCGCGGCACGGTCAGCCTGCCGCTGCATGTGGATCTGGTGCTGGGCGTGCCCGGTGCCATGCCCGCCACGCCGCAGGCGCTGATGTACCAGGTGTCACAACTGCCCACCGGGGCGACCTGGACGGTGGCTGGCATCGGGGCCGGCCAACTGCAAATGACCGCCCTGGCCGTCGCCCTGGGCGGCCATGTGCGGGTGGGCTTTGAAGACAACATCTACCTGCGCAAAGGCGAGCGGGCCAGCAGCAATGCCCAGTTTGTCGAACGCATTGCCAGCCTGGGCCGAATCCTGGATCGGCCACCGGCTTCGCCGGATGAGGCTCGGGGGGTGCTGGGGATTGGGGGCTAGTTTTTTGTTTGGTTGGATGCTATGTATTGCAGAGCTGCTTGCGCATATGTAGCAAGGGATAGAGGCTCATTTTGTTTGTAAAACCTGGTTGATCTGCTGTTGGATGAGATTTAAATTTGATAGCTGTTTGCGCAGTATTGACGAGGGCTAGAGGCTAATTTCATCCTTCATTTGCAGCCAATCACAGGCTAAGACAGTTCTGACCCACCTCAGGGCGAACGACCTTTCATGACCCGAGTTGTTCCGTTTCATAAGGAAAATTGGCCTCTGGCGCTTTCTCTATATGCGCAAGAAGCTATTTAATTTGTAGCATCACGCTCGTGTCGGCGGATGAAAAATCGCACCCAGTTCAGACAAACTTTCTCGGTGCTCAGGCTATAGCGCATGTACCAGATGCGCTGGCACAACTGATTCAGCAGGTGGGTTGATTGCCGGGTTTCGTGGGAAATTTATACCTGGATATTTATCCAGCGTGTCGGCTTGTGAGCTAGACTGCAAGCCACTTTGAGGAGAATTTCGTGACCAGATTCATTCGCAGCGACCGGAATATTTTGCAAGTCTTGCTGTGGACATTACGTTAGACACACACTCATTGTTCACTTAAGCACTCTCAAAACTGATGCAAGAAAATGAATGTCGATCTGGTGCCCCACACATCCCAATAGATGTGGTTTTTGAATATGCGCCCCAGCAAGTTGTCCCCATCTCTGCCACAACCGTCACTGGCGCCCCTTTCTCAGGCAAAGCTGAAGGTGCAATTGGCTCGGCTGATTGGAGCGGATATTTTCAGAATGGACAGCCACATGGCCGCTTTCTAATCATCTGGGGTGGACGAGATGGAGGTTATGTCGAGTTTGCAAATGGTCAACGCATACGCGCGATAAAGCGCCGCGCAGCGCCCTTTACCTACAACGTTAGACCTCATCATGGGCAATATTCAGCAGCTACTCGATGCCGTTGCAGTCAAAGACCCAGAGAAGGCCTTTTTCAATCCACCGCCCTTGCCCGAGGTCGTTACTTCGGTTGAATTCAGGCTGGGCTCGTCGCTGCCTGCCGACCTGCGGCAATTTCTTTTCGCTCACAACGGCGGCTTCATCACTCTCGTCTGGAGCCGGGCTCACCCTCGCTTCGACTTGGCAACAGCGGAGTGGAATAGCAACTCCTTCTTGTCGTGCGATGCGATCGCCGCAGAGTTCGAGCGCGAGCGCGAAACCGCACAGCGATATTCAGGCTGGCAAGGTCAATGGCCCTTCATACCGTTCATGCGCACCAAGGGCCAAGACCTTCTCGTCCTTGGTCCGGCCATTCGTGGAAGCGAGGCACCCGTGCTTGATGCCACGCACGAAGCCAGTCCTTCAGATTGGGCGGTGCTCTACCCAAGCTTTCGCGCGCTGCTTGACGCGTATTTGCGTCAAGATGGCGCAATCCAAACCATTGCTGGTGGGCAGCTTGAGGTCTAACGGGTTCGTCGAATGGACCCACAACGGCGGCCAGCGTGGTCGCCATTCTTCAATGCTGAGTGCGCCGTTGCGGCCCATTCACGGTCAACGTTAACCATCAAGTCAATCGCAACGCATGCCGACACCCGGTGACCCCTTCGAGCGACTCGTCGCGCAGGTTCAAGCGCGAATCGACCCCACCGCGACCGTGTCCCATAGCGAATTTCTGGTTGATCGCCTTGGGCAACGTCGGCAATTTGACGTTGTCATTCGGGGTCAATTCGCCGGTCAAGCAATGCTCGGTGTCATTGAGTGCAAGGATCTGAATAGAAAGGTTGGAACACCTGAG
>VIKI01000239.1:0-8595 GCA_008080595.1 Comamonadaceae bacterium
AAATAAATTAATGACTGGCGGGTTATTAATATAACCAGGGATAGTGGCATTGTCAACGAACACAGGAAATCAACGATGAACCCAACACATGAAACACTTACTCTCGCAGGCGGTTGCTTCTGGTGCCTTGAGGCGGTTTTTGTGCGTGTCAAAGGGGTGGTGGATGTCGAATCCGGTTATTGCAACGGTGACACATTCCACCCCAGCTATGAGCAGGTGTGCAGTGGCAGCACCGGCCACGCCGAGGTGGTCAAGCTCACCTATGACCCGAGCAGCATCAGCACCCGCCAGATTCTGGAAATCTTCTTTGTGATCCATGACCCCACGACCCTCAATGCCCAGGGCCATGACCACGGCACCCAATACCGCAGCGGCATCTACTTCAGCACACCTGAGCAGCAAGTCGTCGCACTGCAAGTGATTGAAGAGTTGAGGCAAAGCGCTGTCTATGCCCGACCGGTGGTCACGCAGTTGCAGCTGCTCAATAACTATTGGCCGGCAGAAGACTACCACCAGGACTATTTTGAGAAGCATCCCACTCAGGGCTATTGCCTGGCCGTAGCGGCGCCCAAAGTGGCTAAATTCCGCGAAACTTTTGCCAACCTGGTGCGTGATTGAGATGTGCTCAGGTCTTTTTGGCGGGCTTGGTGGTGGCGGTGCGCTTGGCTGCTGCCAGCGGTGCGTCGAGTGAAGTGGTCAATGTGCGAGCCAAGCCAATGACCCGTTCCGGGTCTGCGCCCAGCGTCCCCATCAGGAATTCAATGATTTCAGAGCGCGGGTTGGCCAGGGTCGGCTCAATCATCATCACGGCGGCTGAGACCGCCAGAGCCTGTTCGCGGCTGGTTTGATCTGGCAGCAACTGCTCCAGTGCATTCAGTGCTTCAACCGGGGCCACGGCCGTCATGCGGGCCTGCTCCTTGAGCAGTTTCACCCAGTTGACTTGCCCCACACCACCGGAGGATGCGGCAGGCAGTTGGGCCAGCAGACGAGCCAGGCGCAGGCTGCGTCGCTCAAAGGCACCAATCGACACCATGCCTGCCAGCACAATGCGGCACACCCCTTCGGCAAAACCACCCTCGGTGATGTGTTGCAAAGCCGTGGCGCGTTGTTTTTCCAGTTCACTCAAAGCCCAGGCCTGTGCCACTTCGGCATCCGGTGTGGCGGGTTTAAAAATGGCTCCCAAGCCCTTGGGGCCATAGACCAGGCGAGTCCAGGCCACCACATCGGCATCACGCTTGTCACGAAACTGGTTGAGTGCCTGGTTGATTTTGGCCGACGCTTTTTTCTCAATTTGACGCAGTGGATGTTCGTCAGACACCTGCACCCGATGCTCGCGGGCGTATTTGGCCAGGCTGCGGATCACCGGGGCTTGCGGCAATTGGTCAGACAGCATGTGGCGTTGCAGCCGCAATGTGTGCAGCTTGCCGATGGCATCGGCCATTGGGCGTTGTACGGCCAGTTGCAGCCAGGGGCGCATCCAGGTCTTGTACAGGCGGGCGTTCATCTCTGACACCTGACTCAGGGTAGAAAACAGCGCTTCCTCCTCGCGGCCTTCCGGGTTCAGGGCTTCAATGTCTTTGATGGTGCGGTGCTCGTAGTGCACGGTGTAGTCACCCGGCTCCAGCTCATCCCAGCGCTGGTGCGCCATGCTGGCTTTGGCGGTCAGCTTCATTTCGTACAGGCCGGGGGGCAAGCTCTCAATCACATCCAGCGAGGACACCAGTTGGTCATGCTCCTTGCGGGCAATGTCACCGCCGACAAAAATCCCCAGGTGCCCGACACTTTCATGCAGCACATAGACAATGGTGCGCCCGGCAGCCGCAATGGCACGCTCGTCACCCCAGGTGTCAATGATCCAGTTCAGGGCCTGCGGCGGAGGCGGCGAAGTGATGTCGCGCAGGTTGATGGCCTTGTCCTCCACCATGACCGTACCACGTGCCAGACGGTTGCCGACAAACAGGTTTTCCACAATGCCTTCAATCTCGGCTGTTGTCATGCGGAAGAAACCACCCCACCAGCGCTCGAATTCCAGGAATCGGTCTGACTCGGTGTCCACATGGCTCCACAGGTTGTAGTACTTGTTCCACAGCGTGTTGGCCGGGTTCAGGCGCTCAAAGTTGTCCACCAGATTGGCCCCGTCAAAGCGGTTGGCCCCCAAGTCCCCGGCCATTGAGGCCAGCCAGGAGCCGCCCAAGGTGGCCCCGGCGTAACGCATCGGGTTAAGCTTGCTGCTGCCCGCCCAATACGACACCGGAGCCCCCATGATCATCAAGGGGCCAAACAACTCGGGTCGGGTGGCGTTGAGTGCCATCATGGCCCAACCGGCCTGGCAGTTGCCTATGACTACTGGCTTGGCTCGACTCTGAGGATGCCGTTTGATCACCTCTTCCAGAAACCTGGCTTCGGCATGCATCACCGTCCACAGCGTCTGGCTGTCATGGGGTTCGGGGCGAAAGGTGACAAAGTACACCGTATGCCCGGCCCGCATGGCGACACCCACTTCAGAGTCGAGTTTGAAGCCGCCAATACCCGGTCCGTGCCCGGCACGGGGGTCTACCACCACCAGCGGGCGGGCTTGTGGGTTGACGGTGAAGTCGGCCGGGGGCACCAGCCGCAGCAAGGCGTAGTTACAGGGGTCGTCCAGCTTGGCCCCGTCCAGCACCAGTTCATGTTCAAACTTCAGCAGCGGTGGCGTGCCCTGGTTCAGGTGTTCAAGGTAGTTGTTGCCACGATCGAGCAGCGTATCCAGAAACAAAAAAGTCCGCTGTACCGCATCGGTGAAGTAATCAGGCGAAAGTGTTGGGATGCTGGGTGGGGTGAGTGTGCTGGCAGTCATGATGTCGGCCTGATGCAAAGTGGATATAAGTTACCCCGAATGATAGGGGCGGCATGCTCTGTGTGCGTATTTCGGCGGTGTAAATTTGCAGCACTATTGATCTGTGGCAAGCATTGCTGCATTCATCTCATTTAGAAGCCAAGTGCACAGAGATAATGCATTTCACTCATATTTTTATTGCGCATGCGCTCTACTTCCATGGAACTCAAAAGCCTGATTGACCAGCCCGGAAAGTTGCCCACCATCCCCAAAGTGGCCCAGCAACTGATTGCCAGTTTCAGTTCTGAAGATGTGTCGGTGAACGAAATTGCCAGCCAGCTGACGGCTGACCCTGCCTTGAGTGCCAAGCTGTTGCGGCTGGCCAATTCGGCCTATTTTCATGTGTCGCGCACCATTGGCACGGTGGAGTCGGCCTTGCAAATGCTGGGCTTTGTGATGGTGCGCAACCTGGTGCTGGGCAACAGCGTTGCCGCCGCCTTCAAAAACATCAAAGGCATCGATTTGCCGCAGTTTTGGCGCTACAACCTGCACACTGCCTGTGCTGCACGCTGGTTGGCGCAGCGCGCCGAGGTGAATGGCGACATGGTCTTCACCCTGGGTTTGATGCATGGCATTGGCCAACTGCAAATGCATGCGGTGATGCCGCAGGAGATGGCGGCACTTGATCAGCAAACCCATGTGCTGGCGCTGGAGCGCACTGAGCAGGAAAAAAACGCCTTGGGCTTTCACCATATGCAGGTGTCTGCCGAGTTGGCCCGGGTGTGGAATTTTCCGCAATCCCTGATTGATGCCCTGGCCAATGTGGCTGAACCCTTGAGTGCACCAGAGTTTTCGCAGGCCGCTGCGCTGGTCTATCTGGGTGCTTGGCGCTCCAAGGTGGAGGCGCTGGGTCTGAGTGCCGAAGAGTGCCAGGCCAGCTACCCCGAGCAAGTGGCCCAGCGTTTGGGGCTGGATTCGGCCTGGTTCAGCTATGCGGCTGAAGTCGACGAAGACTCCCCCGCCATGCCACCTTTGGCGCAACTCACTGACGGCCTCGAAGCCATGTTTGAGTGATTCAGGCGTTTTGTAATTTGGGTGTTGTAGGAGCGCCGGGAGGCGCGAATCAATGCGCTTGACCATTGCGTTAGGCAGGTAGATACTGGCTGCGGGCGGGCTCTAGCCTTGCATAAGAGGCACAGTGGCGCAGGGCGGCATCGTTCATTTGATTTGAATTTTTTCAACAGGGACTCGATCATGAACTCATCTCCAAAATACGTGTACGTCTTTGGCAGCCAACGCACCGAAGGTGCTGCCGACATGAAAAACCTGCTCGGTGGCAAAGGGGCCAATCTGGCTGAAATGTGTCGCTTAGGCATCACGGTGCCCTCCGGCTTCACCATCAGCACCGAGGCCTGTACCGCGTTCACCGAACGAGGGCGAGAAGCTGTGTTGCAGATGATTCAGGCTGAAGTGCTGCAAGGCGTGGCCTTTGTCGAGGCCGAGATGGGCAAGACCTTTGGCAACGCCAGTGACCCGCTGTTGCTGTCGGTGCGCTCCGGGGCGCGGGCCTCCATGCCGGGCATGATGGACACCATTTTGAACCTGGGCTTGAACGACGAGGCGGTGGAGGGCCTGGCCCAAAAGTCCAACAACGATCGTTTTGCCTGGGACTCTTACCGCCGCTTTGTCCAGATGTATGGCGACGTGGTGATGGGGCTCAAACCCCTGTCCAAAGAAGAGCACGACCCGTTTGAGATCATCATCGAAACCCTCAAGGAAAAGAGGGGTGTCAAGCTCGACACCGAGCTGGACGCGGCTGACCTGAAAGAACTGGTGCAGCGCTTCAAGGCCCTGATTCGGGCCCGCCTTGGGTGTGAATTTCCAACCGACCCATGGGAGCAGCTCTGGGGCGCGGTGTGGGCGGTGTTTGAGAGCTGGAACAACGAACGCGCCTGCGTCTACCGCGAGCTCAACGACATTCCGGCCTCATGGGGCACAGCCGTCAACGTGCAGGCCATGGTGTTTGGCAACCTGGGCAACAGCAGCGCCACCGGCGTGGCCTTTTCGCGCGATGCCGGCACCGGCGAAGACCTGTTCAACGGCGAATTTCTGGTCAATGCCCAGGGCGAAGACGTGGTGGCCGGCATTCGCACACCACAGCAGGTGTCGCTGGTGGGCTCCCGCCGTTGGGCTGAATTGGCCTTGGTGAGCGAGGCCGAGCGTGCCAGCCAGTACCCGTCACTCGAAGAACTCATGCCGCCGATCTACCAGCAGCTTTTGCAGTTTGAGACCCTGCTGGAAAACCATTTCAGGGACATGCAAGACATCGAGTTCACCATCCAGGAAGGCAAGCTGTGGATGCTGCAAACCCGCAACGGCAAGCGCACCGGCGCGGCCATGGTGCGTATTGCCATGGAAATGCTCAAACAAGGCATGATCGACGAAAAAACCGCGCTGCAACGGGTCGCCCCAGATCGGCTCAACGAGCTGTTGCACCCCATTTTTGACCCCAAAGCCATCAAGGCCGCCACCTTAATTGCCCGCGGTCTACCCGCCTCACCCGGTGCGGCCACCGGGCAAATTGTGTTTTTTGCCGACGAAGCTGAAACCTGGGCCAAAGCGGGCAAAGCGGTCATTTTGGTGCGTCAGGAAACCTCTCCCGAAGACCTGCGTGGCATGAGCGTGGCCAAAGGCATTCTCACCGCCCGTGGTGGCATGACCTCGCACGCTGCGGTGGTGGCGCGTGGCATGGGCAAATGCTGTGTGTCCGGTGCTGGCGCTGTGCATGTGGACCTGAAAGCCCATGCCATGACCGTGGGGGACCGGGTCTACAACGAAGGCGACTGGATTTCCCTGAACGGCTCCACCGGTGAGGTGCTTGAAGGCAAAGTCGCCACCAAAGATGCCGAGCTCAGTGGCGACTTTGGTGCCCTGATGGCGCTGGCCGACAAGTACAAACGCCTGGAAGTTCGTGCCAACGCCGACAGTCCGGCCGATGCCCTGGTGGCCCACAACTTTGGGGCCCATGGCATTGGCCTGTGCCGCACCGAGCACATGTTCTTTGAAGGCGAGCGCATTTTGGCCGTGCGGGAAATGATTCTGGCCGACAACGAAGCCGGGCGGCGCAAAGCCCTGGCCAAACTGCTGCCGATGCAGCGCGGCGACTTTGAAGGCCTGTTCCGCGTCATGCATGACCTGCCGGTGACCATCCGCGCGTCATGGCCACCGAGATGCACGTCTCGCTTGGCAAGATCAAACTGCGGGTCGAGGAGTTGCATGAATTCAACCCGATGATGGGCCATCGCGGCTGCCGCTTGGGCATCAGCTACCCCGAAATCACCGAAATGCAAACCCGTGCCGTGATCGAAGCCGCCCTCAACGTGCGGGCGCTGGGGGTGCACGTCAAGGCCGAAATCATGGTGCCACTGGTCGGCACGGTGCGTGAATTCAACGCCCAGGCTGAGGTCATCCGCCGCACCGCCGCCACCGTGTTTGCCGAGCGCGGCGAGACGCTGGACTACCTGCTCGGCACCATGATCGAAACCCCACGCGCCGCCCTGATTGCCGACAGCATTGGCAAGCAGGCCGAGTTCTTCTCCTTTGGCACCAACGATCTGACCCAGATGACGCTGGGCTTCTCACGTGACGACGCGGGCAAGTTCCTGCCCGATTACCTCAAACGTGGCATTTACGAGCATGACCCGTTCCGCTCCATCGACCAAAAAGGTGTCGGCCTGCTGGTGCAGATGGCCGTGGAAAAAGGCCGCAGCGTGCGCCCCGACATCGAGGTGGGTGTGTGTGGTGAACACGGTGGTGACCCGGCCTCGGTCGCGTTCTTCCACCGGGTCGGTCTGGACTATGTGAGCTGCTCACCCTACCGCGTGCCAATTGCCCGCCTGGCTGCGGCCCAAGCGGCGATTGCCTAGCTTTTTCCACGGCATCTGTAGGAGCGGCGGTAGCCGCGATTGGGTGCGAACGAATATCGCGCCTGCCGACGCTCCCACAACATCCTGGTCTACAAAGCCGAACTGATCTGAACCCACAGCCGCGGGCTGCGGCTGGCTCCCACCGGCTCTGATCGAGCATCACCGCCCACAGTTGGCCAGGCCAAGGCCGTCTTGAACTGCATGCGTCCCAAAGTCCCGTTAAGCCCCACCCCCAGCCCTGACACCGTGCGGCGGTTGTCCCCCGCCGCGAACGGAGTGTGGTTCACCTCCACCGAGCCCGTGCAGTTCCAGGCTCAACAGCCAGCCCTGGTCGCCACTGCCTTCCCCCTGCGGGTAGGCGCGAACGCCAGAGGCCCCACCCAGAGAAAACTTCTCTGACGAGTTCAGGTTTTTGCTGGCACGCTGGCCATTCAGGCTCAGCAACAAACTGTTTTCCACGCTCAGGCTTTGCAGGCGGGTGAGGGTATAGCTCAGCTTGCTGAATTCGCCCTGGCTTTGACTGGATGTTGCATCCAGCGCAGCAGAGGTCGCATCCATGCCCAGGCGACCACTGGCCAGCGCCAGCTCAAACACCATCTGCCCACCGCCACCCCAGGCATCCTGCCGGTTACCCGCCAGCCCAAGACTCAACAACTTCACCTGTTTGTCCACCCTTGAGAGCGAGGCATCGGTTTGATCCAGCAACTGCTTGTCTTCCAGCGTCAGCGTGCCAGACAGGTTGGCACCCTGACTGCGCACAAAAGGGTAGCTGGTGTACACACTGCGGCTGCTCGCGCTGCCGTGGGCTTGTAGGGCCGCAAAATCACCGCCCAACTGGTAGCGCGTGTCGGCGTAGGCCGCCCCCAGCTTCAGACCACTGACACCCAGCGGCACCTGGTAGGCCAGCCGTGCGTAGCTCAAATTCGGGCCACTGCCCAGGGCACGCAGGTTCAGCAAATCGCCCCGGCCCAGCGGGCTGTTCAGCGCCAGTGAGGCACCCAGACGGTTCTGACCGGTGTAGCGCCCGCCCTGGTTGTCGGCCTCCACGCTGGCCGCATAGGCCTGCGCCGGGTCCAGCTCCACCAGCAAATCACTGGTGCCGACACTGGCACCGGGTTGCAGCGCGGCCCGTGCACCGCCCACGCCCGGCGTGTCTTGCAGCAACAGCAGGCCACGGTTCATCTGCGGCGAGTGAATCACCTCACCCGCGCCAATCTGCCCCAGGTAGGCACGGGCCTGTTCGTCAGACAGGCGCGAGCGGTTGTCAACCCGGAAACTGGCAATGCGCCCTTCAATGATGCCAATCGTCACCGCGCCATTGGTGATGTCTTGTGCTGGCAGGTAAGCCCGCGCCACCGGGTAACCCCGTTCGCGGTAGTGCTCGGTGATGCGCTGGACGGCAGCATTGAGCTGACTCAGCGACTGCTCAGCCCCGAGCAGGCTGGCCACCAGCGGCTGCAGCTCAGTCGTGGTCAATTCGCGGTTGCCGCTGAAGCTGACCGACTGAATCCTGACTTTGGCCGCATCCCCGGTTTCAGCCTCGGCCTGCGGTTCCGCACGCCGCAAGGGGGCGGTTTGCTGCGGGGTGAATGCCGGTGCTGGTCGCACATCACGCAATACCTGGCCAGCGTCAGGGGTCTGTGGCAGGGGTGGGACTTGGGCCGCCGCCAAACTGCTCAGCGTCAGCGCCAGGAGGGGAAGTTTTCGCAGTGAGAAGGCAGTTTGCATCAGATATATGGATAAAAATGGGCTGTAGCCCTACAAATTAATGCGCAAGGAGCTATTGAATGAATAGCAATTAGAGACCCGTCGCGGCTTCCGCCGCTCCTACAACAGCCTGTCATCTGTTGGAGC
>VIKI01000239.1:8674-9446 GCA_008080595.1 Comamonadaceae bacterium
CTCAAGCCAATGGATTTGTGTAACTTTATGAACCCTGGCCGGGTTTGTCTGTAGCACAAACTATCTACAGACAAATTGGGGTGCTGTGACAACAATGAAGCCCTACACGACCTGAACCCGCATCCAGGCTGCTGAGCGTTCAGCCTGCTGATGCAACCGATAGAAGGCCAAATCCCATGTTGGAAAACACCATCACCGCAGACTCCATCATTTGCCATTCTCATGGGCAAGTTGCAACCAGCATCGATGATCAGATTGTCCTGTTGAGTTTGGACAAGGGCAATTATTACGGGATGAACGGGGTGCTCACATCGATCTGGCATTGGGTGGCGCAGCCCATGAGGGTTTCAGATATTTGCAAAAAACTGATCGAAACTTATGAGGTTTCTGATGAAGTCTGCAAAAAGGATGTGCAGAGAATTTTGCTTGAGCTTCAACAAGAAGGTCTGATTGAAATCAAGCCTATCTGAGTTTGAGCCTCTATGGAACAAGGTTTCTACTATCAGGTGCATGGTTTCACGCTGTATTCAGAGATCGAGTGCCCTGCGTTATTGCCTGCCTCGGCTGGCACACCCGATCTCTCGGTGCGGTTCGGTTCATTGGCGCACCTGCCACCACACGCTACACATCCGTACCGAAGCCATTGCATCAGTCGCATGCACATGCTGCTGAACATTGAAGACGTCGGGCGGTTTTCCGTCAAGGATGGCCGCGAGATCATCGTCGATCCAGCCCCTGATGCCGAGCCCAAAATGATCCGCCTGTTTCTTCT
>VIKI01000005.1 GCA_008080595.1 Comamonadaceae bacterium
CTGTGGTGGGTTTGCTCATGGGGTGCTCGTGCCAAGGAAGAAGTTGTGTTGACTGCATTGTCAGCAGCCATGTCAACCTTGACTATGTGCATAAGCGGCTAGCTGGTATGCCGAGATGGGATAGCTTGAAGTGGCCACATAAGCTGCACGCAACCACGACCGGCCAGTGATGCCCTGCGGATGCGCCCTGAAGGAAATCACTGTTGTTTTCGAATGAATCGTTTTCGCCATGACTTTTTTCAGAGCCACGTCTGCTACATTGGAAAGCCAAGGGAAGAGGATGGTTGACCGGACTTCACCGCCCGCGAGACATCCAGATTTGGTTCAACAACAATCCATCAGGGGCGGATTTTCATGCAGAACATCGCACTTTTATTACAAGGCGGGGGCGCACTCGGCGCTTATGAACTTGGCGTCTTGCGCCACATGAACCAGAAACACATGCTGCCTCCCCGGCTGGTTGCTGGTGTTTCAATTGGTGCGGTGAATGCGGCGGTGCTGGTCGGCGCGCGTAGCGCAGATCCGCTGACGGCGCTTGAAACCCTGTGGCAGAAATTAACCGTACCCACGCTGCCCTTTGCGCCACAGATCATTGAACAGAATCTGGCGCTGCTTGGCAATCCACACATGTCGAAGATGCGCCTGGACTACTGGAACATGTCGCAGTGGCAGTCCATCTACTCACCAGAGCCCTTGAAAGCCTTGCTGCATGAGCTGGTCGATTTCGACAAGCTCAATGCCTCGCCCATAACGCTTCAGCTGTCAGCCGTTCAGATCGAAAGCGGCGAAATTGAAATTTTCAGCAACCGCAACGGGCAAACCATTGGGGTTGATGAGGTGATCGCCTCGCTGTCGATTCCGCCCATGTTCCCGCCGGTCGAAATCCGGGGCAAGCACTATTGGGACGGCGGCCTGTTTGACAATGCACCGCTGGGCGCGATGATTGATGCCTTGCCGGATGACGATCACACGCGCTTCGTTATTGTCAACCTCTTCCCGCTACGGGGCACAGTGCCGCAGAACCTGACCCAGGTGCAGGATCGCATGCTGGACATCATTTTTTCCAACAAAGTGCTGGGCGATGTTGATCGCATGGCCGATTACACCGCGCTGGCCGAGCTGGGCCAAGCACTCGACAAAAGCCTGCCAGCCAACTCTGCCATACGCAAGCTCAGCGGCTTCAAGGACATTGTGAAGCTGCGCATGTTCGAGCGCCCTCTGGTCATCCCGGACGAGCAGGCCAAGCAAGATCCACAAGAAGACATGGGAGCCACACTCGACTTCTCGGCCCAGACGATTGCACGCCGTATCAATGCCGGCTACCGCGATGCCAAGCGCGTTCTGGGACACTAGGCCTCATCAGAAAAGTGCCGCCCCTCTCCAACATGAACAAGTTTGCATTTACCCAGGCCAGCAATGATGCCCCGCTGCTGATGCCAGTGACCGAGTCCGTACTGCCAGTCAACACGCTCGCGCACCGAGAACAGCGCTTTCGCTCCTTTGTGGACAATTCGAGTGACATCTTTTTTGAGCTGACGGCTGGCGGCAGCCTGAGCTATGTCTCCCCCCAATGGCAAACCGCCTTGGGGCATCCGCTCCAAGAAACCCTGGGGCAATCCTTTCAGGCTTTTGTGCATCCTGAAGACAGCGCCGCCTGCCAAGCCTGCTTTCAGCAGGCCCTGCTCAGCAGGGAAAAGAGCAGTGATCTGGCATTCAGGCTACGCTGCCAGGACGGCAGTTACAAAGACCACATGGGAAGCGTCTGGCGTGTCCTGGCCCCGGTGGAGGCCACCTGGGTGCTGGCAGGTGCCGTCAAGGAACGTCCCCAGGCGGCCAAGCTCGATGAAGGCTTGATTCTGGCCCGGCAGATTTTTGAGACCGCCTTTGAGGCCATCTTTGTCTGCGACCTGGAGGGGAATTTGCTGGAGGTGAACGCCGAGGCCTGTCGCCTGGCGAAATACAGTCGGGAAGACATGCTGCGCTTGCGCAATGTGGACATCGTCGCCCAGGAAGAGGTGCCGCGCATCGATTCGGAACTGGACGTGGCCGATGCCGGTGGCGTGAATGAAAACCGCTGGTTACTGCTGTGCTCCGATGGCTCAACCGTCCCGCTGGATCTGGTGGTGCAACGCTTGCCGGGAGACCGGTATTTGGCTATCGGCCGGAATTTGACCGAGCGCGAAAAAATCCAGAAGGAACTGGCCCAGGCCAGGGATGCGGCCGAGGCGGCCAATCTGACCAAATCGCGCTTTCTCGCCGCCGTCAGCCACGACTTGCGCCAACCGATCCAGGCCATCAGTCTGTTTCAGGAAGCGTTACGGCTTACCGGCTTGAACGACCGGCAAAAAAACATCAACGACAATCTGGCGTTGGCGATTCAAAGTTTGGGCGGAATGCTCCACGCCTTGCTGGATCTGTCCAGACTGGATGCTGGCGCGGTGACCCCCGTTCCTGAGGTCAGGGCTTGCAGAACCTTGCTGCACGCTCTTGACCGTGAGTTCTGGCCCCTGGCTCAGGCCAAATCCTTGCAATTGCGCTTTTGTTACACACGCGGCCCAGCCTCCATGCTCGTTGATCCCCGTCTGTTCCAAAGCATGTTGGGCAATCTGGTGGGCAATGCCATCAAATACACCGAACGGGGTGGTGTGTTGATCTGTCTGCGCCGACGCGGTGGACACGCACTGATCCAGGTTTGGGACACCGGCATTGGCATTGCGCCCTCAAAAATCGAGGCGATTTTTGAGGAATACCGCCAAATCGGCAATCACGAACGGGATCGCTCCAAAGGGCTTGGACTCGGACTGTCCATCGTCAGGCGGCTGTCCCGGCTGTTGGGCACCGAGGTGGTCTGCCGTTCACGGCCAGGGCGAGGCAGTGTTTTTGAATTCAGTCTGCCACTTGTCAATACGCCACCTGCCACAGCACACACCCAAGTCATGCGCGCCACCCCGCTGACCTCTCCCTTACCCTCCGGGCGAATCATTGTGCTGGAAGACGATGGCATGGTCTCGCAAGCCCTGGCGCTCAACCTCACCGCCCTTGGCATGCGCGTCACCACCTTCAGCAGCGCCGAAGCTGCCCTGGCCAGTGCCGATATCCATGATGCCTATTGCTATATCTCTGATTTCAGGCTGCCGGGAATCAATGGGCTTGAGTTTCTGGAGACCTTGCAGCAGCGTTCGTCCACCCCCATCAAAGCGGTGATCCTGAGCGGTGATGCCTCACCCAACCAGATCAAGCTCAACCCAGCCACCAGCTGGACGGTGCTGCTCAAACCGGTCGAATTGGAACAACTGCTGGCGGCGATTGAGGCTCAGGTGTCCATGTCAGCCAGCCACTGAGGTCTCACACCCAGGTACTCGCACCGGAACAACCGGTATCAACGAAAACCGCCTGCCCGACTACCGAGCAGGCGGTTCAGTCGAACATGATTCATGCATGAAAGTCGATCCCTTGAAACTTCAGCAATATGGCTCCAACCATGATTACTCGTGCCTGCACTGGGCGGTGTCCGAAGGAAGATGATTCCCGTCGAGGTGGTTTGGTTTTGACATCAGCATCCACTTCACCTAACATGAACACGCGGTGCGCGGACGATCTGTGGGGCATGTTCAAGCGTAGGCATGGCGTGACTGACTTCAAAGGCAAACTGATCATGGGTGATAAGGTGAGAGAAGTCGAAATCCTGTTGGCGCAAGACAATCCGACCGATACGTAACTGGCGATCCGGGGCTGCTTTTCGTTTAAGACAAAGGTGGCGTGCATCGCATGACAACGGGATGGATTGTTTGTTGTTTTCTGCTGATCGAGAACACACATACTCTGGGAGGGAAAAATGTCATTACACAGACTCTTACGTTTCGTTCTGGCCTGCCTCGTAGTTGCTTGGCTGTCCAATACCGCTCATGCGGATGATGTAGTGATCTTTGGCGACAACGCCTACGCTCCGGTAAGCTATTTGGATGGAGGAAAACCGGCAGGCATCTTTCCGGTCATTTTCAACCGGCTTTCCAGAGATACAGGGGATCGCTACGAGTTCGTTCTATTGCCATGGAAACGCGCACTGAGAGAATCTCTTCGTGGGAGCGGCGGAATTACCAACTTCTCATGGACCCAGGAGCGTGACAAGTCGTACGATTTCTCTGAACCGATCTATTTCGACGACATCCAATTGGTCGTCTTGAAGGGGAAAGAGTTTGCGTTCGCTGAGGTCAAGGATCTGAAAGGCAAGATTGCTGGCGGGGCCGCAGGTGCAAGCTATGGCGAAGAGGTTGACCGGGCTATTGCGGACGGGATCTTTTCGGTGGATCGTGACGACAATCAGGGCTTTCGGATGAGGAAGCTGTTGGCAGGCCGAATTGATGTTGCGATTATTGGCAATGGCACTGCGGGATTTGAACTGCTGCTCGATTTGGATCCAGAATTGAAAGCAATGCGCAGCAAATTTATCGTGTTACCCCACCCATTGACACGTGATCCTTTGTACCTCGCATTCGCAAAGTCGATGCATATGAAACCCAAGCTTGAACGCTTTAACCAGGCACTGTCAGCATTTAAAAGAACTGCCGAATATCAGAAGATGATCAACGGCGAAGTGAAGTGACAGAGCATCAACAGGCGCTTGTGATCGGTGGGCGTGCGTAAATGAAAACGGTTTCCACACAGATTCTGGGATCACTCCTGTTGACGATGCTGGTGGTGGCTGGCGGCGGTGGGTATGTGGAGCTCCAAGATGCCGCCCAAGTTGAGCAGGAAAACAATCTGCGTAACCAGCGCAACACCCTAGAGCGGCTGTCCGATAGCCTTGTCTATCCCGTGTGGAACCTGAACCGTGCGGAGGTGAACAAGGCCATTAGCAATGAACTGGTGGATGAAGACATACGGGCTATTCTGCTCTACGATGAGCATGCAGAGCTGTACAGCGGGATGATCCACGACGGCACCGGCAACAGCGTCAAACCATACGAACCGAACAACAAACTGCATCAGCAGTTGCTCTCAAGGAATCAGCATCCCGTCTCCCAGATGCTTATCAAGGATGCCGTCAATATCGGCAAAATCGTCTTGTACGCAAACGACGACGCGCTTCGATCACGTATCCAACAGCGGGGGATGACGCTGGTTCACAAGATGCTGTGGTTGTTCGCCGCCCTTTCTGTCGTCCAGTTTCTTGTATTGCGCAAAGTGATCGTTCAGCCTCTGACACGACTGACGACGTGGGCCTCGTCCATTCGTCCGGACAGCAGATCTTCGCCGCCAGAGCTCGGCAATTGCAAGGAAATTACGGTATTGGTGTCTTCGTTTTCAGAAATGACCAACCGACTGAGCAACGCAGTCGCTGAGATAAGCGATAAGAATCAGGCGCTTGTGCTGCAGGGCAGGGAGTTGCTTGATCGGCACGAAAGACTGATGGCAACTGAAGAAATGCTTAGGAACCAAATCCAGGAACTTGAGCGGACTCAGTCGCTGCTTGCGCAAGAGATGGATGAAAGAAAACACGTGCAAGCCGAAATTGCGGAACTCAATACCCAGCTGGAACAACGCGTGACGGAGCGGACGGCGCAACTTGAGTCGGCCAATAGGGAACTTGAGGCGTTTTCCTATTCGGTCTCGCACGATCTGCGTGCGCCTTTGCGCCACATTGACGGTTTTCTCGACCTGCTCAAGACCAGAATCGCTACAGATCTGGATGACAAGAGTCAGCACTACATGGACTCCATCTCGAACGCGGCCAAACGTATGGGAATCCTGATTGACGACTTGCTCGCGTTCTCACGCATGGGGCGCAAGGAAATGGCTGCAGAGTGCGTGGATCTGGCTGCCTTGCTGCAAGAGGTGATCCACGAATTCGATTCAGAAGCGCGGGATAGAGACATTGATTGGCACATTGGCGGACTACCCGTGGTCACCGGAGATCACGCCATGCTGCGCTTGGTGTTGGTTAATTTGATCTCGAACGCCATGAAATTCACCCAGAAGCGTGAAAAAGCCGTCATCGAAATCGGTTGCCTGTCAGAGACAACAGAGCTCGTCATCTTCGTGCGAGACAACGGTGCTGGCTTCGACATGCAGTACGCCAAAAAACTGTTCGGCGTATTCCAGCGCTTGCACGGGACTGATGAATTTGACGGCACCGGAATCGGCCTGGCAAATGTGCGTCGTATCATCAGTCGACATGGCGGCAGAACCTGGGCTGAGGGCAAGGTCAACGATGGTGCGACCTTTTATTTTTCACTGCCGCAAGCTATGAAAACAAAATGAGATAAACCTGGATGCTTGGCACAAAGACAAAAGTGTCTGTACGGAATACTGAATCGATTTATCCGACTGTCTGCCATGCCCCAACATCCAATCCACCTCCGCCAGTCCGCGTTACGGGCAAATTCGGGGGAGCCTCTTTCACCAAACCAGCCAAGGTCGGCCCCTTCGACCATCCAGGCTTGATGCTCTGCGGTGCCGCTGACCACGCCCCATTTGGTCGCTGGCAATCGTGGCGGCAGAGGCACGTCCATGCGTGGTTATGATCCCTTTCAACCCACAGTGAAGTGCGTTCAAGCCCCCTATCGCAGCCGTCTGTGAGGTGGTTCAGTCCAACTTGATTGAAGTAAATACCCAGCATGGAAAACGCATCCTTGAAACTTCATCAATTTGAATCCTCCCACGGCAAACTGGTCGTCTATTTCCACGGTGCCCCCGGTGCGCCGGAGGAAGGCCAGCTCTTCGACCTCGAAGCCAAAAAACACGGATTGGCGGTGCTTTGCCTTGACCGGTTTGCGATCAACCCATCCATCACCGGTGAGGCGTATTACCGGATTCTGGCCGAGCAAATTGCCAAAGAAGCTGGCGGCCAACCCGTCGATTTCATTGGGTTTTCCATCGGCGCGTTCATCGCCCTTCAGACTTGCCGGTACATGCCCAACGGGGTCAAAAGTCTGCACCTGGTGTCTGCGGCAGCGCCCCTTGAGGCCGGGGACTTTCTGCCAGCCATGGCGGGCCAACAGGTGTTTCGGCTGGCCAAGGCTGCGCCGGCATTGTTCCTGCTGTTGTCCTACTGGCAAAGTTTGCTCGCCCGGCTGGCCCCCAAAGCCTTGTTTCGCTTGCTGTTTGCCAGCGCCGCAGGTGCTGACCAGGCCCTGGCCACCGACCCTGAATTTCAGGCCCGCCTCACCCCCATGTTGCGCTCATGCTTTCTGAGCCGCGTGCGGGGCTATGCGAGAGACGTTGGGGCGTATGTTCAGCCGTGGAGCGCCACACTGGCCGACATTGCCGTGCCCACATACCTCTGGCATGGCGATGCAGACAACTGGTCGCCACCGCAGATGGCGCACTACCTGGCTTCGGCGATACCGGGCGCTGCATCAACCCAAAGCTTCAGTGGGCTGTCGCACTACTCGTGCCTGTACCGGGCGGTGCCTGAAATATGCCGAGGGTTGGGGCGGGGCTGACTGGGCCACCTGCATCAAGATCGTTTTTGCATCAAAAGTAACACATGTGTTACCATAAGTCATGGCAATCAAAGTCGAAGAGTACATCCGTGAGGATGCATCCAACCCTTACAAGCAATGGTTTGACGGCCTGTCATCGCAGGCTGCAGCCAAAGTAACCGTTGCCAAACTTCGAATGGAGTTGGGCAATACCTCCAGCATCAAGTGGTTTGACGGCATCGGTGAATACATCATCGACTGGGGACCCGGTTACCGGATCTACCTCGCCAAAGATGGCGAAACGCTCATCGTTCTGTTTGGCGGCGGCACCAAACGCGGCCAGCAACGAGACATTGATAAAGCCAAGGAACTGTTGGCCGAATACAAGTCACGCAAAAAGGCGATGAGCGCCAAATCAATCAGCAAACACAAGGGGTAAAAACAATGGCACTGACCAGAAATTTCAAAGAAACCGTCATCCAGCGCGTGCAGAGCGATGCTTCATTTGCGCAGGCTCTGTTGGATGAGGCCGCGACTCTGTTCCTCAACGGCGAGCCAGAGACCGCACGCCTGATTCTGCGTGACTTGGTGAACGCCACCATCGGCTTCGAGCAACTCGCAACGCTGACCGCCAAGCCCAGCAAGAGTTTGCACAGGATGTTGTCACCCACCGGCAACCCCAGCATGGACAACCTGGCAGCCATATTTCGAGCCGTGCGCGAACGGCTGCAGGTCAGCCTGTCTGCGCACTCGGTCGCGGCCTGAGGCGGTTGACCCATCCAATCTCAGTCTGCTCGGCCAGGTCATCGTCCGGCCCAAGTTTGGCCTCCTTGATTCACTCATTGGCGGACGTGCAGCCGTGAAGCGCCACACTGACCGCCATCGCAGATGGCGCACTACCTGGCATCGGCAATGCCGGGCGGGGCCGCAACCCAAAGCTTCAGCGGGCTGTCGCACTACTCGTACCTGTACCGGGCGGAGCCTGAAATATGTTGGGGATTGGGGCGGTGCTAACGAACAACATGCGTCCACCCTGTGCGCATGCCAACGAATACCGCCATTCACATTTGGTTGATCAGCTCTCGCTATGCGCAGCAATGCACCTAGGAACAGAACCACCTGCGATTGAGCAAGCGACAGGCGTAGCGCTGGAGTGAGACATTGAAGCTGTTGGACAATCTCTCAATGGACAAGCAACAACAACGCCTACAGCCATTTCTCAAACTTGGCTCGTACTTTACTGAGCCCTTCAGAATCTTGGTTGAGGAAGTCCTCTTCCTCGTGCGTGAGTACGGAGTCAGTCAGTTCAATCTGCTGACACTTTCTGCGCCGCCGAGTCTTGACGATAGGCTGAAGTTTGCTGCACATGTGCATGACGGCTGGAAGCGTGCACAGCACCTCATATCGGAGCGGCTTATCGCCAATCTGGAATTACGCAACGACTATCGAAAACAGATCAAGCAGTTGCATGGGCAGAGGAAGGGCGAGGAGAAGACCAAAATCACAGCCGAGATATTGCGTTTGCGGTTGGAGATAGCTGTCCTACGGCGACTCTTTGATGTGATGCCATGGACGATGTTGCAGGGCGAGCACTCCACGATCCGCCGGTTGCAAACGCCGGGTGGTGAGCACAACCTTTCCGCAAAGAACATTCGTGATGCAATTCCTACCGCAGACCAGTTCAACAAAGATCCTCACACTATTGCCCTGTGTAATGACATTTCATCCTTCATCCATGTCGGGGATCTCTTGGTCTTTGATGTCAAGAACCAGCATCGCGCCTTCGTTGAATTGAAGTCAGGCAGTAAAAACATCCTGTTCAGTAGGGCCGCAGCCCACGCAGTGCATATGGGCGATGACGCTCTAGAAGAAAAGTTCAAGAGCAAGCTTGACCCAACAGACCTCGCGCACTATCTGCGCTCCCGGAAGCAGCACGAGCGTGGCAGCGCCATCACTTCCACGATCAAAAATGAGGGCGGAGTTGACCCGAATACGGGCGCTAAGGTATCGATTCATTCGTCCTCAATCGTCGTTCAGACCTTTTCTGACAAGATTGTGGGTTGCTGGACTGAGTTGAGCGAGACGAAGAAGTGGGCCATCTGCACCGTTGACCAATGCGTGCATATCGGCGTGTACAACGATCAACAATCAGCATTTGTTGGATTCAATGCATGGATGGACGCGATCCATTGCACGTCGAAAGTTCACAATATCACGGACTCGTTCAAGGATCCCATGGTTCGGCCGTTTGGCTCGCTGAATCTACCTTACGAACTGCTTCTGAAGATATTGAAGGGGGAAGTATTCATCATTCTCTGTTTCGATGTGCGCGCCTTCATTGACTTTGGAAATCAACTCTTTCCAGGTTACTTGTCTATCGCGAATCCTCGTGAGAGCGCTGAAGCCCGGCGCCAACCTTTCTATCATCTAGAGCTTGACGGGCGCGCCGTTGCAACATCTTCGCCCTGGGGAAAGGGATTCCTAGGTGGCGGCATTCAAGACCGGGTTATCTTTGATTTGCAGCGACCCGAAAATCTGATTTCGATGAACCATGAGGCGATTGACAGCGTTGAAGGTGATAACGCTTTGAACGACGATTGAGCCAACTTCAATTACACGATTCGGTAAGGTGGTCGACTTCATGACTGACCGTAACCAACCGTTCAGCGACAGTCAAGGGCATAGTCCAATTCGTCATTTCGTCGCCATAGGGTTTGTGGTCGAAGCGCGAAGGCATTCGGAGGTAAGAGAAAGAGCCGTGCAACCTGGCAGCGCGGCCCATGCCACAGGCCTTCAGTCCGGCTTCAAACGGCTATGCCCCAACATCCGATCCGCCTCCACCCGCCAGTCCGTACTGCGGGCAAATTCGGGGGTGCCTTTTTCACCAAACCAGCCCAGATCGGCCCCATCGGCCACCCAGGCCTGACGCTCGGCGGTGCCGCTGGCGGACCAGGGAGCCAGACCAGCGTCGCGCACCGTCTCGGCCACTTCGCGCACTTCTTCGCTGCGGCGGCGGCCGTGTTCGATGACGCGCTGAAAGAAGTAGGCGGCTTGTTTTTCCCAGTCGATGCCGGGGAAGGTTTCGTACAAACTGGCGATGACCGCGTCTTCCACGCCGTAGTGGCGGGCGGTGGTGAAGCTTTCGATCACCATGGCCTCCAGGCCTTTGATCATGACGCTGCGGCACATCTTGGTGGCACTGGCCACGCCGAGTTGGTCACTGGCCACCTTGGCGGCAAAGCCCAGGCTGTTGATGAGCGGGGCCAGTTCGGCGGCAAACGCGCCGCCCAACAGAAGCGGTACCTTGATGCGGTACGGTGGCACGCTGGTCATGACCGCGCCTTCGACATAGCGGCCCCCTGCCCCGTCGATCAGACTGGCGGCGCGTTGTTTGGCTCCGGGGGAGGCGGAATTGAAGTCCAGAAAGAAGGCATCTTTTTGAACTGCGGTGGCGCAGGCCTGAGCGACCAACACGGTTTGGCTGGCGGTGACGGCGCTGACGATGAAGTCGGATTCGGCGGCCAGCGCGGCGCTGCTCGCTGCAAGTTGCACGCCGTGCTGTGCGGCATGGGCTTGCAGGGGGGCGGCGGTGGCGGGGTTGTCGAGCTTGAGGTCGTAGGCGCTGACCGCCACGCCTTGGGCACGCAGGTCTTCAGCCAGAATGCGGCCGACTTCGCCGTAGCCGACCAGGCCGATGTGCCAGTGTTGGGGATTTGTTTGCATGGTTTCAGGTGAAGCGGAGGTTGTGGGAGCGTCGGCAGGCGCGAATCGCGGTTGCCACCGCTCCTACACGTGCCATGGGGATTCATCAAAATGAGCACATCCATGCTGTTTGTGCTGTGGTGCGTCACCGTGATGACGGGCTGCGCCAGCTTGCCCGATACCCAAGCCCTGATCGCCCGGCACAGCGCCCAGGCGGCCCGGTTTGAGAACGCGCGTGGCCCGGTGTCAGTCCAGAAAAGCGCCGCCATCGTGGCCGAGCTCAAGCGCAAATCCGGCGACCTGGACATTCTGGACAAGCAGATCGCCCTGGAACAAGCCATCAGCGACAGCCCGCTCACGCTGGGCAACCAGGCCACCCTGCTGCAAGACGGCCAAGCCACTTATGCCGCCATGCTGAGGGCCATAGACCAAGCGCAAGACCATATCAACCTGGAGACCTACATCCTTGAAGACGATGCCATCGGCCACCAGTTCGCCACCGCGCTGCTGGCGGCGCAGGCGCGGGGGGTGCAGGTGAACCTGATCCATGACAGTGTGGGAAGCCTGCACACAGCACGCGCCTTTTTCGAGCGGCTCAAAGCAGCGGGGATGGCCGTGCTGGAATTCAACCCCATCAACCCGCTGGCCGCACGCGGGCCTTGGCTGATCAACAACCGGGATCACCGCAAACTGCTCATCGTGGATGGCCAGACGGTGTTTCTGGGCGGCATCAACATCAGCAGCGTGTACACCTCGGGCTCTCTGATTCACCGTGCGGGCAAGGCCATGGTGAATGCCGCTGCGTGGCGCGATACCGACTTGCAAATCCAGGGCCCGGTGGTGGCCGAATTTCAAAAACTGTTCCTGCAAACCTGGGCCAAGCAGCGCGGCCCGCCACTGGCAGCCAAGGCCTATTTCCCTGTGCTGAAGTCGGAAGGCAAAGACATTGTGCGTGCCATTGGCAGCACACCTGACGACCCCTACAGCCTGATCTACCTGACCCTGATCTCGGCCATTGGTAATGCGGAAAAACACATTCACCTCACCAACGCCTATTTTGTGCCTGATCCGCAATTACTCAGCGCCCTGAGCATGGCCGCAGCGCGTGGGGTTGAAGTCAAGCTGATCCTGCCCAGCCATTCAGACTCGGCCCTGGTGTTTCACGCCGGGCGTGCCCATTACGCCGGTCTGCTCCAGGCCGGAGTGCAGATTTTTGAGCGCCAGGATGCCTTGTTACACGCCAAAACCGCAGTGATTGACGGGGTCTGGTCGACCGTGGGCTCGACCAACCTGGACTGGCGCAGTTTTCTGGACAACGATGAGGTGAACGCGGTGATTCTGGGCCGCCCCTTTGCCCTGCAGATGCAAGCCATGTTTGAGCAAGACCTGCGGGCCTCCCAGGCGATTGACCCCGCAAGCTGGGCAGATCGGCCGCTGCAGTTCAAGCTCAAGGAATGGTTGGCTCGGTTTTGGGTGAGGCTGCTTTAGGTTGCTATTAATTAAATAGCTGCTTGCACAATAACCATAATGGCTAGAGGCCAATTTGTTATATAAAAATCTCTTTGCGACCCCAGTGTTCGCTATCGCACCGAGAAACCAGCCCGAACCGGCCACAGTCCATACCGGATTTACCCTTTATCAACTGGAGCCTTAATTTCATGAACACCCCTCTTGGACTACGCATTTTGACCACCACTGTCGCTGGCGTGATGACCATTTCGATGGTGGCCTGCAGCAAGACCGACGATGTGGTTGCCGCGCCTGTACCCAGCACCACGGTCGGTACGGAAGTGGATGACACGCTGCTGACCACCCGTGTCAAGGCGGCCTTGATGGACAGCATGGAAGTCAAGAGTTTTGACTTCAAGGTGGAGACCCGCAAAGGTGAAGTCATGCTCAGCGGTTTTGTTGACAACCAGGGGCAGATTGACCGTGCTGTGACCATCACCCAGGCGGTCTCCGGGGTCAAATCGGTGGACAACAAGGTCAGCCTGAAAGGTGGCTCAACCACCCTTGGCACCAAGATTGACGACAGTGTCATCACCACCAAACTCAAAACCGCGTTGCTGGCAGACACCTCGGTCAAAAGCGCCGACATTGCGGTGATGACACGCGACGGTCGGGTCCAGCTCAGCGGCTTTGTGAACAACCAGGCTCAGATCGACCGGGCGCTTGAAGTGGCCCACGGCATTGAAGGGGTCACCCAGGTCGGCAACGACATGGCCATCAAGAAATAGCCCAAGCTGCCATGCCGGTTTATTCCGGCATGACCCCCACTCTGTGCCTAGCGCACGTCGCAGAGCAGGCGGTCAATCTCTTTCTTGACCACGCCATAACATTCACAAGCACTTTTCTCCAGCCCGGCACGGTCCACCACACCAATGTGGCCCCGTCGGTAGCGGATGTAGCCCGCGCTTTGCAGGTGCCCGGCAGCATCGGTGACGCTCTCGCGGCGCACGCCCAGCATGCTGGCCACCAGCTCTTGTGTCATCACCAGCTCACGTGCATCGGGCATGCGATCCATCGTCAGCAGCAGCCAGCGGCACAGTTGCTGCTCCACCGAATGGTGTCGGTTACAGGCGGCGGTTTGCGCCATTTGCGTCATCAGCGCCTGGGTGTAGCGCAGCAGCAGGTGTTGCAGGCGGCCTGCGCGGTCAAATTCGGTTTTCAGCACATGCCGATCCAGCCGGTAAGCGTGGCCCGCCGTTTGCACCACCGCCGAACTGGAAGTAGTGTCGCCACCCATGAACAACGAGACCCCCACCACACCCTCGTTGCCGACACCGGCCGTCTCAGCCGAGGCCCCGGTTTCGGTCACATAGTGCAGCGACACGATGGCGGTGGTGGGAAAGTAGGCGTGGCGCATTTGTGTGCCGGGGTCGTACAGCATTTGCCCCAGCGCCAACGGCACCAGCTCCAGGTGTGTGCTCAACAATTCAAAGTCTGCTGTGGGCAAGGCCGCCAGCAGATGGTTTTGGTTGGGGTTGTGAAGTGCAGACATGTTGTTTTTATTCCCTGATCACGCGCTTAGGTTTTGGGCGTGAGTTCGACCCCAATGCCCCGGTAGCCAACAAAGCGGCTGCTGCTGTTGAACATGGGCTCGCCGCTGACCTGAAAGCTTTGCTGGCTGCCATCAGTCAGCGTGCGGTGAAACACCAGGTCCAGAAACGGCTGGCGCTGCACAATGGTGGCACGCAAGACATCACGCTCGGATTCGTTCCAGCCCCCCAGCGTGGCCGGATCGGCTTCACCACGCAGTGGCTCGACTTGCAAGCCCAGCATTTCCAGCACCGGGCCAGACACCTTGGTGAAATGCCCGTCCTCATCCTGCTCCCAGTACCAGTCTGAGGCCAGCTCGGTCAGGCTGCGGTAGCGGGCCTCGCTCTCGCGTAATTCGGCCGTGCGCTCGGCCACGGTGGCTTCCAGCAAGCGGTTGTAGTCGGCCAGTTTTTGGTACAACAGGCGCACTTCCAGCATGTTATGGATGCGGGTTTTGACTTCCACCAGATCAAACGGCTTGCTGATGAAATCTTTGGCTCCAGCCTGCAAGGCACGCAGCTTGTGGCCCGGTTGGGCGGTGAGCACAATCACCGGCAAGTAAGCGTCGGTGATGTTGGTTTTGAGTCCCTCCATCACCTGAAAACCGTCCATCTCGGGCATTTGCAAGTCCAGCAAAATCAGGTCATACGCATGTTTGCGGTGCAGCGCACACACCTCTTGCGGCTTCATGGTGGAGCTGACCTGGGTGTAGCCCACCTCCGCCAGCAACTGCTCCAGCAGTTGCACATTGGCCAACTGATCGTCCACGATCAGGATACGGGCTTCGAGAATAGCGACCGTCATGGGCATGATGGTTTCCTTAAGTTTTTGTGATGACCATTAAGCTATACAAGCAATAGCTGTTTGCGCTTTATTGATAAGCGCTAGAAGGCATTTTTGTCTATAAAACACCTTCCCATCTGGCTCTACTCAACGCTTGAGCATCATGCCGCTTGGCAGGCGGCGACTCTGTGCGCTGGCGCACGCAGCCATGCTGCCCCGGTTAAAAACATTCTCCGCGCCTGAGTTCGCCAGCACACAGAAGTGGCCCCAGCTTACGCCTAAGCTGCGCTGGAGCCTGACAAATTTTTAACCCCTTTGAAGGAGTGCTTCCATGAGTCTTGGAACCTTGCTGGTGATTGTGCTGATTTTGATGCTGATTGGTGTCATTCCAACCTGGCCCCACAGCCAGAGCTGGGGCTATATGCCCAGTGGCAGCTTGGGGCTGGTGCTGCTCATTGTGGTGGTGTTATTGGTGACCGGACGGCTCTGAGGAATCGGCATCGCAGCGCCAGTCATTTTTGAGCTTCCAGCCAGCGATCCACCCAGGCAAGTCTTGAGCCGGCATGGGCCGGGCGATGGCATAACCTTGTGCCTGTTCGCAGCCCAGTTGCAGCAGCATGGTCACGTGGGCCATGGTCTCAACACCTTCGGCGATCACCTCAAGCTTGAACGCTTGGGCCAGGCCCATGATGCCTTGCAAAATAGCCTGGTCATCCGGGTCGTCAAGCATGCCGCGCACAAAACCCTGGTCAATTTTGAGCTTGGCCACGCGCAGCCGCTTCAGGTACTGCAGCGACGAATAGCCGGTGCCAAAATCATCCAGCGAGAACGGCACGCCGAGTTGACGGCAATCCTCAATGACCTGTGACACATGGACGAGGTCTTGCATCACGCTGGTTTCCAATATTTCCACCTCCAGCTGCGTCGGGTCAAGCTTGGGGTGACGCGCCAGCAGCACACGCAGACGTTCCACAAAATTGGCTTGCTGCAGTTGGTGCGCACCGACGTTGATGCTGACAGACAGATCCAGCCCCTGTGCCAACCAGACCTCCATCTGGGTCAATGCCGCCTCCAATACCCATTCACCAAAGTCAACCATCAACGGATCATTTTCCATGGTGGGTAAAAACGCTGCCGGGGCCAACAAACCTTTCTCGGGATGTTGCCAGCGAATCAAGGCCTCGACACCGATGATCTGGCCGCTGCGCATGGCCACCTTGGGCTGGTAAAAAAGCACAAACTCATGGCTGATCAAGGCTTGGCGCAGCTGTTGCATGTCTTCGTACCAGCCGCGCAAACTGCTGTCTTGCTCGGCATCAAACACCTGGTAGCGGTTTTTGCCGGCCTGTTTGGCCAGGAACATGGCGTGATCGGCCTGACGCACCAACTGGTCAGCGCCCACATCGTGTTCCTGTGGGTAAAAGCTCACGCCCAAACTGGCCGACACCTGAATCTCTTCGCCACTTTTGAGTTGCAAGGGCTGCGAGGCAGCTGTCAATAGCCGCTGCAACAGCGGTGCACAGGTTTCCATGCCCACCATGTCAATCAGGATGGCCACAAATTCATCACCGCCGATGCGTGCCAGGGTGTCCCCCTCACGCAGCACCTGCTGCATTTGTTGTGCCACGGCAATCAGCATCTTGTCGCCCGCATCATGACCATGCTGGTCATTGATGCATTTGAAGCCATCCAGGTCGATGTAGACCAGCGCCAGCCCAAAACTGCTGCGCCGCGTCAGCGCCATGGCTTGCTGCAAGCGATCTTCCGTGAGCACGCGGTTGGGCAAACCGGTCAAGGCATCAAAATGGGCCATGCGGTCAAGCTGCTGCGCATGCGCCTTGAGCACCGAAATGTCCGTGAAAAGTGCCACATAGCGCTGGACCTGGCCTTGCGCATCTCGCACCATGCTGACATCCAGCAGTTCAACATAGACCTCGCCATTTTTGCGCCGGTTCCAGATCTCGCCGCACCAATAACCGCTGCACTGCAGATCACGCCAAAAGCTGGTGTAAAAAGCGCGATCGTGACGATCTGAGCGCAAGAAGCGCGGGTTGCGCCCCAACACTTCAGCGCGACCATAACCGGTGATGCGGGTAAAAGCGGCATTCACCTCAAGGATGTTGGCTTGTGCATCGGTGATAAATATTCCCTCATGGGCATGGCTGAACACGCTGGCCGCCAGCATGAATTTTTCTTCGGCTTGTTTGCGTTCGCTCACATCGCTGAGCACCATGCGCAACACTTTGTGGCCATCCTGGTCTGGTACAACCAGCGCCACCAGCTGTACCCAAAAGGGTGAGCCGTCGGGCCTGGACATCTGCAACTCGCACAACAAGGATTTATCGGCCTCCATCAACCGTTGCCGAAACAGGTAATAGGTGTCCTGATCCTGTTGATGAATAAAGTCAGTGATCGGGCGCTCAATCAGGGCCTCACGCAACACCCCGATCAAACTGGACGAAGTGAGGTTGGCTTGCTTGATCAGCCCCCTTTCATTGACCGTCAGATACCCCACCGGGGCCAGTTCATAAAAATCGAAGTACATGGCGCGGGAGCTGTCCAGCGCGGCCTGTGTATCACGCAGTTCCTCGTTTTGTAATTCCAATTCAATCTGGTGCACCTGCAACTCGTGCAGCAACTCCCGCATAGCCTGGGGTGACAGCGCCTCAGTGGGGTCGATACCGAGCGCAGCATGGGCCAAAAAGTGGGCCTCTGCACGCTGGCGCAGCGCCTGCGCGTCATCCACCGAAGGGGCGGCGGCGGGCGGTAGATTTGGGCCGTTCATTGGAAGCCTCCAGCATCAGGGGGGATGACACATTCTAGGAGGCTGTCGGACTTAGGACATCCATAGCGCTCTCAAAGCGCAGCGTGCTTGGCCCTGAAATTGAAACGAAACAAATTTGATAGCTGCTTGCGCATATTCCATAAGCGCTAGAGGCTTAAAAATCTTACAAAACCTGTCAAAAATCAGTATTGACGGGGGATGCGGTCAAAAAAGGCCCCCGTCGCCAGGGTGAAACATGCATACTGCAACTGCGACACACGTCGCTTGAAAGCCCCCCATGATCCGCCTGAAATTTTCGATTGAACTGCGCTACAGCGTCCTGCAGTCAGGCGCTGACTTCATTTTCAGCATTCACGCCGCGCAAAACGCCCAGCAAACGGTGGTGGATGAAGCGCTGGTGTTGAGCCAGCCACTGCTTCACAACCTGTACACCGACCCGGAGACCCACACCCGATATTTGCGACTGAAAGCCGATGCCGGCCCACTCACGGTGCTCTACAGCGCCACGGTTGACCTGAACCATGTCACGGCCCAACCCGAGCAAATTGCCGAGGTCGGCGTGGCCGCATTACCCGGCCATGTGCTGCCCTACCTCTACCCCAGCCGCTACTGCCAGTCAGACCGGCTGGTGCGCCTGGCGATCAAGGAGTTTGGCCATTTGTGGCAGGGCTACAGCCGGGTTCAAGCGATCCGCGACTGGGTCCAGAACCGCATCACCTTCCAGCCCAACAGCTCCAATGGCAACACCACTGCAGTGGACACACTGGTGGAAGAGGTGGGGGTGTGCCGCGACTTTGCCCACCTGATGATTGCGCTGTGCCGGGCGGTGAACATTCCGGCGCGTTTTGCCACCGGCATCGACTATGGGGCCTCACCCAGCCTGGGGCCGACCGATTTTCATGCCTATGTGGAGGCCTATCTGAATAACCGCTGGTACCTCTTTGACCCCTCCGGCGTGGCCATACCGATGGGGTTTCTGCGCTTTGGCACCGGCCGGGATGCGGCCGATGCAGCCTTTGCCACCATCTTTGGGAACGTACAAGGCTCGGCCCCGGTGATCCAGATCGAGGCCGTTCCCAACGCACAAGGCCAGCTGGTGCTGCCGCAGCATGTGGCGTATGCCCTGTCTACTGACGGTTTGTGATGGCGCAGATCCAACACACAGACTGAACAGCATCCAGCTAATGACACAGCTGTGTATGCAAGCGCACCGACCCAACACCTGACCGGGACTATTCTGGGATGCGAGTCTGAATCAGGCTCGTGATTGCATTGATCCACCTCATCCCAAAGGAAACACCATGAACAAAGACCAAATCAAAGGCCAGGCCAAAACTATCGCTGGCAAGGTACAGGAAACCACCGGCAAGTTGGTAGGCAGCCTGTCGCAGGAAGTCAAAGGCATCAAGCTGCAAGTGAAAGGCGAAGTCCAAAAAGGGTATGGCGATGCCAAAGAGGCGGTCAAAGAGGCCCACCATGCAGTGCTGCACCCCACGAAATCGCATACGTGATAGCGACCTCACGTTCTCACACAGCTTTCAACCTAGATTCCTCAGTTGACCGCTCATTTGAACCAGTTACGGCATCACATCGCCCGAAGTCGTGATACTTTGAGCGCTGTCTAACGATCTTGTCGCCGTGCGCAGCACCAACACCGCGTTGGTGCCCCCAAACGCAAATGAGTTGGACAACATGGTGTGCACAGCAACCTGACTGCGCACCACGTTGGGCACGTAATCCAGATCACACTCCGGGTCAGGCAACAGCAAATGCAGGGTGGGCAAAACCACCTGGTGCTGCATCGCCAACAATGACAACACACATTCCAGTGCCCCGGCTGCCCCCAGCAAATGGCCATGCAGCGCCTTGGTGGCGCTGACCGGTATCTGATAGGCCCGTTCACCAAAAACCGTCTTGATGGCGGCGGTTTCTACCGCGTCATTGGCCAGCGTACCGGTGCCATGGGCGTTGATGGCATCCACTGCGCTCAGGTCAAGTCCGGCAGAGCTCAGCGCCGCAGACATGGCGCTGGCTTGACCCACCACGCTGGGGCGCGTGATGTGGCCAGCATCGGTGCTCAGCCCGTAGCCCAGCAGTTCACCCTGAATGCTTGCGCCACGTGCCATGGCGCTGTCCCAGGCTTCCAGCACCAACAGGGCGGCCCCTTCGCCCAACACCATGCCGCTGCGGTTTTTTGAGAATGGTTTGCATGAGCTGGCTGGCGCGTCGGCATCCACTGTGGCCAGCGTGTGCAGCGCCTCCCAGGCTTTCATGGAACCAAAGGACAAGGGCGCTTCAGAGCCACCGGCAATCGCCATGTCAACCGCACCACTGGCCACCCGCAGCCAGGCTTCACCGATGGCCACAGCAGACGATGAGCAGGCGGTGGAATAGGTCAGGTTCGGGCCGGTCAAGCCATGCTCCAGACCAATCCAGGCGGCGGGGGCGTTGTGCATGCCGGCCAACACAGTGAACGGCTTGATGCGGTCTGAGCCCTCGGCGTAAAGTGTTTTGTAGCCCTCGTCATTGCTCAGTGTGCCGCCCATGCCGGTGCCCACAAACACACCGACACGGCTGCGGTCAACCTGTGCCCAGTCGATGTTGGCATGGGCCAGCGCCTGGTTGGCGGCAACCACGGCAAACTGGCTGACCCGATCCAGCATGCGTAATTTCAAAGGCTCAAAATGTGCAGCACCGTCAAACTGCGCCGTGGCCGCAATCGGGGCCAGCAGCCGGTGGGCAAAAGGCGCGTCGATGCGGCCAATGCCTGAGCGGCCATCACGCGCCGCCTCAAACGCGGCTTGTGCGCTGTTGCCAAGGGGCGAAACAACGCCCATGCCGGTGATGGCTACGCGCTTCATGCTGCGGGGATGGCTAGGTGCGCGATCGGGTCGGTCTGCTGCTTGCTTTTGCGCTGGCTGATGATCAGCGCATCAATAAAGGCCACCACATCGCCCAGCGTGGTGAGCTGCACCGCATCGGGCGGCAACGTGACCCCGAACTCATCTTCAATGTTGAACAGCAGTTCGGCTGTGCCGAGTGAGTCAATACCCAGCGCTTCCAGCGGCGCATCCAGCACCAGCAGGTCGGGGGTGAATTTGTAGTCTTTGATCAGAATGGCGCACAGGCGCTCGAAGGTGTTTGTCATGATGGGCTCCTGGTGGTGGTGGTGGTGGTGATGCTGCGAGTTTTCCCGCCCCATGTTGCAGCCAGTGGCAAGAACCCGGGCCAGGCTCGAACCAGGGCCAGCAGCGGGGCCGCCAATGCGGGGCGCATCGCCAGGTGGGCCAATGCCGCTGCCAGACGCAGGCGGGGCCCAAACTGCTGATGCCAGTCTTTGGCATAAGCATGTCCCACGGCACGTTGCCATGTTCCGTCATGCAGCGTGGGGTGAACGCCGCTGCCGATCAGGTGCGTACACAGCAGCCAGGCCCCCTGAAAGGCCAGGCTCATGCCTTCACCAGTGATTGGGTGCGCCTCGGCAGCCGCGTTGCCAATACGAAAGACCGGGTCATCTGCACGCAGGCGGATGCCCGTTGCCAGTGACCCGGTGGCCAGCCAGGCACCAACACGAGTGGCGCTCAACAAGGCCGCCCCGACACCCGCGCACTCACGTTTCAACAGGGTCTCCACCACTTCGCCCGCAGACGCACCGGGGGATGCCAGGCGCAATGCCGTCAACCGGTCACGGCGAATGCAGCAGGCCAGCGTCAAAAGACCCTGATCGGCCAGCACCATGCCGCCGTAGCCCCCCTCAAAGGACAGCACCGGCAGCAAACCCGGTGGGAGCGACGCGCCAGAGAAGTTGGCCTTGAAGGCCAGCAGGTCACTGACGTTGCAAACATGGTGCATCCGCTCTGAAGGCAGTGCTTCCCAAGACCCGTGTGCATCTATCGCCACCGGTGCATGCAAGTTCAGGAGTGTTTGGGTATCGACACGACGCACTTCACAGCGCCACTTGCCTGGGCCACCGTAGAAGCCTTGCAAGGCCCAGGGTTGCATCACCTGCACCCCCTTGCTTTGGGCCTGCTCAAGCAGCAAGGTATCCAGCGTTTCACGACCCAGCGCCCGCCCCCAGGGAAACCTGCTGTCATCCGCGGTGGGTAGTTCGGCCACCACGGTATGGTTGCCGCGCATCAGCGCCACCTGGCGCAATTCGGGGCCTGCCAGGGCGGCAAATGCAGCACCCATTCCCAGAGTTTCCAGCAGAGGCAGGTTGCTGGCGGACAGGCATTCGCCACAGACCTTGCGGCGGGGAAAAGTCTGCTTCTCCACCAGGGCAACACGCCAGCCCGCCTGGGCCAACCAGATGGCGGCACTGGAGCCTGCCGGGCCCGCGCCCACAATGACGGCATCGAAGTGGGTTTTCATCCGTTTAACCCAGTTAACCCAGTGCGCTCGGCACGCAAACAATGGCTGAAAAGACCCGCAGAGTATTCCTGTACGTTCCAAAGTTTGCCCTGGTGTGGCCAACGGGCGCTGAGCTCATGGCCGTTAAAACCGGCATGTACGCTCAGCACCGAATCTTCACGGGTCACATGGTTGACCCCAATCGCGCCAATCAGGTGGCTCCCGGCCAGCGCCAGCCAGTTGCGGCGCGGCTCGCAGGCCAAAAATCCAAGGCTTTTGTGGGCGACAAAACGCAGTATCGAATCCAGTTGCGCTCCTTCAAAGTGATGCAAGAAGAGATTCGCCACGATCAAGTCCCAGGGGGCTTGCACCGCGTTCCCACCCAGGTCGGCAGCCCAGTCGAGCACATCACCCACCGCCTGTGTCGCCGTCCAGCCTACTTCCTGGTAGCGCGTGATGGTGTGTGGACTAATCAGCGCCTGGCGATCCAGCAAGGTGAGATCAACCCCTGACCAGCTGGGGGCAAGGGCCTGCGCCACACCTAACATCAGACTGCCATCACCCGCGCCGATTTCCAGCACCCGCAGTGGCCGCGCTTTGGGGTGTCTGGCGGTCATGGCCCTCAAGCCTCTCAGCACAATACCGCGCGTCCCCATGGCATGGTGAACACGGCGCAAATCCCTGCGCGAACGTATGGCATCGGGGTGGTCTGCGGGAAGACCATCGAGCACTTCCATTGACACAACTCTGGGCATCATTCATCAACCTTCAGCAAGGCACCGTGGCAACTGAACCCGGCACCAAAAGACGACAGCCACCACCAGCCACCGGGGGCGTCGTCGGCCAGCGCCGCTTCCAGCACAAAGTAGACAAAGGCGCTTGACAGGTTGCCGTACTCGCGCAACATGGCCGCGCTGTAATGCAGGTCGGTGGTTTTGAGCTTGAGGCCGCGCTCAATGGCCAGCAACACGTCGCGCCCGCCGGCGTGCAGAATCCAGGCGCTGATGTCGTCCGTGTGTAAGCCTGCCCGCCCCAGCACGGTGTCCAGCACCTGCTGCGCATACTGCGCAGCCAAGGCAGGCACCTCGCGCGACAAAATGTTGCGCAACATGCCATCACGCTGCTCAAACTTCAGTGCCTGGCGCTGGGCTGGAACGGTCAGCGAGCTGCTGTCCACCCATTCGATACGCCGACGGCTTGGGGTGGGATGGCGTGACAAAACGGCGGCTCCTGCACCATCACCAAACAGGCAGGCGCTGATCAGCACACCGGGGTCGTTGTCGAGGTACATGGCGGCACTGCTGACTTCCACGCAAATCGACAACACGTGGTCGCAACTGTTGGAAGCCAATAACGCATCACCCAGGCGCAGGTTGGGCAGCGCTGCCGCACAACCCTGACCCACCAGGTCAAAGGCCTGAACATCGGCGCGTAGCCCTAAACGCTCCACCACATAACCCGACAGCCCAGGACACAGGTAACCGGTACAGGTGCTGACCACCACCGCGTCGATGTCACTGGGCTGTAAACCGGCCTGGGCCAGTGCACGCCGGGCCGCATCCGCAGCCAAGGCGGGCGCGTGTGTCACAAAGCGTTGCGCCAAGGTGTTCGGGTCAATGTGGAACACCTCGGCCAAGGTGTCAACGGCAAGGCGACGTGCCTCAATGCCGTTGTCGCGCTGCAATACCGTGCGGGCAATCAGGTGCGCACGTGTGTCGAGCCGGGCGTACCAGTCAGAGGCCTGAAACGCCACCAGGCACTCGGCCTTGGTGTAGCGCGCTTCAGGGGTGGCTGTGCCGATGCCGTTGAGGAACATGGCCGAACGGGTGTTCTGGCTCAAACTATACGAACATCCTTGAAGTCGCCCACCGCCTCCTTGATCACCTCTTGGGCAATGTCCGTTTCTTGCTCGCTGTGTGTCTTGGCCACCAGCACCACCTGGCCGTTCATGATGGCATCTTGCACCAGGTCGGACAACTTGCCGTCTTTCTTCTCGGTGCTTTCCGAACCTACTGCGGCCCCGATCACACCACCCAGACTGGCTCCCCAGCCCAACATGGCCAGCGGGGCCACCAAAATAAACAGTGACACATTGGCCACCACCAGAGCCACCTCTGCCAGTACACCAACACCGGTGCCAACGGCTGCACCGACCGCACCGTCAACGACCATGTTTTCCAACAAGGTGTTGCTGTTGGCATCCGCCGCAGGTTCGCGTGATGCCTTCTCGTTGTCATAAATCTTCAACTGATCCAGGGGGATGCCCCGGGCATTGAGTTTGTAAAACGCCATTTGGGCTTCTTCGCGTTTGACAAAAAAGCCCGATACGTGATGCGTGTACTCATACATGTTGATTCTCCAGAGTTTGATGATGGGGGTGGATCGAACGCTGAGCCTAAGTTTTGCGGCTTGATTCGTCTGTGTGTTGGCGAACACAGTTTTCAGTCAGACTTCAACCCGTGCAATACGCACGATTTCCTTGGCAATATCTTCTGGTGACAGGACAAAATCGATGCAGCCACTGGCAATGGCACTCTCGGGCATGTCGGTCTGGCTGGCGGTACTGAGTTTTTGCGCAATGGTGATGCCGCCCACTTCCCGGATGCCACACAAGGCGGCGGCACCATCACCGTCGTAGCCAGAGACGATGACGGCAATCAGTTTGCCCTCCCAGAATTGGGTCAGTGAACGCAAGAAAACCGTGATCACATCAGGCCAGCCGCGTGGCTTGGAGATCGGTTTGAGGTGAAACACTTCGTCATCAACATGCAGGTCGCGGTTGGCCGGGATGATGAAGACACGGTTCGGTTCAATCAGCAAATTTTCTGTGATCAACTCCACCGGCATGCTGGTGAAGCGCGGAAGAACTTCATGGAGCTGGGTCGGCATGAGGGTGATGTGGTTGACGATGACAATCGCTACCCCCATGTCTGCCGGGAGGTTCTGCAAAAGCCGGATATAGGCATCCAGCCCACCGGCTGACCCACCGACACACACGATAGGAAAATTCTTCATCGTGTGCTCCCGGCATGGCACTACGCCGTGTGCTTTTTCACCCAGGTGACGTACTGATCCATCCACTGTTGCAGGAATTTTTTGCTGTCTGCACCCAGGTTGCCAGCCGCATCAAACAAAGTCTCCTTGGCCTGAATAAAGGCCTCGGGCTGACCCATCACCGGCATGTCAAGGTAGGCCAGCACATTACGCAAATGCTGTTGCGCCAGGGCGGTACCGATCGCGCCGACCGAAACGCCCAACACACCGGCTGGTTTGCCCGTCCAGGCGCTTTGCCCGTAGGGGCGCGAGGCGTGGTCAATCGCGTTCTTCAGCACACCAGGAATCGAGCGGTTGTATTCGGCCGTGACAAACAACAAGCCATGTGCGGCCACGATGTCGTTTTTCAGGCGCTTGACCGACTCAGCCTGATTGGCATCATCGTCCTGGTTGTAGAGCGGCAAATCGCCGATGGACAACTGCTTGAATGTGAACTCCGAGGGGGCCAGTTTCGCCATGGCGCTGGCCAGTTGACGATTGAAGGAGTCCTTGCGAAGGCTGCCGACGATCACTGCAATTTGGTATGGGGCCATGAATGTCTCCTGTGAAGATTGACGTTGAAAGAGAGACAGTACCCGGTGCTTTTGCCGAGGTCGGTGCGCTAGGCAACACAAGACACCGCACAAAATTGGCCCAACGGGTCGATGTTTAGCGCCGGATGAAGTCCAGCAGGTGATGTGTCAATCGATTCTTGTGTGTTGCAAACAAGCCATGCGGTGCACCCGCATACTCGATCAGTTCGGACTGCGCAATGCCTTTGGCCGCCAGGCGACTTGAGGCTTCTATCGGGACGATGTTGTCTTCTGTCCCGTGAATGATGCGTGTGGGCACCTTGAACGCAGGCAAATCGGGGCGGAAATCTGTGCTTGAAAATGATTTTGCGCAAGCCAGGGTGGCTCGCAAGCTGGCTTGCAGCGACACACCACGTGCCCATTGCAGCGTCTCTTCACTGACAGCTTCTGGATGGGTGGTGACACCAAAGAACTTGTTGAAGAAACCGGTCAAAAACTTGGGGCGGTCTTCTTTCAGTGCCAAGGCTGTCGCATCAAAAGCCGCCTGATCCGTTCCTGTTGGGTTGTCGCTGGTTTTCAGCCGAAACGGCAATATGGACGAGATCAGCACCGTCTGTGCGACGGCTTTGCCACCGTGGCGCGACATGTAGCGGGCAACTTCACCACCGCCCATGGAGAAACCCACCAGCGTGACATCTTTTGCCCCGGTTTGTTCAATCACGGCGGCCAGGTCATCGGCCAGCGTGTCGTAGCCGTAGCCATTCCAGGGCTGGGACGAGCGGCCAAAGCCGCGGCGGTCATAACTGATGGCGCGGTAACCGGCCTCGGCAATAGCCAGCGACTGGTCGTCCCAGGAATCGGCCGACAGGGGCCAGCCATGAATCAGGATGACCGGGCGGCCTGATCCCCAGTCCTTGACATAAAGCTGGGTGTTGTCTGAGGTGGTGACGAAGTTCATGCGGTTAGCCTTGAAGTGGAGCCAAATCATCATTCGAGCTCAAGGCCTGGGTCTGTGCGATACCGAACCCAGGTGCCGGGCCATACCAGTTTCAGCAGTTTTACAGATTGACCAGGCGGTTCATTTCGGTTTTAAACACGGGCCAAAAATAGCGAAGCATGGTACGCAAGCGCACAGATGAAGTTGCGTCAATCCAATACTCTTTCGTATTGAGTAAGCAACTGCTTGCTTGCGATGCAAATCGTTCACTTCTATGAGGAAAACCATCATGAACAAACATCAAATCACTGGCGCTGTGAAAAATCTCGCTGGCAAAGTTCAGCAGGAAGCCGGGAAATTGGTTGGAAACAAGGCACAAGAAGCCAAGGGCATCCACAAACAGGTCGCAGGAAAAGCAGAAAAACGGCTTGGAGATGCCAAGGAAACCGCCAAGGATGCCAAAGACGCGCTCAAGGAGGCTGAGCTCCAGCGCTAAGGATGTGGTCGAAAATAAGTTCCGAATTGGCCGTCAGATTTGGGATGCCACACTAGGCGCAAAGTGAGCACAACAATTCAAACGGGTGCAATTCAAAGTGATGTGTTTTTGGTATGACTCCCTCTCCCCCTGGGAGAGGGCCGGGGTGAGGGTTGGCCTTTGCCAGAAACCCCGACGATACGAACAGCCAAACATCCACCCTCACCCTGCCCCTCTCCCAGAGGGAGAGGGAATGAATCCAGTTTGAATCGCAGCCAATTCAAACCCGGCCATCACATCAAACAACTCCTCGTCAATGCCGCTTTGGCGCAGGCGGTGAAAGGCGTGGTGCAGGCCGTCCAGCAGTTCATCGATGTTTTTTTCGGCACGCTGCATGGCGGCCAAGCGGCTGGCGTTTTCGCTGGCCAGGGATTCGGCGCAGGCCCTGAACAGCGAGACAAACAGGTATTCCCGCACCAAGGCCTGCAAGGTTTGGCCATCACCATTCATCACCTCGGGCAGGCTTGGGCCAGGCCAGGGCTTGGCGGTCAACTCGCGCTGCCAGACTTCGTCCAGCGGCAGCAGGCGCTGGCAGGTGGGGCGGTAGAGCGACCCGTGTTGCGGGCGGTGGTGAAACACACACACCTGCGCGACCTGGCCTTGTTCACGCAGGGTTTCGATCTCCACCAAAATTTGCCCGACCAGCGTCGT
>VIKI01000240.1 GCA_008080595.1 Comamonadaceae bacterium
CGTTCCGTCAGACCTGGCGCAGCACAACTGCCTGGGCATTCGCCAGGGAGACGAGGCCTACGGCCTGTGGCGCTTCAGCACCGGCCCCAACAAACCGTTTGAAACTGTTAAGGTTCGCGGCAGCCTCAGCACCAACGACGGAGAAATTGCCGTCAACTGGGCGCTGGACGGCCACGGCATCCTGATGCGCGCCGAGTGGGACATTGCCCGCTACCTTCGGAGCGGTCGCCTGGTGCAGTTGCTTCCCGACCACGCTACCCCACCCGCTGACATTTGCGCCGTGTACCCCCAGCGCCACCAAACCGCCGCGCGGGTGCGGGTGTTTGTGGAGTTTCTTGCCCAAGCATTCCAGCAACAAATCACCTTGACTGAACATGACGCTAAAACAGCCTTGCTGGTGTGATTGTGGGCCTCACTAGATAAGGCATGACCAACACGGCAAAATGTTTGGCTAACTGCAATCTGAATTTGGAACCAAAAATACGAGACGATCCGTTTTGTGCAAAAGCTGGTTGAAGTGCTCAAGCAGCAACTTTCATGAGATGAATCAGACGAGAAATGCGGGCGGAGTATCAGAGCCGCCTGGATACGGACAGCGGCCACGGACGCATTGAGCTGCAGCAGTTCGTCTGCGCTGAACGCGATGGACGCAGCACCCAGGTTCTCCGTCATGTGGGCTGCGTTGGTCGTACCCGGGATCGGCACGATCCAGGGCTTTTTGGCCAGCAACCACGCCAGGGAAAGTTGTGCAGGGGTGACGTTCTTGCGCTGTGCCCAGGCACGCACCAGATCGGACAGCGCCATGTTGGCGGGCAGCACATCGGGCGCGAAACGCGGCGAGACGGCGCGAAAATCCGGTGCCACAAAGCGACTGGCTGCGTTCACACCACCGGCCAGAAAACCCATGCCCAGCGGACTCCAGCAGACAAAGCCGATGCCCAGTTCTTCGCACAATGGCATCACCCCGGTTTCGGGGCCACGCCAGAGCATGGAGTACTCGTTCTGGATGAGTGCCATCGGGTGTTCCGCATGCCGTGAAGTGTAGTAATTCTGACACCAACAAGTAGTAATCTTGCCACTAATTTAAAATTCGCACAGTTCCCGCAGCAACGCCACGCTGCCAGTTCGCTTCTGCATTCTCCGAACCAGCACCTCACAGCGGCCTCTGGTCATACCCAGATAGTGTGCAAACCAGCCCTGAATCTCACGCACCTGGGTCCGCTGCTGATCCACATGAAACTGACTGATCCATCGCACCAGACCTGTCGGCGGATGCAAGGACTTGTTGAACAGCGCGGCCGGATGACTGGCGCCACACCAATACATCGCAAACAACGTCCACGCCGCAGCATCTACCGTCAGATCATTTGCTGCCGCGACGGGTGCATCTGTTTTGAACCGCTTCGCCAATGTGAGCACCTGGGCGCGTTTTACATTGTCCAGCAACGCCCAATCCTGACGTAACCGTTTGCGCAGCAGCCATTCGCAAGTCGCCAACAAGCTGACCCCACAGTCAGGCGACCCAGTGGCATCCGCTGAAGGGTTGTAATTTGAGGCTGGTGCCTTGCGATCAGAAAGCATTGGTGAATACACGAAGGCAATCCGTCGCCATCGCATGATCAGCAACTCCCGCTCGGAAGGCTCGCGTGCTGCGCCGCCTGCAGCTTTCGGCAGTTGGAATATTCTTGCGGGCCGCGGCGCCAGACGTTTTGACGGCACGGCATGGGTACTTTGAAGTCGGTTTTGCAGGCCAAACTCCCACGCCGGCACGAGGATTGGCAGAGCCATCGCAATCACTGTCCAGGCATGACTGACACGGTCTGCTGAGCTGCAACATAACCGGACTCCTTGACCGCCCGTTCCCAGTGCGCCACTCCCAACGCCAGGTCCTGCGTGTCCCACTGTGCACCCTGCAACAGCACACTTTCCACAGCGCGCGTGAAGTAGTCCATCGGGATTTCAGCCGGACCGGCCAGCTGTGCCCCAGCATGCGCATTGACAAACGTGTTCCACAACATGGCCGCCGATTGCTCCAGCAACAACCCGTTTTCGCACGCCCGAGGATAAAAGAACTCGGTGAACGTCTTGCCGCTGGCCTCGGGGTAACGACTCAGGTCATAGCTGGCCAGGCAGGTGGCGGCATCCACCGCATCGCCAATTCCCCGGAAGTGTTGCTGCTCAATCATGAAGCGCGCCACGATCTGTTCGTCACCGCTGAGCTGGTAATGCGCCTTCTGTTCCATGAGTTGGGGTTGCCCAACCAGAAACGTCAATAGCCGCACCCCATGGTGCGCCAACTGGTCATGAACATCGCGCAGCCATTCCAGGGCATGCTTTGACAATCTCTGGGCCTCGTCACACAGCAGAACCACGATATGCCCTGAACGCATCTGCAACTGCTCGCTCAGCCGGCACATGAGTGCAAAGCGTTTGTCTGTGATTGACTTTGGCTGTGGGTGGCGCACGCCTGCAGCGCTCAGCAAGGTACTGAAGAATGGTCCCTCGAAATCACTGCGGTGATGCTCGCAGGACATGCGCAGCACAAGGATGTCAGGGCGGTGGCGTTCCAGATGGAGTGCGACGTAGTCAATGGCATGGGTCTTGCCCATGCGCGGGCGGGAATGGATCAGGGCACCCGGTACCAGCACGCGAATGCAACGCTCCACCAGGTCAACAAACTGTTCAATCGCGGCCGTGGCGACACGGTAGTGCCGGCGCACCAGGGGATGGTTTTGTAATGTCAAGGAGGCCGGTTGCGGAACCGTCCAGACGGGAGCGACCTTTTTGGGCGTCGATTGTTTGACGCGCGTCGCCGCCACTTTTGTTTGTATGGAATCGGTCATGAATGCCTTTCGCGCCTTGGCGGCGCTTGCGGCCGGCATGAAGGCCCCGGCCCGACCTCACGACGCGGGATCGCGCCAATGACCCGTCGGCGGCGCCCGTGCGGGCCGCAAGCTGTTTTTGCTTTCTACCGGGGAAAGCCGCGCGCAATGCGCAGCTTTTTGCCTTTGACCACACCTGTGGCCAACTGTGCAGATGGGTCCACCGGATGAGGCGCGGTGTTTGACGCATCACGGCGCTCCCGCTGTATGCGTGCAAGATCGCTGGCCGCTCTGCGTGATTTGGGCGCCTTGGCCCGGCGCAATTTGACAAATGCATCAATCGGGCTTTCGCCGGCCACGAATTCCAGCTGCTTGTTTCGCTTGGCCTTGAACACCTCCTGGCGCAGCCGCAAAGAATGCGCTTCATGACGCCAAGGCCCGCTGGCCAACAAGTCTTGCAGTGGTTGGCCATCCTCGGTAAATGCCCGAAGCGTGCGCAAATCTTTCGCATCAAAATACACCCGCAGCTGCTTGCCAATCAGATTGGAGCTGCGCGCCAGTTGTTCGCTGGTGTAGCGCACATGCATGAAGGAGATGTAGGGCCGCTCTCCGCGGCCCACATTGCCGTGCACCAAGCAAAACGCCGGGTCGTGAAGCAGCTCCAAGCGGTTGCGAAGTGCCTCTGGCACGCGGCGCAGTCGAACCGGTGGCAGCCCTACCCCATCGAGCTGTTGGCTCATGCGCTCCAATGGTGTCAGGCCCCCCAGGCCGGAGTGGGGCGTGCCGTGGTAGTTCCACACGGTGGCATCCAACAATTCTTCGAGCTCTTGGGCTGTGACAACCAAGCTCAGATCTTTCGCCTCTGCGCGCGAGCGTTTGGACGTCCTCGCCTGTTTGCTGGGCAAACCCCCAGGTAGGCGACGGGACAGCGTATTGGTCAGTGTCCCAAAGAATCGCTCAATGAACGGACGATCATCGGGTTCATAGGCTGGCCCGAAGTCAGCGACGCAGCCCAAGGCCTCGCACACCACGTCCAGGCTGGTCGTGGCCAGATGGGCGCGCGCATTGTCCAAGCGAATCTGGCGCCAACAAGCGTGCCGGGCTATCGGCAGGGCCTGGGACACCAAACCACCGGACCCCGACAATGACAGGCCCGGCAGCGTGATCTTGGGAATTTGGGCCGGAGTCAATGCGTGTTTCAAGGTTGCGATCACCTCATACCGGCTGCACTCACGGTGCAGGCACAGGGTGTATCCCAGTATGCAGCGGGTTGCCACGTCAATGATGGCCAGCAACCAGACCCGCTCTGTTTCATAGATACGCTCAATACCCTGCGGGTCGACGTCCACGACCTTGAGCCGCAGATCCATCTTATGCGCGTCGAACTCCACGGTGTCAAAGGCTTCATCGGCGCCCCGCTCGGGTAATTGGCGCAGGGCCGACGATGGCTTGAAACGGGCCCCCGCCGCGTGTGCCGCGTCATCGAAGCGGTCAAGCAGCCAGGCCCTCAGGGTCCGCGCCAGGCTGCGCACTCCCTTGTCCTGCTGGTTAAAAGGGTAATCTGAAGGCAGTAGCCCCTGCTCTCGACAGGCCTGCTGGAAGCGTTGCAACGCCGGTTTCAAGTTGAACAGGCGTGCCGCCTCCCCCACTCCTTTGAGCACCACGCGCTGGGCGCTCAGTTCACGGCGCAAATGCGCTTCCAGTGCGGGATGGCGCTGCAATAGTTGGGTGAAGGCACCGGCATTGCCGGCTTTGGTATGAACCAGCGCACGCGACGGTTGGCTGCGTTCGTACCCGCTGACATTGACATACGGCACCAAGGCGCGGTATCCCCAGATGCTTCCGTCCGCAATTCTATGGGCAGCTTCTATGCTAGCGATCGGCTCCCCCTGGGCGTAGGCTTCTAGGGCCGCGCAGCGTGACCGATAGACCTCCCGTGCAGGCTCGGCCAAGGCCTGCTCGTCGAGTCTGGGCCATTCGGCAATGCGCAGCAACTCAGTGGAGCGGCGTGTCATGGCGGTGCACTTGCCAGTACCACCGGCAATCTGCGAAATCGGGTGGATCCGTCCATGGGCTCAATGGCCATGTCCGGGCTGGTTATGCGTCCCTCGGCCAACAACTGGAACAGTGCTGCCAGCACGGTGGTTCCATCGCGCTGTGGGAAGTGCGCCAGCACCGAGTCCATCGATTCATCTTCGATCAGAAAGGCCATGATCTGCTGCTCAAGCAAGGTATCTCGGTAGCGTCTGTGGCTGACCAGGTAGGGGATGATGCGCGCCCAGTTGCCAATAGGTTCGGCCCATCCAATCAAGTCGGCTCGGTTGATGTAGCGCACGGGTAGTTCGTGCAGATGGGAATGGTGTTCTGGCGGCGCAGTGTCCACTTTCGAGGATGGACGCGGTAGACCTTCTACCATCCAGAATTCACCGATCGGCGCACCACGCAATTGCACCCAGAAATCGATCACGGGAGTATTCGGTCCATCGACGTAGGTCGGGCGTTCACAGAAAGTGACGATGAGCGGATTGGCTTCGATGACCAACCATGTCCTGTACGCGTCGTAACCGCCAAGGCACAGGCGTCGTCCTATCTTGGGACTGAAGACTTCAATGCGCCTGCGCCCCGCCGGACGAGAGAACGGCACTGCGCGGTTGTACGGCATCGACTTGGTCATGACCTTGCCTCATTGCTACTGTACGGGGTGCGTCTTCGCTCTTCGACGCAAGTGGCAATGTTACTACGCCAAGTCATTTAGTGGCAACATTACTACTTCAAGAAAAGTAGTGATAGTGACACTCATATTTCACGCGGGTGAGCCAAGCCATTGATTCATATTGGAATCTGGTGATCTCCGTTTGTGTCAGTGTTACTACACTTCACGCATGCGCACGGCGCACGGTCTGCAAGCCAGGCTCCGACAGCCCGTAGTGCCTCACCTTGCCGACACGGACAAGGTCTTTGATGGTGCCTGCCACGTCTTCGATGGGCACGTTCGGGTCAACGCGGTGCTGCAACAGCACGTC
>VIKI01000241.1 GCA_008080595.1 Comamonadaceae bacterium
GCCGTAGGTGGTGCCTTCAGCCCGGTGGGCGGTGCCAAAGGCATCGTGCACAAAGATGTCGCACAGGGCGGCGAGTTTTCTGGCCAAGTCTTCCTTGTTCTTTTTCTCACCGACGTTGACGCGGCAGTTTTCCAGCATCACCAGTTGGCCGGGCTGCACGTCCACGCCGTCCACCCAGTTGGCGACCACTGGCACCTCACGGCCGAGCAGTTCGCCCAGGCGTTTGGCCACTGGGGCGAGGGAGTCTTCCGGTTTGAATTCGCCCTCGGTGGGGCGGCCCAGGTGGCTGGTGACCATGACGGCGGCTCCGGCGGCCAGGGCCATCTGGATGCAGGGCACGCTGGCGCGGATGCGGGTGTCTTCGGTGATATGGCCTTGTTTGTCTTGCGGCACATTCAGGTCGGCACGGATAAACACCCGTTTTCCGGCAGCAGCGCCACTGGCAATCACATCGGCAAAACGCAAAACTTTCATTTTCAAGCTCCTTGGTACAAAGCGGCCACACGGGCCATTTCCAGACATTTATTGGAGTAACCCCATTCATTGTCGTACCAGCTCACCACCTTGATGAAAGTGCCGTCCAGCGCCAGGCCAGCTTCGGAGTCAAACACCGATGTGCAGGGCTCGCCACGGAAATCGGTGGACACCACCTTGTGATCGGTATAACCCAGCACGCCTTTTAATGCGCCCTGGCTTTGGGCTTTCATTTCGGCACAAATTTCGGCATAGGTGGCGGCGTTGTTCAGCTCCACCGTCAAGTCCACCACGCTCACATCGCTGGTCGGCACACGGAAGGCCATGCCGGTGAGTTTTTTGTTCAGCTCTGGGATCACCACCCCCACCGCCTTGGCCGCGCCGGTGGAAGAGGGAATGATGTTTTCCAGAATGCCACGGCCACCGCGCCAGTCTTTGTTGCTCGGGCCGTCCACGGTTTTCTGCGTGGCGGTGGCAGCGTGTACGGTGGTCATCAGGCCACGCTTGATGCCCCATTTGTCATTCAACACCTTGGCCACCGGGGCCAGGCAGTTGGTGGTGCAAGAGGCGTTGCTCAGCACGGCCTGACCGGCATAGGCGGCGTGGTTCACGCCGTAGACAAACATCGGGGTGTCGTCTTTGCTGGGGGCGGACAACACCACCTTGCGGGCTCCGGCATCCAGGTGTTTCTGGGCGGTGACCTTGTCCAGGAACAAGCCGGTGGATTCAATCACCACGTCGGCTCCCACCTCGGCCCATTTCAGGTTGGCCGGGTCGCGCTCTTGGGTCAGACGAATCCGTTTGCCGTTGACCACCAGCGTGCCGCCGTCCACCGACACTTCACCCTTGAAGCGGCCGTGTACGCTGTCATAGGTGAGCATGTAGGCCAGGTACTCGGGCTCCAGCAAGTCGTTGATGCCGACGATTTCAATGTCGTCAAAGTTTTGCACCGCTGCGCGAAACACCATGCGGCCAATGCGGCCAAATCCGTTGATACCCAGTTTGATTGTCATGTCATGCTCCTGTAAAAAATTTATACAAAATTGGCCTCTAACGCTTGTTTGACATGCGCTAGCAGCTATCAATCCAATAGCTCTGAAAAATCCTGGATGACCCGGTCTGGGGCACAGGATTCAATCGGCTGCCCCATGTTGTAACCATAGGGCAACAGCCACACCGGCACACTGGCATTGCGGGCCGTGGCCGCGTCAATGCTGGAGTCGCCCACAAACAGCACCCGATTGGGGCTCACGTCAAACTGCACCAGGCACTGCACCACACCGGCCGGGTTGGGTTTTTTGGTCGGCAGACTGTCGCCACTGACCACCGCGTCAAACAGGGGCCTGAGCTGGTGCACGTCCAGCACCACCTGGGTGTAGCGGCCTTCCTTGTTGGTGACCACCGCCAGCTTGACCCCCTGGGCCCGCAAGGCTTGCAAAGTCTCGCGCACATGGGGGTAAAGCTGGCTGCGCGTGCCGCAGCGACGCTCGTAAAAGCCGTCGTACACCGGCATGATCTTGGCCAGCAATTTGCTGCCACGCACCGCCTCGGCGGTGCTGGCAGTGACTGTTGCCAAGGCCTGCACCATGAGTTCGCGCGTGCCATGACCAATCCAGTCATTCACCTGGGTTTGTGTCACCCAGGGCAAATCAAACCGGCTCAAGGTGTCGTTGACTGCGTCCATGATTTCAGGGGCAGTCTCCACCAGCGTGCCGTCCAGATCAAACAGGATCAGGTCAAAAGCGCGTTCCAGCATCGGGGGCAGTCGTTCAGTTGCTTGACGGCACCACGGTGTCGGGCAGCGGCTCGGCATTGCGGTGGGCGGCGCGGTGCACCAGCACCTCAACCGCCTCCACCACCCGCTCGGCGGTGATACCAAAGTGCGCATACAGCTTGGGCGCGGGAGCCGATTCGCCAAAGGTGGGCATGCCAATCACCACGCCATGGCGGCCCACATACTTGCGCCAGAAGTCGGGGTGCGCAGCTTCAATGGCCACCGCAGGCGTATTGAACGGGATCACCATTTCCTGATACGCATCACTCTGGCGGTCAAACACGTTGCTGCACGGCATGGACACCACGCGGGTGGCGATGCCCTCTGCGGCCAGTGTGGCCTGGGCCTTCATGGCCAGCTCCAGCTCAGAGCCGGTGGAGACAATCACGGCCTGCGGGTTTTCCATCTCTGACAGGATGTAGCCGCCTTTGCGGATGTTGTCGACCATGCCCGCATCAGCCAGGCGTGGCAGGTTTTGGCGAGACAGGCACAGGGCGCTGGGGCCATCACGGCGCTCCACCGCACAGGCCCAGGCCACAGCGGTTTCCAGGCCATCGGCCGGGCGCCACACGTCCAGACCGGGGATGATGCGCATGCTGGGGATGTGCTCGACACTTTGGTGTGTCGGGCCGTCTTCGCCCAGGCCAATGCTGTCGTGGGTAAAGACGTGGATGACGCGGATTTTCATCAGCGCGGCCATACGGATGGCGTTGCGGCTGTAGTCGCTGAAGGTCAGGAAGGTGCCACCGTAAGGAATGTAGCCGCCATGCAGCGCCATGCCGTTCATGATGGCGGCCATGCCAAACTCACGCACGCCGTAGCTCAGGTGGTTGCCCCAGGTGTCACGACCGGCGCGCACGCAGCCTTTGAAGTTGGTCAGGTTGGAGCCGGTCAGGTCGGCGCTGCCACCAAAGAATTCGGGAACCAGCGGCGCAATCACATCCAGCGCATTCTGGCTCGACTTGCGGGTGGCAAAGGCGGTGGCATTGGCGGCAATGGTTTCCAGCACGGCGGGCAATTTTTCGGCATAACTGGTTTGCAGGTCACCGGCCATACGGCGCTCAAACTCGGCGGCCAGTTCCGGGTACTGTGACCGATAGGCTTCAAAACCAACGCGCCAGGCACGCTCGGCATTGGCCCCACGGGCCACCGCATTCCAGGCAGCGGCAATGTCCGCTGGAATTTCAAACGGGGCAGATGTCCAGCCCAGTGCGTCACGGGTGGCTTGCACCTCAGCCGCACCCAAGGCCGCGCCATGCACATCGTGGGTGCCGGCCTTGTTGGGTGAACCCATGCCGATGACGGTTTTGCAGCAGATCAGGGTGGGTTTGCCGTCCAGGTTGTGGGCTTGTGCCTTGGCAGCTTTCACGGCCGCGTCAATGGCGGCTGGGTTGTGGCCATCTACGCCTGCGATCACGTTCCAGCCATAAGCCTCAAAGCGTTTGGGGGTGTCGTCGGTGAACCAGCCTTCGACATGGCCGTCGATGCTGATGCCGTTGTCGTCATAAAACGCCACCAGCTTGGACAGACGCAGCGTGCCAGCCAGGGCGCAGGCTTCGTGGCTGATGCCTTCCATCATGCAACCGTCGCCCAAAAAGGCGTAGGTGAAGTGGTCAACGATGTGGTAGTTGGTGTCTTCGTCATCGCGGTTGAACTCTTGCGCCAACAGCTTTTCAGCCAGTGCCATACCGACCGCGTTGGTGATGCCCTGGCCGAGTGGGCCAGTGGTGGTTTCCACACCGGGGGTGATGCCATATTCGGGGTGGCCTGCGGTTTTGCTGTGCAACTGGCGGAAGTTTTTGAGTTCTTCCATGGGCAGGTCGTAGCCGGTGAGATGCAAGAGCGCGTAAATCAGCATGGAGCCGTGGACGGTCGCGGTTGGCCCAATGCGGGTTGGTTGGGCTGTGGCTCAGGTGCCGATTCCACAACACTTCAGCTATGTCGGCCATGCCCATGGGTGCGCCGGGGTGACCGGACTTGGCTTTTTCAACCGCGTCAACGGCGAGCATACGGATGGCATTGGCCATTTGTTTGGCAAATTCAGGGGTGGGAGAGTTCATGGTTGCTTATTCGTCGGTAGTAATTAGTCGGTAGTCGTGAGAGAGTGGCCGGGAGTCGATACCGACTCAAAACCAATCACTCACAACTCATAACTCACAAAATCAGGCGGATTTCTTCTTGCGCTCCATCATGCGCCAGACAAATGGCGTGAAGATGAGTTGCATCGCCAGCTCCATTTTGCCGCCTGGCACCACGATGGTGTTGGCGCGGCTCATAAAACTGTCGTCAATCATGCTGCGCAGGTATTGAAAGTCGATGCCTTTGGGGTTGGCAAAGCGGATCACCACCATACTTTCGTCGGCACTGGGGATGTCTCGCGCAATAAACGGGTTGCTGGTGTCGACCATTGGCACACGCTGGAAGTTCACATGGGTGTGCATGAACTGCGGGCAGATGTAGTTCACATAGTCGGGCATACGGCGCAGGATGGTGTCGGTGACCGCCTCGGTGCTGTAGCCGCGTTGTTTTTTGTCGCGGTAGAGTTTTTGAATCCATTCCAGGTTGATGACCGGCACCACACCAATCAGCAAGTCGGGGTGCTGGGCGATGTTGATCTCAGGCGTGACCACCGCACCGTGCAAGCCTTCGTAGAACAACAGGTCGGTGTTGGTGGGCACATCTTCCCAGGGTGTAAACGTGCCGGGGTCTTGTTTGTAAGGGGCGGCTTCTTCGCTGTCATGCAGGTATTTGCGGCGCTTGCCGATGCCGGTTTCGGCGTAGTCACGAAACAGCGCTTCGAGTTCAGGGAACAGGTTGTTCTCGGGGCCAAAGTGGCTGAAGTTCTTGTTGCCTGCGGCTTCGGCCTCAGCAGCCTTGGCTTTCATTTCTTTGCGGTCATAGCGGTGAAAGCTGTCGCCTTCAATCACCGCAGCGGTGATGTTTTCACGGCGGAAAATATTCTCAAAAGTGCGGGTCACCGAGGTGGTACCGGCGCCGCTGGAACCGGTGATGGCGATGATGGGGTGGCGAATGGACATGGTGTTGTCTCCTGATGATAAAAATTTATAACAAATCCGGCTCTAGCGCTTGATACATAAGCGCAAGCAGCTATCATTTTTATTTTTACTAAAAACTCGGCTGTCAGTCCCGGAACAGGCTGCGTTCATGAAACAGCGGGTTGTCCAGCGCCACATCGGCAGGCTCGCGGTGGTAGCGCTCAATACGCTCGACCTCGTTTTTGGAACCAAACACAAAACCAATACGCTGGTGCAGGCTGGTGGGTTGCACACTCATCATGGGCACTTCACCGGTGGAGGCGCGGCCACCGGCCTGCTCCATGATCATGCCAACCGGGTTGGCTTCGTACAGCAGGCGCAGGCGGCCTGGTTTGGACGGGTCTTTGGTGTCGCGCGGGTACATGAAGACCCCACCGCGCATCAGGATGCGGTGGGCTTCAGCCACCATGGAGGCAATCCAGCGCATGTTGAAGTCTTTGGCACGCGGGCCGGGTTTGCCAGCCAGGCATTCGTCCACATAACGCTTCACCGGCGCTTCCCAAAAACGGGCATTGGAGGCGTTGATGGCAAATTCATGTGTATCTTCAGGAATGTGCATTTTGGGGTGGGTCAGCATGAATTCACCCAGATTCGGGTCGAGTGTGAAGCCGTTGACACCATCGCCCACGGTCAGCACCATCATGGTGGTGGGGCCGTACAAGGCGTAGCCAGCGGCCACTTGTTTGCTGCCGGGTTGGAAAAAGTCGGCATCGACCACGTCACGGCCCGTATCAATCACGTCTTGCGGCGCACGCAAGATGCTGAAGATGCTGCCCACCGACACGTTCACGTCAATGTTGCTGGAGCCGTCCAGCGGGTCAAACACAATCAGGTAGTTGCCGCGTGGGTATTGCGCGGGGATTTGGTAGGGCAAGTCCATCTCTGCACATTGACCGAACCACCGGCATCGGCGGCGTGATTGCCCATGACACCCGCCAGTTCACCGTAGGCCACTGCTTTGGCAATGCCTTTGCAGGCCAGGGCCACGTCCAGAATCAGGGCATTGAAGTCGCCACTGGCATTGGGGAAACGGCGGCGCTCTTCAATCAAGAACTGCGTCAGCGTGGAACGGTTGGAACGAAGGGTCATGGACATGCTTGTCTCCTGGTTTTATAAATCGTGAATCGGGTCAGGCCGGATGCGCGGCGCGGCGTAGCGCCTGCATCACGGTGCGGTAGCCACCGTCGGCATCGGGTGCGCCAAACACGGCGCTACCGGCCACGCAGGTGTCGGCCCCGGCGGCGACGATCTCGGCGATGTTGTCGGTTTTGACACCGCCGTCCACTTCCAGCCAGATCGGCTGACCGCCAGCGGCCATGTGGGCATCAATCTTGGCGCGCACCTGGCGCAGTTTGGCCAGCGTGGAGGGAATGAACTTTTGCCCGCCAAAACCGGGGTTGACGCTCATCAGCAGCACCATGTCGAGCTTGTCCATCACGTGATCGAGCCATTCCACCGGGCTGGCGGGATTCAGCACCAGACCGGCTTTGCAACCGAGTTCACGGATCATCGACAGGCTGCGATCCACGTGTTTGGAGGCTTCCGGGTGAAAGGTGATGATGTTGGCACCGGCCTTGGCAAACAGCGGGATGATGGAGTCGACCGGCTCAACCATCAAATGCACATCAATCGGAATCTGCACATGCGGGCGAATGGCTTCGCACACCAGTGGGCCGATGGTCAGGTTGGGCACGTAGTGGTTGTCCATCACGTCAAAGTGCACCAGGTCACAACCGGCAGCCTCAATGGCACGCACTTCTTCACCCAGACGGGCAAAGTCAGCCGACAAAATGCTCGGGGCCAAACGCAAAACATTCGATGAACTCATGGGAAAAGCTTTCTGTAAAGTTGAAATTCTTGAGGGTAATGCAGTTCGGCCACTTCTAGCGTTTTGGTGCGCTGTGCCATTGGCGCAATTGCTGCAAATTCACCTCGCTCAGATCAGGCAGCACCTTGAGTGCACCGGTGAAGTCATGGTGCGCCGTGAAGCCGTTGGTGGTGATCACCGTGGCCAGCCCGGCCGCCGTGGCTGAGCGCAAGCCGTTGCTGGAGTCTTCCAGTGCCAGACATTGGTCGGCCGGCAGTTGCAAGGCCGTGATCATTTGCAGGTACACCTGGGGATGTGGCTTCTTGATGGGGGCGGTGGAGGCATCACCAATGGCGGTGAAGTTGATGCGCCAATCACTGCCAATGGCGTGGCGCAGCAAGGCCGCCACATTCACCGGTGAGGTGGTGGTGGCAATCGCCAGTTGCAGCCCGGCGCTCAAAGCTTCGTCCATGAGTTTCAACACCCCTGGGCGCAAGCTCACCGCACCGCTGTTCACGGCATTTTCATACACGGCGGTTTTGAGATCGTGGATGCGGTTGATGCGGTCATTCAAGGCTTGTGCATCCAGCGCCTTGATGTCGGGGTTGACCTGTTTCCAGTAGTGCAACAGGCGCTCTTTGCCACCGGAGATGTTCAGCAGCTCGGTGTAGAGCGCCAAGTCCCATGACCAATCCATGCCCATTTCCTGGAAGGCCTGGTTGAAGGCATCCATGTGCACACTTTCGGTATCGGCAAGCGTGCCATCCACATCAAAAATCAGCGCTTGAAGTGCAGCATGTGCCATGGGGTTGCGTCCTTGAGAGTGAATAAAAGTGCCGCTTTTCGGCATGGATTTACTTTAATCGCCTGAACACATAAACTCTAATCACGTTTTATTAAAAAATCATCAGCATCACCTGATGCAACCCACAACCCAACACGCCAGAGGCATCTATGCGGCCCTATACCTTCAAGCAGATTCAAACCTTCATGGAAGTGGCCCGCCAGGGCTCGGTGTCCAAAGCGGCCGAGCGGCTGTTTGTGACCCAGCCTGCGGTGTCCATGCAATTACGCCAGCTGGAAGACGCTTTTGGCCTGGCACTGGTGGAGCCGATGGGGCGCAACATCAAGCTCACCGCCGCAGGCGAGGTGTTCCTGACCCATGCCACCAGCGCCATGGGCCAGTTTCGGGATCTGGAAGCGCTGATGGCCGAGCACATTGGCCTGAAAAAAGGCCGCATTGACCTGGCCGTGGTCAGCACCGCCAAGTATTTTGTGCCGATGCTGCTGGTGCGCTTCAACAAGCTGCATCCCGACATTGAAGTGCACCTGAACATTGACAACCGAGAAAACGTGCTGGGGCTGCTGAGCCGTTTTGAGACCGACCTGGTGGTGATGGGCCGCGCCCCCAGCCACCTGGACTGTGTAGCCACAGCTTTTGCCACCAACCCGCTGGCCATGGTGGCCGCGCCCGACCACCCCTTGTCACGGCGCAAAAACCTGGATTTTTCAGAACTGGGCAGCTACCGCTTTGTGGTGCGCGAAGACGGCTCAGGTACCCGTGCGGCGATGCAACGCCTGTTCGACGAGCACCAGACCCCGCTGCAAGTGGTGATGTCCATGCCCAGCAACGAGACCATCAAGCAGGCCGTGATGGCCGGCATGGGCCTGAGTTTTTTGTCATTACGCACCGTGCGCCACGAACTGGCCAGCGGCCACCTGGCGCTGCTGGACGTGCAAGGCCTGCCGCAAATCAACCACTGGTATGTGACCCACCTGAGCAGCAAAAAGCTCTCACCGGCAGCCATTGCTTTCAAGGAGTTTTTGATTCAGCAAGGGGGGGCGTTGATGGATACGTGGAGTTGAGGCTATGACGCGAAGGGCATCCGATTTACCTACAGTGCCTGAGCCTCCGATATAACCTGATCACGGAACTTGCTGGGTAAAGCTTTCGGTGTGAGCACGTCAACCGCCACTTTGAGCAACTGCGCCAACTCCAGTTGAATTTTGGCGATATCCATCATCGTGGTTTCACTGGTCGGCTCAACCAACAAGTCAAGATCACTTTCATCGGTGTCGTTACCATGAACCACAGAACCGAACACCCGGATGTTGGTCACGCGGTGACACAGGGCAATGCTGCGGATGGTTTCGCGGTGGGCTTGCAGTGCCTCAGAGGGTCTCATTCCAATTTCTCCGTTTGGGGCATCAATGATACTTTTTAAAACTTAGCTTGTCGTATTTTTGATTTATTGGATGGACTGATCGCTATAGATTTCTGAGCTATATACGCTTATTGATCAATGGCTAGCGGGTCAATGTACTCACTCGAATCGCTCATCAGTTCGTTGCTCGCTCCAGCACATCTTGCTTGTTTTTCCGCGATGAAAGACGGGCAGCAGACGCTTCAACTTTAGGAGCTATCCACGCAATGTATTCAATGGCTAGAGGCACAAATGATCTATAAAATAGAAAAACAATGCCTAACGCAAACAACTCTCCAATCCTCAGCTCACTCGCCATCGCGGGCTACCGCAGTTTTGGTGCTGTTAGCGGCGGCCTGAAAGTGCTGAAAGATGGCGGTTGAGCGCGATTTCCCGTGGGTCAGCCGAAAAATTGGGGTTCAGGAATGGAACAAAACGTGTGCCCACAATGCAGCGTCACCGGTCATAGAGATTTGCGATCTGCCTGCTCTAAAGCGGCTGTTGGCAACCTCGCACCGACCGTCAGCTATATGGCGACCATTTCGTCAAAGTGGGCACCTGCCATCGACCATCTGCCGACATTGGTGAGTGACAGGTTTAGAGTAGCGACCCCTTAGCCAACAGCGAGCCCACTACCTGACCTACGTCGAAGGCGCTCTAGTGCCCAACGCGGTCGGCAAGGGCATACTCCTTGGTGGCGCCAACGTAGAGGACCTTGAAAATGATTCCGAAAGCACTGCCCGAACTGCAGCAAGCCGATATTGACCTTTTGGTTTCCAACCGAACTCAGGA
>VIKI01000006.1 GCA_008080595.1 Comamonadaceae bacterium
GCCAACCTGCAGCTGGTGCAGTCAGCCAAACCCATTCTGGAAAGCCTGGCCCGGGCCATTGTCAACACCCGCTACTTTGCCATTTTGACCAACGCCCAAGGTGTGGTGGTGGATGCCAGTGGGGCCATTGACCATGCCGACCCACGCGCTCACCTGATCACCCGGGTGGGCACCGACTTGTCTGAACCCAGCATCGGCACCACCGCCATTGGCACGGCACTGACCGAGCTGCAACCGGTCTGGCTGCACCGTGGCGAGCATTTTTTTGCAGCCACCTCGGTCTACAGCTGTGCCGGTGCGCCGCTGTTTGGGCCGGATGGTGCTTGTGTTGGCATGCTGGATGTCACCGGGGTTGACGCACAGGAGCGCCCTGAGCTCAAACACCTGGTGCGTCAATCGGCCTGCAAGATCGAAAACGCCTTGCTGACCGCCCAAAACCATAGCCTGCTGCTGCGGCTGAACTGGCCAGGCAATGCCCTGGGCAGCGAGGCTGACGGCATGCTGTGCCTGGACCCGGAAGGCTGGATCACCGGAGCCAACCGGGTGGCACGCCAAATGGTGCCTGGTCTGGCAGCGCCAGGACTAGCGGCGGTGCACATCAGTGAAGTCTTTGGCCTGCCGTATGAGCAGCTTTTTGATGCCGCCAAACGCCCCGCCCAGGCGCTGGAACTGCCCTTGTGGAGCGGCCTGCGACTGCAAGCCCAAGCCATTGGCCGGGCACATGAAGCCGAAAACCTGCAAACCTGTGCCACACCCGCCATGGCGCTGCGTGACGTAGAAGCCGCCATGATCCGCAAAGCCGTGGACGATGCTCGCGGCAATGTCGGCCAAGCGGCACGCGCCCTGGGCATCAGCCGCGCCACGCTCTACCGCAAGCTGGGGCAAAAACCCAGCCATGGTCAGCAGCCAACCTAGACCGAATGATTGCTATATTATTTATAGCTATTTGCGCAATATTTATAAAAGCCTCACAAATCACAGGCGCTTGAGCACTTCCGCCACGCAGCGCTCAATGCCGGTGAATACATCACTCAGCCGAGCATCATCAAACATGTAGGCTGGCGTGGTGATGAGCTTGTGGGCTTCATCAATCACAAGCTGCGTTGCGTTCGAGGTGTTTTGGTTCTGCTGGCCCAATTGGCCCAAGGCAGCAGCACAACCGGCATCGTTGCCCAGCGTCATGGCGGCGCTGTCTTGGGCCTGGTGCAAAGCCAGCGCCACCAATGCCGGGGCAATACAAATCGCTCCCACCGGCTTTTGGGCCTCAAAGAAACCCCGCACAAAAGCCGCCACATCCGGGCGCACCTCGGCATCGACCCCCTTGAAGGCAAAGGTGCAATGGTTTTTGGCCACGCCGTAGCCGCCTGGCATCACCAGTGCGTCGTAATCCGCCACCTTGGCCTGGGCCAAATCCAGGCACTGACCGACGCGGGCAATGCGGCTGGATTCCTCCAGAATGTTGCGCGGTGCACCCTCCACCGGTTCACCGGTGACGTGGTTGATCACATGGAACTGCGTCGCATTGGGGGCAATACACTGGTATGCAGCACCGTGCTGATCAATGGCCAGCAAAGTCAGCACGGCCTCACGCACTTCAGCACCATCCAGGTGGCCGCAGCCTGCGAGCAACACGGCAATTTTGGGTATCTTGGGCATCAGGTTCTCCAGTAGTTTGGAACGATTATGCGATGCAGGCAAGGTGGCTGACAAATGCATTTTGAACGGCAAACCCGTGCGTAATTTTCTTGAGTGTGCGCCAACGAACCGACTGGCAGCTTTAAAACTGACTCAATCGGGTTAGGACTCTTGCTGCATATGTTTTGTGCAGCAGCACCTGAAACCGGTTGAACCCAAATGACAAAAAGGTCGTTACTGCTGATGTTGTTTCGACTGTCGATCCCGGCAGCGATTGGCCTTGCGCTGCTGTCTGGTTGTGCCAGTCAAAAAATAGCCATGAACACCCAGCAAAGCGTACCGACGACGCAGGTGCTGGTCATCAACCTGCGCTCCGAGGATCTCCAGTCGGGTGGGGTGGCCTTTATTACGCCGTCTTCTGCAACCGGGCAAGAAGAAGACAGACAAGCCCTGGCGCTTGCCTTTACCGAGATTTTGCTCAGTGTTCGGCCGGACTTGCGTATCGTGCCCCTGCCACAAACGCTGAGTGCCATCAACCGAACCGGGTTGACGCACGAATACCGGCAGATGTTTGAAAACTACCGCCTGGCCGGCATTTTCGACAATGAGGCGCTGCAAAAAGTAGCCCAGGCCACCGGAACACGGTATGTGGCGCAGCTCAAACTTGGCGCATTCCGGCAGGAGTCCAAAGACCGATTTGGCATGTTGGGGCTGCGTGTGCTGCAAACCAAAACCAGCACCATTCGCTTGTTCCTTCAAATCTGGGACAGCAGCGATGGTTCAGTCGCCTGGGAAGGTGCTCAGGAATCAACACTTTCGCACGAATCACTCGCGGAGGAGTATGTGTCGATGAAAAGTATTGTTCAGGAATCAGCGCGCGATCTGGCCGGACGTTTGCCATAACCGGACACCTGGAAATCGAGGTATCCCTTAAGCCATTTTTGCAGCCGTAATGCCGTTTACACATGAAATTTAAGTGTGTTTTCATGCTCTAGCGCTTACAGTACATGCGCAAATAGCTGCTATTTCAATAGCAAACAGACTCTCACTGCGCGTGCTCAACATCCTGGTGCACGGCCAGCGGTTTTGCACTATATACTGGATATAACACCAGTAATCCCATGAGCCTCGCGACCACCTCACTTGACCAACCCCACGCCCTCACGCTGCCCCCCACCCTGGTCAGCCTGGTGCCGTGCCGGGTAGCGGCCGGATTTCCCTCCCCCGCCGAAGACCAGGCGGTGCAGCGCATTGACCTGATGGCGCAACTGATCAAACACCCGCAGGCCACCTTCTTGCTACGGGTGCGCGGGGAGTCCATGAAAGATGTCGGCATTTTTGACAACGACGTGGTGCTGGTGGATCGCGCCATCACGCCACGCTCAGGCCATGTGGTGATTGCCACGGTAGATGGTGAATTTGTCTGCAAGACACTTTGGCAACGCGCCGGGCGCATGAAACTCAAGGCGGCCAACGTGGCCTTCCCCGACATCAATCCAACGGACGGTCAAACCGTGGAGGTCTGGGGCGTGGTGGTGGCGGCCATCAAGCAGTTCAAAACCTGATCAGGGCCAAGCATGTACGCTCTGGTGGATGGCAACAACTTCTATGTTTCCTGCGAGCGGGTGTTTCGCCCTGGCCTGAATGGCCGACCCGTGGTGGTATTGAGCAACAACGATGGCTGTGCCATTGCCAGAAGCAACGAAGCCAAGGCCCTGGGCATCAAGATGGGAGCCCCCTGGTTCCAGATTCACCACCTGCAACAGTCAGATGGCCTGGTGGCCTTGTCCGCCAACTTTGCGCTCTACGGCGACATGAGCGACCGCATGATGAGTCTGGCCGCAGGCCTGGGCCACCGCCAGGAAATTTACTCCATTGACGAGAGTTTCATTGACCTGACTGGTATTCGTGGCGACATGACCCTGCGCAGCCGCAAAATCCGCCAGCGCATCCTCCAGTGGATTGGCATTGCCTGCGGCATTGGCATCGGCCCCACCAAAACCCTGGCCAAACTGGCCAACCACATTGCCAAGACCGCTGAGCGCCAACCTGGCAGCTACCCCGTGCAGCATGCCCAGGTGTGCCATCTCGGCAATTTGGAACCATGGGAGCGCGATGCCTTGCTGCAGGCCACTGAAGTGGGGGAAGTCTGGGGTGTGGGCAGACGCATCCGCGCACAACTCAAAGACGCGGGCATCCACACCGCTCTTGACTTGGCGCGGCTGGATCCGGCCACCGTCAAGCGCCGCTGGTCGGTGGTGTTGGAGCGCACTGTGCGTGAGCTGCAAGGCACCCCATGCATCAGTCTGGAACACGCATCACCCGCCAAGCATGAAATCGCCTGCACACGCAGCTTTGGCCATGCGGTGCGGGAGTTGTCGGCACTGCAGGAAGCGGTGACCGAATTTGCCAGCCGTGCCGCACACAAGCTGCGCCAGCAACACAGCCATGCCACACAGGTATTGACCTTTATCCGCACCAGCCCTTTTCGGGTTCAAGACCTGCAGTATTCACGCTCCACGGTGCTACCTCTCAAACGGCCCAGCGCTGACAGCCGACACATCACCCAGGCCGCACTGCTGGGTTTGCAAGCCATTTACCGCCCCGGCTACAACTATGCCAAGGCCGGCGTGATGCTGCTAGGCCTCAGCCCTGCCAACCAGCACCAGCAGGAACTGGCACTGGACAACGATCTGGCAGCGCCTGAAACTAACCGATTGATGCTGGCCCTGGATGCAGTGAACCAGCGCTTTGGGCCTGGCACACTGTCACTGGCCAGTACCGGACTGGCCAGTGACCCGCGCACCTGGGGCATGAAGCAGGAGCGGCGTACCCCTGGCTACACCACCGACTGGAATGGGCTGGCGGTGGTACGGGCCTGAGCAGGCAGCACGCCAAACAACAACACACCAGCAATTGCAAAAGCAGATGATTGCGGCCATTTTCCAAAGCGCAGTTGTCCGATACTTGCGCGAATGCGCCTGAAACATCTCACTTTTCCGCTGCTGGTATTTGCCATACCCGCCTACGCCATCCCCTCCCCTGACCTGGTCATCAACGCCTTTGCGTCAGCAGCGCAGATTGTGGGTTTGCTGGCGGCCATGTCAGGTGCCGCACTGCTGCGGGTTCAGGGCGCGGGCGGGAGTGCTCATCCACGCACGGGCCGCTGGCTATTCGGCTTCGGCGTGGTGGCCGTGCTGGCGCTTCTGGTCAACGTGTGGCAGTACGCCAGCCATGTCAGTGCCGACAGTCGGCGGCTGGAGACCAACCTGTGGCGCAAACCCTCCGATTGGGATCGCACCTTTGCCGCGCCCATGATCACCAGCACCGAGCTCGCCGCCCGCATGGCGAACTCAAAAGCCATGCACCTGATCGACGTGCGTGAGCCCGAAGAATTTGAAGTCACGCATCTGCCCGGGGCCATCAACCTGCGCTATGCCGACCTGCTGCTGGGCCTGCGCCAGCCCCCGGCTGACGGCCTGCCGGTGGTGTTCGTCTGCGATTCAGGCAAACGCAGCGGCGAGGTGTGCGAACAACGCAAGCACCAGGGCCTGCCCTGCCAGGTGCTGGAGGGCGGCTACCCGAAATGGGCACGCGAGGAACGCCCTCTTTCCACACCAGCCTACGGCTGGCGTGCCCGTTTCACCCCCTTGCCACGCTACGCACGTGACACCATCTACCTGGACACCCCCGAGGTCAGCGATCTGGTGCAGCAGGACGCGGCCCGCTTCCTTGACGTGCGCAGCCCGGACGAATTTGCACGCGGCCATTTGCCCGATGCGCTCAACCTGCCAATGCGCGGCATGGCCTCACAGGCACTGGCCGACGCACTGGCGCAACTGCCACGGCAGCCCTTTGTGGCCGCCTGTTATGACAACCGCAGCTGCTTTCATGCCCGTGTGCTGGGCCTGAAGCTGACCCGTTTGGGGCTGGATTTCCGTGGCCGCTACACCGTGCCGCAAGAGTACCCGGTTCCTGCCCAGATCACCACACGCGGCATGTGGCCACGGGTGCAGCGTGTCACCTCCACCGCCATCGACAAAGCGGTGGAGCCACTGGCACGCGGCCTGGCCTTTGCCAGTGCCCCTCTGGGCGGACTGGTGCCCGCCATGCTGCTGCTCTTGCTTCTGACACGCCTGCCCCTGGCCCCGCTGGCGGCCAAGGCACAGCGCGACCGCCAGGCCCTGCGCAGCATTGCCGACCAGACGGCGCAGCTGCGCGCCCACTATGCGGATGACCGCTTTCGCCTGCAACGCGCGGTACAACAGCTGCGCCGCCAGCAGGGACTCACCCCTTGGCGCAACCTGGCGGTGAGTCTGTTGCAAATGGGGGTGTTTCTGGTCTGCTTTGCCGCCGTGCGCGCCGCCGCCCAGTGGAGCGACGAGTCATTCCTGTGGCTGGAACTGCTGCGCGAGCCCGACCCCAGCGGGGCGCTGGCCCTGGCGATTGGCATCACTGCCTGTGCCCTGACCTGTCGCCTGCTGGTCACCACCACCGTGCAACGGCCAACCCGCTGGGCGCTGGGTGTCCTGGCGGGCATCGCGATGTGGTGGTTGAGCCGGGATATGTCCGCAGCCATCAGCCTGTACCTGCTGGCCTCGATGGTGCTGCTGTGGCTGCAACAGCGCACCTGGCGTGAACGAGCCAGCTTGCTGCGCCAGTGGTGGCGCACGCAGCAACGCCCAGCGCCCACTTTGACCCCGCATGCCATCGCGCTGGAACACTGCACGCACGCCAGCGCCGTGGGCAACAAGGCCCTGCGCCAAGGGCAAATGCGCCTGGCCGGTTTGCCCGTGCCACCCGGCTGGGTCTGGCCTGCCGACAGCCGTGAACCCTGGGATGCAAGGGCTACCCTGGCAGAGCTGACCGCGTTGGGACTTGACCGCCACGCCCGCTACGCCGTGCGCAGCTCCGGGGTGGCGGAAGACTGCGCAGCGCAGAGCTTTGCCGGTGTCTTCAGGAGTGAACTGCAGGTGGCGTGGCAGGACATTCCAGCAGCCATGCAACGGGTTCTGGCCAGTTATGGCGATGCCGGTGATCGCCATGCGCCCGGCGCGTTGGCCGGGTATGCGCCGGGCACGCCGCACAGCGGTGGTGTGATCGTGCAGGCCATGGTCAAGGCCGAGTACGCCGGAGTGCTGTTCACGCGCGACCCTGGCAATGTGGGGGCGATGCTGATCGAGTGGGTAGCAGGCTTGGGCGAAGCCCTGGCCAGCGGACGTGCCACGCCCAACGCCCTGCGCGTGGGCCGGGTGTCGGGATTGCCACTGGACAGCAACACGCCGTGCCCACTGGACATGGCCCCGCTGATTGCGCTGGCCCACCAGATTGAACGCCTGTTTGGCCGTGCGCAAGACATTGAATGGGCGTTTGCCCAAGGCAATTTCACCATTTTGCAAGCGCGGGACATCGTGGACGCGCCGCACGAGGGCGACACATCCGCAGCCCGGCACATGCTGGTGGCCCAGGAACGCACGCGCCTGCTGGACTTGCTGACACCCTGCGCCTGCAGCCCGGATGCAGCAGCGCTGGTGCAGACCGACATGACAGCCGACCTGCCCCGGCCCACACCCCTGAGCCTGTCGCTGATGCAACACCTGCGCGGCGACGGCGGCGCGACCGACCGCGCCTGTGAGCGGCTGGGCTTGAACTGGAACATCGGCCCCCACAGCACGCCAGAAATTCAAAGTGCGTTCGGCCAAACCTTTGTACTGCAGGCCCAGGCCTTGGCGCAGGGGCCGTCCATGGGCGTTTTAGCATCCTTTTATTTGTCACGCAGTGCGGATGCCGTCGAAGCGCATTTTCTGCAGGCATTTCTGCCGCACTACCTGGAGGCCATGCGCTGGCGTGAGGTCATGGATTTGCAGGCCTTGAGCGACGGCGAACTGGTCGCCACCTTGCAGTCCTGGACACGCCAATTCGTGCAGACCCACTATGTCGAAGCCGATGTCATCAACATCGCCGCCGAGTTCTACACCCGTGCCGCCGCCGCAGCCATGGCCCGCAAGGGGCTGGTGCCCACCCAGCTGGTGTCAATCATGGCTCAGCCAGTGGTGGCCACCACACTGGCCACACACGGACACCGCGCCGTGCACGATTGGGAGTTGAGCGAACAGCGCTACAGCGAAGACCCAGCCGCCTTTGCCCAACATTTCGGGGCGGCCAGCACACAGCATCCAGGCAATGAAGCCACCCAGGGCCAGGAGCCCCACGCAAGGCGCAGGCTCTTGCACTCCAGCATCGAACGTGCGCAGCGCTTTGCCCGGCTCAAGGAAGAAGCCAAGCACGCCCTGCTGCGCGAGCTGGCGCAAATCCGCCGCCTGCTGCAGGTGCTGGATCAGCGGCTGGCGCTGAACGGCCTGGTCTACTACCTGACGCTGGAAGAAGTGCCCGGGTTGCTGGGACTCACAGCGCAGACCTTGCGCCAGCGTGCCCAGCTCAGGCACGCGCAGGCGCAGGTTTTTCGCGAGGTTGTCGTCGGCCCAAGCCTCTCGGTGCGTGAACTGGAAAGTCGTACCGACTGGTTCCACGCCGCCCCTGCGAGCGGGTCTGTGGTGCTTGCATCAGCTACGCTGAAAGGTCTGCGGGTGTCCGGGCACAGGGAGGTGACAGGCCGCGTGCGCGTGTTGCGCGATGCCGATGACCTGGTGCATTTGCGCCCGGGCGAGATTGCCGTGGTTAGCCTGGCCGATCCGCAGTGGCTGGGGGCTTTTGACCGCGCCAGTGGTCTGGTCTCTGAAGTAGGCGGCTGGCTCGCCCACCTGGCGATCCTGGCGCGTGAAAAAGATATGCCAGCCGTGTTTGGTGTGGCGCAGGCCATGCAGCAGTTGCAGACCGGCGACGTGGTCACGCTGGGGGTGGATGGCTGTGTGTGGGTGCTGGAACATGCGAAACCGGCATCTGCAAGCTCCACACCGTGACTGCACACAATAATTATGCAAAAAAATAGGCTGAAGCCTTTTATTTTATTGCGCAAGCAGCTATTTTATTTGTAGCAAATAGTACGTTTTTGAATTGCGATTAATCGAATCAAACCGTGGCTTTTGCACAAGCACGGTCAGATAGCAACAACGGGCAGACGGCCCGACGCAGACCGGCGATCACAAGGCATCTTTATCCACCCTCTGACCCTTTCGCAAAGCGGCCAAGCCTCTGGGTTCGCCAGAGAACCAGAACCACTGCGCGTCGGTGCCACCGTTGCGCAAAATACATTGCGAAATCTGAAGCGAGCACACAACAAGGACAAGCAACACAACCAGAACGCCCGCCAGACCTGCAACGCAATACAGAACAAGGTCAACCCATGAAATTCCCGGGATCAGTTCTCGCATCGGAAAGGAGACGAGTGCCACCAATGCCACTGCGGCCAAAATCAGCTTGCCAAGAAGCATGGGGTTCAAGTTTGGAAGATGCATGTCGGTGTCCAGTAGTTCATGAGATGGATAGGAATGTTCGGTACACAAGGCTTCAGCCCAGAAACTTGCTGATCCGGTCATGCAGGCTGAGGATGATCTCGAACAGGATCAAGCCGATCACATACCACTCCAGCTTGTGTAATTGCTTGTTGTCCCAAACATCGGCCAGTGTTTGCGCCGTGCCGGAGATCAGCCGCAGTTTGCGGTCCAGTGCCGACTGGCGCTCTTTCAGCTCGAATTCGTCTTCCATGCTGGCATACAGGCCGCCCAGATGGGGAAAGTCCCACAGCGTTTCCGGCTTGTCGCCAATCTCGGCACGGCCCACCATGCGGTGTTCAATCAGCAACATGTGACCGATTTTGGACAGCAGCTTTTTGGAGTCGGCGCTCACCTTGCCATGGGTGGCCAGCTCCAGCGCCAGGGGCTCGATTTTGTCGAACTCACTGGCCACGTTTTTCTCGTACAGCGACAGCACCAGGTTCTTGCTCAAGGCATCGGCCACCACCTGCAATTTCTCCAGCGTGATCTCGTCCAGCGAGACCGCACCACCCTGCACCCCCACACTGCTTCTGCCGCTGTGAATGTCCATCTCTTCGATTTCCGGGCTGGCATAAACGTTGGTCAGCAGGGGTTTGAGTTTGTCCAGAAAACCGGCCTCATCCGCCGGCAGCACGCCAAACAGCACCACCACACCGTAACGAAACAAAACGGCCAGCCCGCCATCACGATCCACCTCCAACGTCAGCGGTGTGGTGGCCAGGCAATCGACGATCTTGAAAGACTTCAAATCCAGCCGGTCACCCAGCAGAATGGCACGGGCTTTGATGTCTTTGCGAAGATTGAGTTTTAACGCCATACCGTCTCCAGATCAAAGAATCACACAAATCTGCGCTGATACCAGACATGGGTGACAACACCGATGCCGCAGGCAGAGTATCGTACTTTGACAGGGTAGGCCAAAGCATTCTGGTCACCGGCATTAACTGCATGCAGACCTTGAACGCAGTCTGAGCCGGTCATTTGAACGCAAGATTGGCTTTTGTTGCCGGGTAATCCAATAAAAGCTTTTTGAATTTCAACAAAGTTTGATAGGGAAGATTATCTATGTATTGATTAGCCATCCATGCAGGAATATTGCCACCTAGATCAGAATGCATACAGTAAGTAACTTCCGTTGCATCACCAACCGGCTTCAGCAAAATATAGCCATTTACTTTTTTCATTCTGCCAATACCCGTCACCGGAGGCAAGTAATCAGGAACCCCGATCATTGTCACTTTGGTCAGCACATTCCCCTCTGTGCTGAAAGTTATCTTGTAAATCATATCCTCATTTCCGAATGGCCATGGAAATTGCGTTTCAATATACACATACTTGTTATTCAGATCACTACTTTCCAGCAATTTCACTTTTTCCGTAAAGGCAAACCAATTCACATAGCCATTGACATCTCTCAATATGTCAGCTATCGATCCCCGATTTGCAGTCACTTCAGTCACAGCTTTGAAGGACTTGTAAGGGCTGCCTGCCTCAAGCCGGGTGTAAATTTTTATGCCATCACCCTCTTTTTCCAATTTCCACAAATCCTGAGAAAAAGAAAAAACGGGCAGCAAGAACAAAATCACACAAAAACACACATGTTTCATCATCATGACTTCACAAAAACTACAAAATATTTATTTTTGCCTTGTACAAACAAAAGAAATAATATGCAAATAAAAGCAAGAAAATGAAATCCCCTACAACAATAATCAAGATATATGGATGAGCAATTCCAGACAAATAGAATTCCATTTCTTTCAACGCAAAAGCAAACTTGCCAATTCCTCCGACGATCACAATACCAACATGTTTCACTGGATTATGCGCCACGAGCAAATATCCAAAAAAATACACAAAGGTCGTTCCCCAAGTTCCCTGATATATCTGAAAGTACAAGGAATCAGAAAGCTCCCGGCCAAAAATACCTTGAAAGGTATAAGCCGTGTTGAAATACCCAAAAAAGGCTCCAATCAAATTCCATAAAGCTGCCAGTAAAAATATGTATTTAATTAATTTTTCTTCTTTGGCGTTGAGCATAGGTATCTCCTGTTGTTTAGGGTGATTGGCAACGCAGCCGGGCTTGCGCATGCCCTGAACGATCAAACATGGCTCACCAGCGCCCAATGAATTGCACAACAATGATAGTAAATACTTTCATTTGTGTCAAACATTGCTGCTCAGCACTCGTCACCCCAGGAGTTTTTGGGTCAAGTAGCCTCGGTGCAGGGTTTTCAATTCGGCAATCAACGCCGCAGCTTCCTCGGTTGAACTTTCAAGAGAGAGATCGATACAAGCGACGGCCGTCTCAAGAAGAATGGCAGCGATTCGATGCAGCGATTCAGGCGGAATTTCAGGGTACAGGCACTCAAAGACCCGGCCCAGCCGCCCCGAGAGGGCTTGATTGTCCCGAAGGTCGATCCTCCTGAGCTCGGGAACGGCATGCATGGCTCGCCGCAACGCGGTTCCTGCGGGCATGGCCTTCACGCCAGCCACGTAAGTGTCGATGAGATCTTCCCAAATGGGAAGAAAGTCCTGACCAGGGGCGATCAGCGCCTCAGCCGCATCAAACCAGTGATTCCACTCCGCCACGGCCTGGTCTGCCAAGGTCGCCATGATCGAAATCTTGTCGGGGAAGTAGCGGTAGATCGTCGCCACAGGAACACCTGCCCGCTCGGCGACAAGGTTGGTATTGAATTTTTCAAGCCCCTCGGTTCCAAGGATGTCCAAAGCCGCTGTCAGGATTTTTCCGTAAGTTTCACGCGATCTCGCTTGCCGGGGTCTGCCATGTTGGGGTTCCATCATCCTGGATTCCTCAGCTCTTTTCCTCTCATGGACACGCAGTCAAAATGATCTTTGGGCTCACAAAGTAGCTTTACTCAAACGTCTCAAACACTTCAAGCAATTGCTTCTGAAAGGCCTGCTTGGCCGATGTATCGATGAAACTGGCCTCAAAGCTGTTGTAGGCCAGCTGGTAAGCCTGCTGCGCGGTCAGCCCCAAAGCGGCAAAGGTTTGGGTGAAGTTGTCGTTCATGTAGCCGCCAAAATAGGCCGGGTCATCGGAGTTGACTGTCGCCACCAGCCCGGCTTCCAGCATGGCTCCCAGATTGTGCTGGGCCAGGGTGGGGAACACGCGCAGTTTCAGGTTGGACAGCGGGCACACCGTCAGCGGTATCTTGTCTTGCCGCAGTCGGGCCACCAAGGTCGGGTCTTTCAGGGCTTGGACACCATGGTCGATGCGCTCCACTTTCAAGACATCCAAAGCGCCCCAGATGTAGGCCGGCGGGCCTTCTTCCCCCGCATGCGCCACCAGCCTGAAACCCAGCGCGCGGGCTTTGGCAAAGACCTTGGCAAATTTCTCTGGCGGGTGACCGAGCTCACTGGAGGCCAGGCCAATGCCGACCAGTTTGTCGCGCAGTGGCAGGGCTTGCTCCAGCGCCTCAAACGCCTCGGCCTCGCTCAGATGCCGCAAGAAGCACAGTATCAGACTGGCGCTCAGGCCCAGTTGCTGCTGGGCATCCACACACGCACGGTGCAGGCCGTTGATCACCACATCCGTGCTCAAGCCATGGCCAGTGTGGGTTTGGGTGTCGAAAAAAATCTCGGTATGGCGCACGTTGTCGGCAGCGGCACGCTGCAGGTAGGCCCAGGTCATGTCGTAGAAATCCTGCTCGGTGCGCAACACCAGAGTACCCTGATGGTAGATGTCCAGAAATTCCTGCAAGTTGTTGAACACATAGGCTTGGCGCAGCGACTCAACGTCAGGGTAAGGCACGCTCAGGCCGTTGCGCTTGGCCAGGGCAAACATCAGCTCTGGCTCCAGCGAGCCTTCAATGTGCATGTGTAACTCGGCTTTGGGCATACGCTGCAGCAGTGCTGGCAAGCGCTCTGGGGCGATGGGTTTGATTTGGATCATGGACTTGACTCTCGTGAATGGAATTTTCATTCTGCCATTTTTAACCGGCACAAAGTTTGTCAGTCTCAACAATGTTCGGCTGCTGCACAATCAGTCACTTCACGATCTGTGTGGCGCTGAGGAGTTGTTTGCATGAATCCATCCAGCTTGATTGGGATAGTTGTCAGCATTTTGCTGATGGGGGTTATTTTGGTTTTTTCAGCCGATAACCCGCTGCTGTATCTGGATTTTCCCAGTCTGGCCATTGTTCTGGGCGGCACCATCGCAGCCGCATTTTTGAGCTATCCACTCAGGGACGTGGTGCGCATCTTTGGCCTGCTGCGCACCGTCATGCGTGATGAGCACATGGATATCCAGAGTGATATTGATGAGCTGGTGCAGATTGCCAGAATCTGGGTCACGGGGGATTCACACGCGGTAGAGCTTGCGCTCACCGAGGTAACCAACCCGTTTTTGCGCACCGGCGTGCAGTTGATCATTGACCGCATCCCGGAACAAGATATTCTGGATTTGCTGCAATGGCGCATTTCACGGCTGCGCACCCGTGAGGCAGCCGAGGCGCAACTGTTTCGCCTGATGGCCAACTATGCCCCGGCCTTTGGCATGCTGGGCACGCTGGTGGGTTTGATCAATGTGATGGGCAGTATGGGTAATGGCGACATGCCAGCCTTTGGCCGGAATCTGGCCATGGCCCTGATGACCACGCTGTATGGCCTTTTGCTCTCTAACCTGCTGTTTCGGCCGGTGGCCGTGAAACTGGAACGCCGCACCGAACAGCGCCTGATTCTGATGAACATGGTGTTGCAAGGTATTTCCATGATGTGCGCCAAGAGCAGCCCGGGCTTGATGCGGGAAACATTGAAGTCTTTTGTGGCGCATTACGAAGACGAGATTTTTGACGGCGCAGTGGGTCAAGCCGAGCATGCGGAGCACCACGTGTCGTCGACCAGGAGGTAAATCATGCCCAGCAAACTTGGTTACAACGAATACCGAAAAGCCTGGAACCCCAGCTTGGCCGACCTGCTCGCCGCACGGGCATTGGTCAAGAAAAGAAGCCTTCATGACGGGCGGCACGCGCACTGGGCGCAAGAGTCCAATAAAAGCAGCAACTCAGTCGAAGAAAATAGTTGGCTGCTGTCTTATCTGGATGTCATGACCTTGCTGTTGGTCATGACGATGGTGATGCTGGCGGTGAGTGAACCGATGATCTCCAGCGCCAAAAAGACCGCTGCCTCTGCGCCCGCCACACCCAATACACAGCCTGTGCCAGCTTCTGAGTCCATCAATCCGAAAATCAATATTATTCCGCCCTTGCTGCATAAAAGCCCCTTTGGACATTTGCCAATCGGCCAACTGGGAGCTGAAGTTGAAGTGATTGAGAGCGACAACAGCATGCGTTTCCGCATCCACAATGAGTTGCTGTTTGCGCCGGGTGATGCCCGCCTGACCACCGAAGGCTTGCAACTGCTCGACACCTTGTTGCCAACTTTCATGATGGCGACCGAGCACCACATTGCGGTGCAAGGGCATGCCGACAACAGCCCCATCAACACTACCAGGTATCCGTCCAACTGGGAGCTGGCGGCCGGGCGCGCGGCCAGCGTGGTACGCCATCTGCAAGATCGTGGCATTGATCCGCTGCGCCTGAGTGCCACCGGTTTTGCCGATACCCGGCCGATTGCCTCCAACAACACACTGCAAGGCAAGCAGGCCAACCGGCGGGTGGAGTTGATCCTGGAATTGCCGCGCCCGGAAAATTAAAAAAAAGCCGCCCGAAGGCGGCTTCTTTGAGCCCGTCAAAGATTACTTGGCACCAGGCACTTTGCCTTCAACACCCTTGACAAAGAAGTTCAGGCCACCCAGGAACTTGTCGTCAGCCACGCTGTCTTTGGCCACTTGCACCTTGCCCGTGTTGTCGGTGATCGGACCTTTCCAGATGACAAAGCTGCCATCAGCCAGCCCCTTCTTGACTTCTTCCACTTTGGCCTTGGTTTCAGCGGGCACGTCTTCGGCGATGGAGACGATGTCAATCGCACCTTCTTTCACACCCCACCATTCCGCGCCGCCACCCTTCCAGTTGCCTTCAAGCGCCTCTTTGGTGGCCTTGATGTAGTACGGGCCCCAGTTGATCACGCTCGATGCCAGGTGGGCTTTGGGGCCGTAGGCGGTCATGTCAGAGTCCCAGCCGAAAGCGCGCTTGCCCTTGGCTTCGGCGGTTTTCAGCACAGCGGGAGAGTCGGTGTTCTGGAACAACACGTCAGCACCGCCATTGATCAGGCTGGTGGCGGCTTCGGTTTCTTTCGGTGGGTCAAACCAGCCGTTCACCCAAACCACTTTGGTCTTGACTTTGGGGTTGCTCGACTGTGCGCCAAGTGTGAACGCATTGATGTTGCGCACCACTTCAGGAATTGGAATCGAAGCCACCACGCCCAGCGTGTTGCTCTTGGTCATCTTGCCAGCAATCACACCGGCCATGTACGCGCCTTCGTAGGTGCGGCTGTCATAGGTGCGCATGTTCTCGGCTTGTTTGTAGCCGGTGGCGTGCTCGAACTTGACATCTTTGCTGTCCGCAGCCACTTTGAGCATGGGTTCCATGTAACCAAAGGTGGTGCCAAAAATCAGCTTGTTGCCTTGACCCACCATGTCACGAATCACACGCTCAGCGTCAGCAGATTCGGGCACGTTTTCAACAAACGAGGTGGCAATTTTGTCGCCAAATTCTTTTTCAAGCGCTTTGCGGCCATTGTCATGGGCAAATGTCCAACCACCATCACCCACCGGGCCCACATAGGCAAAGGCAATTTTCAAGGGCGCAGGCTTGGGCGCAGGGGCCGGAGCCGAAGCCACCGGTGCGGGAGCTGGCGCAGGTGCGGGCTCTTCCTTTTTGCCGCAACCCACCAGCGCAGCCGAAGCCACCGCAGTGAGCGCAGCTACTTTAAGCAGCGAACGTTTTTGCAAATCAGTCATGTCAAGTCCTTATCAATGAACGGGTTGAACTACAGAGAAAAATGAATTATGACCCTGAACCATCAGGCTCCCGGATAAAACGGTTTACCCAAACTGGAGGGCATATTGATGCGAATCCACTGCGGGTTACGTGAGATCAGCGCCAGCACCACAATGGTAGCCACATAGGGCAACATGCTCAAAAATTGGCTCGGCACGTCGACCCCAATGCCTTGCAAGTGAAACTGCAACATGGTGACCCCGCCAAACAAATAAGCCCCCAGCAACACCCGCGCCGGTCGCCAGGTGGCAAACGTCGTCAGGGCCAAGGCAATCCAGCCCTTGCCAGCCACCATGCCCTCAACCCACAGCGGGGTGTAAATCACCGACAAATAAGCCCCGGCCAGGCCGCACAACGCACCCCCAGCCACCACCGCCAGCAAACGGATGCGCCGCACCGGGTAACCCAGGGCATGGGCCGATTCCGGGCTTTCACCCACGCTGCGCATCACCAAGCCACTGCGGGTGCGGTACATGAACCAGATCAGCGCCAAGGCCAGCAACACCGTGAGGTACACCAAGGGATGGTGCCGAAACAAGGCTGGGCCCATCCACGGAATATCGGCCAAGCCGGGGATGGCATAGCTGGCACGCTCGGGAATTTTGGCCTGCACAAAGCTGGTACCGACAAAAGCCGAGAAACCGGTACCAAACAGGGTAAGCGCCAGCCCCGTGGCGTACTGGTTGGTGTTGAGCCAGATCACCAGCAGGCCAAAAATGCCCGCCAACACAGCGCCAATCGCCATGCCAGCCGCAAAGCCCAGCCAGTCATTGCCAGTGGTGACCACGGTGGCAAAACCAGCAATGGCGGCGCACAGCATCATGCCTTCGGCCCCCAGGTTGACGATGCCCACCTTCTCATTGATCAACAGGCCCAGCGAGGCAATGGCCAGAACCGTGCCCGCATTCAGCGTGGCCGCCAACAACAGTGCGTAGGATTCCATCACCGACCTCCCGTCTTTTGCCACTTCAGGCGGTAATTCACCAGCGTGTCACACGCCAGCAGGCTGAACAACAACAAGCCCTGAAACACCCCGGTGAGTGACTTGGTCAGCCCCAGGCGCGACTGGGCCATTTCACCGCCGATGTAAAACATGCTCATCAGAATGGCCGAAAACACCATACCCACCGGGTGCAAGCGCCCGACAAAGGCCACGATGATGGCGGCAAACCCATAACCTGCGGGCACGTAAATGGTGAGCTGTCCAATCGGCCCGGCCACCTCCAGCGCACCGGCCAAACCTGCCGCCCCGCCGGACAAAAGCAGCGCCAGCCACAAGGCTTTGCGGGAAGAAAACCCGGCATAACGTGCCGCAGCCGGGGCCAGCCCGCCCACTTGCAGGGCAAAACCAGCCCGCGTGCGGAACAAGAAAACCCACAAGCCCGCCACACTGGCCAGCGCCAGCAAAACCCCGATGCTCACGCGCGAGCCGTCAAACAAACGCGGAATGCGGGTCACGGCATCAAAGGTTTTGGTTTGCGGAAAGTTGAAGCCCATCGGGTCTTTCCAGGGGCCGCCCACCAGGTAGCTCAGCACCTGCACCGCCACGTAGACCAGCATCAAACTCACCAGAATTTCATTGGCATGAAAGCGGTCGCGCAGCAGCGCGGTCAGGCTGGCCCACAGCATGCCACCCAGCACCCCGGCCAACAAAATCGGCAACACAATCCAGCGGCTGGTTTGCGCATCGGCCAGCATGGCGACACCACCGGCCAAAATGGCCCCCATGATGTACTGCCCTTCTGCCCCAATGTTCCACACATTGGATCTGAAACACACGGCCAAACCCAGTGCAATGATCAGCAAGGGGGTGGCCTTGACCATCAGCTCGCCCAGCGCATAGGCGTTGTGAATGGGTTGCCAGAAAAACATCTCCAGCCCTTTGAGCGGGTCTTTGCCTAAAGCGGTGAACATCAGCGTGCCAATGAGCACGGTGATCAGCAGCGCCAACAAGGGCGAGGCATAAGTCCAGACCCTGGATGGCTCGGGGCGGGCTTCAAGCTTGAACATGCTGCCCCCCTTGAATGTTGGCGGCACTGGCCAGCTCCATCTCGGCCAGGTGATCCTGCACCTCGTTGCTCCACAAGCCGCTCATCCACTCACCAATTTTTTCCACCGTGGCCTCGGCGACCGGGACTGAGGGCGACAACTGGCCGCGTGAAATCACATGCAGCCGGTCACTCACCTCAAACAATTCGTCCAGCTCTTCGCTGACCACCAGCACCGCACAACCGGCATCCCGCAGGGCCAGAATTTCACCCCGGATTTGGGCCGCAGCGCCCACATCCACCCCCCAGGTGGGCTGGGACACGATGAACAGCTTGGGGTTGGCATCCATTTCGCGCCCGACAATGAATTTTTGCAAATTCCCCCCCGAGAGTGACTTGGCCAATGAGCCTGGCCCACCGGCCTTGACCTTGAACCGCGCAATGATGTCGGCCGCATGGCGCTCCAAGGCCTTGACCTGTATCCAGCCGCCACCCCATTCGGGGTAGGCAATGGATTCTTGCCGCGTCAGCAGCAGGTTGTGCGCCAGGGAGAGTGTCGGCACCGCCCCGCGACCCAGGCGCTCTTCAGGCACAAAATGCAGGCCCAGTTTGCGCCGCTGCCCAGGGTGCAGGCGCGACACATCGGTGTCGCTCATGCGGATCGTGCCCGGCTGGGCGCGCACGTCTTCGCCCGACAAGGCGCACAACAATTCCTTTTGGCCGTTGCCAGACACGCCCGCAATACCCACCACTTCACCAGCACACACTTGCAGGCTGATGCCCTCAATGTCCACCCCAAACTGGTCTTCACGCGGCAAGATCAGGTTATGCACCTTCAGCACCGGTGCACCGGCTTGCTGCGGGCGATGCGTGAGCTGCGGTGGCTCAGCGCCAATCATCAGTTTCGACAAGGAGGCATTACTTTCCTGCGACGGGTCACACACCCCGGTAACCTTGCCACCCCGCAACACGGTGCAGGCGTTGCACAGCTCGCGGATTTCGTGCAGCTTGTGGCTGATGTACAAAATGCTGCAACCCTCGCTGGCGAGTTTTTTCAGCACCACAAACAGTTTCTCGACCGCCTGCGGGGTCAGCACCGAAGTGGGCTCGTCCAGAATCAGCAGTTGCGGTTGGGTCAGCAAGGCGCGGATGATCTCCACCCGCTGCATCTCGCCCACACTCAGGGTGTGCACCGGGCGCTGGGGGTCAATGTCCAGCCCGTATTCGGAGGCCTTGGTGACGATGCTTTGCGTCACCTGCGCCAGGCTCAGGCTTTTGTCCAGACCGAGCCAGACGTTTTCCGCCACGGTGATGGTGTCAAACAGGCTGAAGTGCTGAAACACCATGCTGATGCCCAAGGCCCGGGCCTCTTGCGGGTTCTGGATATTCGCCACCTGGCCGTTGAACAGCACCGTGCCTTCATCCGGCTTGACTGAGCCGTAGATGATTTTCATCAGCGTGGATTTGCCTGCGCCGTTTTCGCCCAGCACCGCATGGGTCTGGCCGGGCATCACGGTCAGGCTCACATCGCTGTTGGCCACCACGCTGGGGTAGCGCTTGGTGATGCCGGTGAGTTGGAGTCTGGGTGTACTCATGCGGTTTTTGCGGATGGAGTGATTTTTTCGTTTTTCAGGGCGGCTGCCACCGACTTGACGCGCTCACGCAACCACTTGGCTGAGGTGGTGGTGTGACTGCGTTCATGCCAAAGCTGGTAGTACATCATGCGTGGAAACGGGATCGGACAGGGCAGTATTTTCACCGGCAGCACATCCACAAAGCGCTCGCAATATTGCCGCCCGGTGGTCAGCACTAGCAAGGTCGATGCCACCATGGCCGGGATCAAACCGAAGTAAGGACACCGTGCCGCAATGTGCCGCTGCAAGCCCTGACTGGCCAGATAGTCGTCAATCACACCTTTGGCCCCAGGGTGCATGGCCGCCGGCGCAATGTGGTCTACCGCCAGCCAGGCCTCTTTGTCCCAGCCCCGGCGCACCGCCGGGTGGTTGCTGGCCACCAGGCAGACCACGTCGTCGCCAAACAAGCGGCCCAGGTGCAGGTCTTGCGGCGGGGTGGCCCAGTTGCCAATCACCACATCCACATCCCCTTGCGCCAATTGGGTGCGGTAGTCTGAAGCAGCCGAGAGCGGCCAGATTTCCACATGGCACAGCGGTGCCTGCGCCTTGATTTGCGCCACCAAGCGCGGCAAAAAATCCGGGTCCAGGTAGTCACTGGCGGCAATGCGAAAGGTGTGCCTGGCTTGCGCCGGGTCAAACCCCCGTGCGTCGGAGAACAGCACCTGGGCGGCTTGCAGAATACGCGCCGCCGGGTCCAGCATGCGCAGCCCGGCCTCAGTGGGCACCATGCTGGCCCCGGAACGCACCAAAAGCGGGTCGCCCGAAAACTCGCGCAGCCGCTTGAGCGCACTGCTCACCGCCGGCTGGTGCATGCCCAGACGGATGGCGGCTCTTGAAACGCTTCGCTCAGACAACACAGTGTGTAATACCTTGATCAAATGAATGTCAATGCTGCCGAAAAGATCGCGCTCTTTCATACCCTTGGCCCAATACCTGCCATATGTTTGACCTTATGCTGCGGGAAAGCGTGTGTCTTACCCTTGTGAATATCCTGCCTCTGATTGCTGCCCATGAATCACCCTGAACTCCAGTTTGTCTGGCGTGGCGAGATCGTCTCGCTGCGCAATGTACCACCCACCCGCACGCTGTTGCAGTTGCTGCGCGAAGACCTGAACCACAGTGCCACCAAAGAGGGCTGCAACGAGGGCGACTGCGGAGCCTGCACCGTGGTGCTGGGAGAAAACCAGGGCGGCCAGCTGCGCTACCTGGCGGTCAACAGTTGTATTCGCCTGGCGCATTCGATTCACGGCATGGCCTTGTGGACAGCGGCTGACTTGGCCGCAGCAGACCACACCCCACACCCGGTGCAACAAGCCTTGCACCAGTGCCATGCCAGCCAATGCGGTTTTTGCACACCGGGTTTTGCCATGAGCCTGTTTGGCCTGTACCAGAACCAGGTGCTGAAAGACCAGCCGGTGACCCGCAGCGTGGCGCAAGAAGCCCTGTCGGGCAACCTGTGCCGCTGCACCGGTTACCGGCCCATTCTGGAGGCCGCCCAGCACATGCAGCACTTGCCCAAGCACTCATTGGATGAAACTGAATTGCTACAAAAATTAGAGCTTCTTGCGCAACATCCACCTGGGCTAGAGGCCAATTTTTCATATAAAAACCCCACCACACTGGAAAACTTGCTGAGCGAACGCGCCGCCCACCCACAAGCCCAGATCGTGGCGGGTTGTACCGATGTCGGCCTGTGGGTCAACAAGTTGCACATGGACTTTGCCCAGGTACTGGATGTGACCCGTGTGGCGGAACTGCGGCACATTGAGAGCACCGCCAGCCACACCGTGATCGGCGCAGCCGTGCGCTTGACCGATGCCTTTGCCGCCCTGGAGTCCGAGCGCCCCCAGTTGCACAGCTTCTTCAGCCGCTTTGCCGGGCTGCCGGTGCGCAACTCCGGCACGCTGGGCGGCAACATTGCCAACGGCTCACCGATTGGCGACAGCATGCCGCTGCTGATTGCCCTGCGGGCCAGCGTGGTGCTGATGAGTGTGCGTGGGGCCAGAGAACTGCCGCTGGAAGACTTCTACACCGGTTACCGCAAAAACCTCTTGGCCGCCGATGAAGTGCTGGCTTTTGTGCACGTGCCGCGACCGCAGGCTGGCGAACACCTGCGGGCCTACAAAATCTCCAAGCGCCTGGAGGACGACATCTCGGCCGTCTGTCTGGTCATCAACTTGCAGATTCAGGACGGCCACATCGCTCACACCAGCATCGGCGCAGGCGGCGTGGCCGCCACCCCAGCACGCGCCCGACAAACCGAAGCCGCGTTACAAGGCCAGCTCTGGACTCATGAGACTTTCAGCCAAGCCATCCCCACCCTGCGCGGTGAATTCCAACCGATTTCCGACATGCGTGCCAGCGCCGCTTACCGCACCCAGGTGCTGGGCAACCTGCTGGAGCGCTTCTGGCAAGAGATTCAAGACCCCACAGCCGCCAGCCTGCTGAACCTGAGCCTGGAAGGAGATGCCCCATGACATCCACATCAACCGCAGCGGGCCACTCCCACCCCCACGAAAGTGCCGCCGCCCAAATTGCCGGTGCAGCCCTCTACATTGACGACCTGCCCGAGGTGCGCGGCACGCTCTACGCGGCCCCGATCCTGTCGAAAGTGGCGCATGGCAAGCTGATCGGCATCGACACCCAGACCGCCCTGGCCCGGTCCGGCGTGCGTGCGGTGCTGCTGGCCGCCGACGTGCCCGGCCACAAGATGCTGGCCGCCTTTGCCGGGGACGAGCCGGTGTTTGCCATCGACACCGTGCAGTATGTCGGCCAGGCCCTGGGCGTGGTGGTGGCGGACAGCATGGCGCAAGCGCTGCATGCCGCCCGCCATGTAGAGGCCAAGATTGAGCCACTGCCCGCCGTGCTGGACGTGCGCCAAGCCCTGGCAGCGCAGAGTTTTGTGCTGCCACCGGTAACGGTGCGCCGGGGCGATGCCGCTCAAGCCCTGGCGCGTGCACCGCACCGCTTGCAAGGCACGCTGGAGGTCGGTGGCCAGGAGCACTTTTACCTGGAAGGCCAGATCGCCTACGCCCTGCCGCAGGAGCAAAACCAGTGGCTCATCCACAGCAGCACCCAGCACCCCGGCGAGGTGCAACACTGGGTGGCACATGCGCTGGGGCTGGACAACCATGCGGTGCGGGTCGAATGCCGCCGCATGGGTGGTGGCTTTGGCGGCAAGGAAACCCAGGCCGGGCACTTGGCGGTGTGGGCCGCCGTGGCTGCCCACAAGCTGCAGCGCCCGGTGAAACTGAGGCTGGATCGGGACGATGACTTCATGCTGACCGGCAAGCGCCACCCGTTTTCTTACGACTACCAGGTTGGCTTTGACGACACCGGTCGGCTGTGTGGCCTGCAAGTACAGATGCTGGCGCACTGCGGCTTCAGCGCCGACTTGTCTGGCCCGGTGGCAGACCGGGCGATTTTTCACGCCGACAACGCCTACTTTCTGCAAGATGTTGAGATCAGCTCGTACCGCTGCAAGCTCAACACCCAGAGCCACACCGCATTCCGGGGCTTTGGCGGGCCGCAGGGCATGATCGTCACCGAAGCCATTCTGGGCGACATTGCCCGCCACCTCCAGCTCGACCCCCTGGCGGTGCGGCAACGCAACCTCTACAGCGAAGAACCAGTCGATGCCGATGCCAACCTCAAGCGCAACACCACCCACTACGGCATGCCGGTGGAAGGCAATATTCTGGCACCATTGCTCTCAAAATTAGAGCTGTCTGCGCACTACCAACAACGGCGAGAGGCCATTTTGGCTTGGAATTCTTCAAGTAAAGTCATCCAGCGCGGCATCGCCATCACGCCGGTCAAGTTTGGCATCAGCTTCACCGCCACCCTGTTCAACCAGGCCGGTGCCCTGGTGCATGTGTACCTGGATGGCAGCATCAGCGTGAACCACGGCGGCACCGAGATGGGCCAAGGTTTACACACCAAAGTGGCGCAGATCGTGGCCGATGAACTGGGTGTGCCGCTGCACCGGGTGCGGGCCAGCGCCAGCGACACCAGCAAAATCCCCAATGCCTCAGCCACCGCCGCCTCCGCAGGTACTGCAGTTTGCAGGCGGCCAGGTGATCACCCCCAAAGCCACGCGCAGCTTCGAGGCGGTGGTGGCGCTGGCCTATGCCAACCGCATCCAGCTCTGGAGCGACGGTTTTTACCGCACACCCAAAATCCACTACGACAAAACCACCCTGACCGGGCGGCCGTTTTACTACTTTGCCTACAGCGCAGCCTGCACCGAGGTGGCTATCGACACCCTCACCGGTGAAAGCCGGGTACTGAAGGTGGACATCCTGCACGACGTGGGCCGCTCCATCAATCCGGCGCTGGACATCGGCCAGATCGAAGGCGGTTTTGTCCAGGGCATGGGCTGGCTCACCACCGAAGAACTGGTGTGGAATGCCCAGGGGGTACTGAGCACCCACGCCCCCAGCACCTACAAAATCCCCACCGCTGGCGATGTGCCAGAACACTTCAAAGTGGACTTGTGGCCCGAGCCGAACACCGAGGACAACGTGTTCGGCTCCAAAGCCGTCGGCGAGCCCCCCTTCATGCTGGCCATCAGCGTGTTTGAAGCGCTGCGTGACGCGGTGGCGCAGGCGCGGGGGGATGGGGCCGTGGTGCGGCTGACGGCACCGGCTACGGCGGAGAATGTGCTCAGGGCGTTGGAGGGGTGATGGTGGGCGGAGCAGGCGTGGCTGGTAAAGACCTACTGGAGTCGTTCAGTTTTTTGACTTGGCAAGCATGAAGAGACAAAACGGAAATCTGCGGCATCTGTCTCATTACCCAATAGCCGCGCAATCCTGTGCGTGGTTCTGTACGAATACGATGGGCGACTGAAAAGCAGTGTCGGCTACTGTCATTGACGGCTGGGGCATTAATGCGCAATGTTGACACAGTCGCCGTCTAAAGGCCATCGCCGAACGCTCAGCTCAGGCATCGGATCCATGGGAGGCGCAGACGTGCGCAACTGAAAGAAGCGACATCAATCCAACTCAACTTTCAACTTATCCTTGTAGACGCGCAGTCGAAGTGCAGCGCGCTCGATGAAGTGCTCGTACAGCAGCACTTCACTGTACAACTCTCCATAGACACGGTTGGTCTCATCATCGACTAGCTTGTCGCTGTGGAAATATCCCTTACCGTTGGCAAATCGTTGATACACCGGAAACATTCTGGAAGGATCCAGTTTGCAGCCAATCAAATAGCCATAAAACCTCTTAATGCGCCCTTTGGACTTTGCTGCCAAGAGACGAGCATATTGCGCCAGATCTGGTATGTGCTCTTGAATTCCAACGTCCGGTGCCTTGAACTCGATAATTATTGCTGCTCCTTCTTTCGTGAAAATAGCAATGTCGGGTCGCTTGCTTTCGTGAGTCTTATTGTTGAATGCAAATAGCTTCTCTAAACTCTCATCGATATCAGCTTCAAATAGATTTTCCGTATCGGACCATTTAATGGTCTTAAGGGGCTTATCAGAGGAGATGTACTGAAAATATTGGTACTCCTCATTGAGGAGCCAGATGTCGTGGTCGGTTGTCTCCGTGGAATCCTTACCCATTGGGAAGAAAATGTTGTGGATGATGCGCTCATTCTCATTCCGCTTTCCCGGCTCCTCCGCTTGACAAGTGAGTAGTCCCCCTACGGCAAGGCGCAGCACTTCAATCATTGCACTCCGGCGGACAACCAACTGAGATAGATTGGTCATATCCATCTTTTTGATGGAGCTGGCGTATTTCCAAGAGAGCTCACCGACCTTGCGTCGGAAATCTGAGGTGCGCGGATCAAGACGAAGAAGCTCGTCCTTGATTTTAAATAGCTTAGAGGTGTCACCGACGATGTCCTCTTGCAGCTTCTTCAAAACACGGCGCGCGATGTTTTCTTCGTTGTCGCCGTAGTGGATCTTGACGCTTGTTCCCTCAATCATCTGCCGAGTTATTCCGAATCTTTGCTCGGTAGACCTTACCAAATTGTCTTTGTCAAAGTCGCTGGGCGTGATGATTTGAAAAACATAGTCCTCTAGTGAGTCGACTACGTCATCCAGCGAAAACTCCTCTATTAAAGTTTCACTGTCGGTGCATGACGATGGAATATCGAATCCATCGCGTTGTTGGTTGACTTTTTCCTCAAGGAGTTCGCTCTCTACGAGGAGCAGTTCGAAGTTTCCAGAAGTTGCAGACTTGCGCTCATTGGCGTGGCGCAGGTAGCGCTTTATGATCGGTTGTACTACCGCCGAGTTGGCGCAGAGCGCTACCTCATGCTGGAAGCTCGGGAACTCAACTTCCGGGAATGAGTACCGGGTCACCCTCAATTTAGGACCGATTCGAAATTCCTTCGAGTGGTTGCACGTGAGGGAAATTTCTGCGATTTGTCCCACGGGTTTCGGTAAGTCCTTGCCCGCAATTGTTTTCTCCGCCGATTTGTCTCCATGGCTTGAAGAAACTTGAATTTTGAAGTCTCCAATCAGTTCCTTCAGGATGATGAGCCGCTGTAGGAGAGCGGTATATAGATGAGCGGCGACTGCCGGCGCAGAGAAGACCTCTGGCGTTGAACCCTGCTCTACCTTTTGTTCAGCTGTCAGCGTGCTTTGTCGGCGACCCTTTAGCGTGAAGGTGGTCTCGACTTCTTCACCATTGGCCGGGGTCACTGAGAACGAGTTTTCGGAGACCTCTCGGGACGATTCGTCGACTTGCAGCGTTCTCCTTACAGTCATATTTGATTGCTCGAAGACACTATCAATCGACAACCGATCAAAGTGGTGGAAGAACTGAATTCGGCCAGCACCTTTGCACTTGCCAATGCCTGGTATTTGCAGTTGATCTTTGTACGTTGAATCTTTGGTTACGAAGGCTTTAACTTCGTCATCCCCGAAACCAGTACCGTTGTCTGTACAGGCAATTTCGACATCGAATTGACAGCCGTACAAATCGACATTGATTACCTTTATGCCGACCTTCACCAAGAACGGGGGGGTGTTACTGATTCTGCTCTTGCGAATTAAATAGGAGTCGATGGCATTTGAGAGCATCTCCTCGAATACGACGTATTCGCTGTGATTTATCGCCGTGTTCTTGCGGCCCCCGCGTATATCAAGCGTCATTTGATAAATTCTCGATTTTTAAATATACCTACCTCTTTCGCGAGGCATGCATCCTCCAAAAGGCACTTTACGAATTAACTTCAGCAAGTGCCTCTCAGCATGGTTTGTGCAAATTCCCAAGCACCATCATCGCTGGTTTTGGCTTATTGACCGCCCCCGAGGGTTAGAAATGTCCGCTACTACGGTGTCGGTGTCGGTGTCAGCGTCATCTGCATCGCAGATTATCTAGACTTTACATGAATGCAGACATACGTCGAGGATATCTCCTAGCCCGAACCGAATTTCCGTTTGACTGAATGCTACCGCTACACAGAGCCTCCGACACAACACCCATTCAAACGCAACCCAACAGCCCAGTTGATTTACCCATTTGATATCAAATAAGGAGCTGCTAACGCTCATATATCAAGAGCTAAAAGCTGTTTCTGGTAAAGACCTTTTTTGCAGAGTTTCGCCCTGCCGATTTGACATCCAGAAAGCCGACTTTAGGCAGCAAAATTTGGCTGCCCTCGGCTGATGCGACAGGCCTTATCTCAAGTTACCACAGGTGATCAGTGGGTGGTAAAAACCAATTTGCTGATAATTGGTCTACACTAAAGATAATGTTTCACCCCCAAAAGGCACGCCAATGACCACAACCGCCGAGACTATTGACCACGCAACACTTGAACACCTGGCAGGCGCAGGCGCTATTCGTGGGGCTAGTGTTGTCGGCCATCCTGGGGGCTGGGGTGTCGTGTTTCAGTACGGCACGACCGAGCGAGCCCTTGCGGTGAAGCGTGGTCAGGTACGTATTTTTAAAAAGTTCGACACGCTTGTGGTCTACCTCAAACAAATCGGCATTGAGACATTCAAGACTGACACCAAGCAATTCGACCCCACAGTCACGCACATCAAGCGGGCCGACACTTCGCAGCGAATGCGTAAAGCCCATGAAGCTGCGGCACACGATACGTGGTTTCGCACCCAGGTAGAGCACGGCATCAAAGAAGCCGACGATCCAAACACGCAATGGGTATCCAATGAGGCCGTCAAAGCCACTAGCGCCAAGTTGCGTGCGGCTTGGGCCAAGAAAGCACAAGCGGCTGCAGCTTGAAAACCATCGAGTGGCTACCCGCAGCCAGCACCCATCGGTTTGAACAACTGGACTACATCGCCCAGGACAACCCTTTGGCCGCAATGAGTCAGGATGAGCAGATTGAGCACCAAGTAGACATGCTGATGCAACACCCCCAAATGGGACGCCCAGGGCGAATGAAAGGCACCCGCGAGCTGGTGATCAGCCGCACGCCGTTTATCGTGGTCTACCGTGTCAAAGGCACGCGCATCGAGGTTATCCGGCTGCTGCACAGCTCTCAGCAGTGGCCAGTCAAGGCATGATGCCGCAGCCTGTGAGCGGCGTTCGATTTGTCTCCAAATTCATGTAATTGGATTACCCGCAAGCGGGCATTGTTTTCATTCAAAAACGTCCTGCAAATACAAGGTCAGCGGCACATCCTGGCAAGCCTTGAAACCGTAGTGTTGGTAGAACGCTTTGACCTTGTCATTTTTGGCATCGACCACCAGCGCATACCCACATCTATGGGCGCACTCATGACCGCTGGCACCCCGCAACAACATCTCACGCCCGCTTGATCTTGGCCGCACTTGCCAGTGCTTTTTGCAGTGCCGGGCTGGGTGTTAATGTACGCGGGATCGCAGCGCTGAAGGCCAGAAAATCGCGCTCTGAAAGCGTGATACGTGACTCTTGCTCAGGCAAAGTCTGCGCTTTTTCCTTGGCTGAACTGAGCTTCAAACCCTCACACACCCGCCAAAGACCTCAGCGCATTGGGGTTGACCAGGTTCAGCACACGGCCGGTGCCGCTGATCAGGCTTTGCTCGCGCAAATGGCGCAGCACGCGCGAAAAGGTTTCCGGGGCAATGCCCAGCTGGGTGGCAATGCTGCGTTTGCGCTGTTGCAATTCCACCGCCATCAGGCCTTGTCCGCTAGGCCGGGCGTGGCTGAGCAACCATTCGGCACAGCGGGCTTCTGCGTCTTTGGCCAGACGGCTGACGGCAAACTCGGTTTGCCTGCGGTGTCATTTCAAGCGGGGAATCGGCCACCGCGTCGACCAAATGGGGCAAGCCCAAGACGGCGGAGCTGGCATCAAGCCAGCACGGGCCTTCCAGCACACCAATCTGATGCTCCATCACATCCCCCTGAACCACACCAAGCGCCACCCGGCCGGACTCGATGTAACTCACGTGAGGCGTATCAACACCGCGCTGAAGCAGCAACTGCCCGCGCGGGAATTTTTGCACTTCTACGGCAGAATCAGGGGAGTGAATTGGGATCATGACGCTCATGATGCCGTGCGATATCTCAAAATACCTTGAGCAATATCAAATTCCCCATAAAAACCCTGTGCTCAGCAAAGTCTTTTGGCACTTCTTTACCGAAAACCTTCCATGACAAGCCTGCTGATCAAAAATGCCCGCTGTATCGCCACTCTGGATCATGCCAAGCCCAGTCTGGCCCACGAATGGACGGATGCGTCGATCTTGATCCGGGGCTACCGCATCGAAGCCATTGGCCCGCAGGCCGAGCTGCCGCAGTCTGCCGATGAGGTGATTGATGCCCGCGGCCACCTGGTCACACCCGGCCTGATCAACACCCACCACCACATGTACCAGAGCCTGACCCGCGCCATTGCCGCAGTGCAAAACGCCGAGCTGTTTGGCTGGCTGCAAGGCCTCTACCCGATGTGGGCTGGTCCGGGTCAGCACCCAGGTGGCGATGGCCGAACTGCTGATGAGTGGCTGCACCACCAGCAGCGACCACCTCTACATCTACCCCAACGGTGTGCGGCTGGACGACAGCATTGAAGCCGCCCAGCAGATGGGCATGCGCTTTGTCGCCAGCCGCGGCAGCATGAGCGTGGGGCAATCCCAGGGGGGCCTGCCACCTGATCGGGTGGTTGAACAAGAAGCGGCCATTCTGAAAGACACCCAGCGCCTGATCGAAACCTGGCATTCCCACGCCCACGGGGCCATGGTGAATGTGGCGGTAGCCCCCTGCTCGCCCTTCAGCGTGAGCCGTGATCTGATGCGTGAATCGGCCGCCCTGGCCCGCAGCTATGGGGTGCGGCTACACACCCATCTGGCGGAAAACGACCACGATCTGGCCTACTCCAGAGAAAAATTCAACTGCACCCCGGCCCAATACGCCCAAGACCTGGGCTGGCTGGGCCATGACGTGTGGCATGCCCACTGCGTCAAGCTCGACGATGAAGGCATTCGCCTGTTTGCCGCCAGCCACACCGGCGTGGCGCACTGCCCGTGCAGCAATATGCGGCTGGGCTCGGGCATTGCACCGATTCGCAAAATGCTCAACGCCGGTGTACCGGTGGGTCTGGGGGTGGACGGCAGCGCCAGCAATGATGCCGCCCACATGGTCAACGAGGCACGCCAGGCGCTGCTGCTGGCCCGCGTGGGCCGCGCCATGCAGCCGCCCGAAACCCGCCTGGAGCCCGATGGCTCACAGCGCAGCTTCTTTGGCTGCGACCTGGGCCCGGCTGAAATGACACCCCGCGATGCCCTGAGTCTGGCGACCCGGGGCGGCGCACAAGTGCTGGGGCGCTCCGACATTGGCCACCTGGCACCGGGCATGTGCGCCGATCTGGCCCTGTTTAACCTGAACACGCTGGCTTTTGCTGGTGCTGCGGTGCATGACCCGGTGGGTGCGCTGCTGCTGTGTGCCAGCCCTCAGGCGGCTTACACGGTGGTTCATGGCAAGGTGGTGGTGCGCCAGGGGCAACTGAGCACGGTTGACCTGGGGCCGCTGCTGGAGCGCCACAATACACTGGCCCTGCAACTGGCACTGAAGACTTGCTGATGCCCAGCAAACGCTACAAATAAAATAGCTGCTAGCGCTTATTCAGTAAGCTCTAGCAGCCAGTTTTATTCAAAAGTGCAGATCGCGGCTGCCGCCGCTCCTACAAATCAAGGTGAATTCAAGTCAAAAATTATTCACCCAGGTAAGCGGCACGCACCTTGGGGTCGGTCAGCATGGTTTTGGCATCACCGGTCATGGTGATCAGGCCGGAATCCATCACATAGCCGCGGTCGGCAATGGCCAGCGCCCGGCTGGCGTTTTGCTCCACCAGCAAAATGGTCACGCCTTGGGCATAGACGTTGCTGATCACTTCAAAAATCTTGTCGACCATGATGGGCGACAAACCCATCGAGGGTTCATCCAGCAACAGCACCTTGGGGCGGCTGATCAGGGCGCGGCCCATGGCCAGCATTTGCTGCTCACCACCGCTCAGAGTACCTGCGAGCTGGTCTTTGCGCTCTTTCAGACGCGGGAAGATGCTGAACACCTTGTCAATGTCCACCAGAATTTCGGCCTTGTCGTCGCGGATGTAGGCCCCCATTTGCAGGTTTTCCAGGATGGTCATGCGGGTAAAAATGCCGCGACCTTCCGGCACCATGGCCAGGCCTTGTTTGACCAAGTCCCACGGCCCTTGGCCACGAATGCTTTTGCCCAGGTATTCAATGTCACCATCGTTGATGGGCAAAGAGCCGGTAATGGCTTTCATGGTGGTGGTTTTGCCGGCGCCATTGGAGCCAATCAGGGACACCAATTCGCCCTCGTTCACTTCAAAGTCGACACCTTTCACGGCCTGGATACCGCCGTAGGCCACCTTGAGGCCTTTGATCTTGAGAAGAGTAGTTGCCATGTTTTTATTCCTTGTACCAGGGCCGGTCAGTGGCCGCCGGTGCCTAAGTAGGCTTCAATCACTTTTTCATTGCGCTGCACGTCAGCGGGAGTGCCTTCGGCAATTTGTTTGCCGTAGTCGAGCACCGTCACGCGGTCACACAGGCCCATCACCAGCTTCACATCGTGCTCAATCAGCAAAATGGTGCGGTTGTCGTTGCGAATTTTGTCAATCAGCTCGCGCAGCAAGACTTTTTCGGTGCTGTTCATGCCTGCGGCAGGCTCATCCAGCGCAATCAGTTGTGGGTCAGTGGCCAGGGCACGGGCAATTTCAAGCCGACGCTGGTCACCATAGCTGAGCGTTCGGGCCTTGAATTCGGCCAGATGACCAATGCCGACATAGTCCAGCAATTCCTTGGCCCGCGCGGTAATGGCGGCCTCTTCGGCCATGAAACCAGCGGTATGAAACACGGCCCCGAGCAAACCCGAGTGGGTACGCACGTGGCGGCCAACCATCACGTTTTCCAGCGCGGTCATTTCGGCAAACAAGCGGATGTTTTGAAACGTGCGGGCAATCCCGGCCTTAGCCACCTCATGCACGGCCGAGGGTTTGTAGGGTTTGCCAGCCAGTTCAAACGTGCCGGTATCAGGGGTGTACAAGCCGGTGAGCACGTTGAAAAACGTGGTTTTACCCGCGCCATTCGGGCCGATCAGGCCGTAGACCTGGCCACGCTTGATTTTGATGCCCACATCGCTCAAGGCCTGCAGGCCGCCAAAGCGTTTGGATACGCCGGCAACGTTGAGTACGGTGTCTGTCATGTGATTCCTTCTTCAGTGGGGCTGGCGCATGGCCAGCCCTTGGGGATATGTTGGCTTGAATGCTTGGGGCGGACGCTCAAGCTTTGGTGGTCTGCAAAGCCTTGCCATGTTCAGGCGCAGGCCACAAGCCACGGGGGCGCAGCAACATGATGATGATCATGGCCAGGGCAATCAGCAACTGGCGCAAAATGGCCGAGTCAAGCCGGCCACCGGTCAATTCCTGCAAAGGGCCGGCCACATAGCGAAGCACTTCCGGCAGGGCCGACAAGGCCAAGGCCCCCATGATCACCCCAGGCAAATGGCCAATGCCGCCGAGCACCACCATGGCCACAATCATCACCGACTCCATCAAACTGAAGGATTCGGGTGAAATAAAGCCCTGGAACGAGGCAAACATGGCCCCCGACACACCGCCAAAGGTCGCGCCCATGCCAAACGCCAGCAGCTTCAGGTTACGGGTGTTGATGCCCATGGCCTTGGCGGCAATCTCGTCTTCACGAATCGCCATCCAGGCCCGGCCCACGCGCGACATTTGCAAGCGGTGCGAGATCAGCACACTGAACACCACCAGCACCAGGAACAGGTAGTAGTACAGCGTGACCGAGGGAATCTCAAAGCCAAAAATCTCTTTGGTCCGGCCAAAACTCATGCCAAAAAATGACAAGGCATCAATCTCACCCATGCCTTTGGGGCCGTTGGTGAGGTTGACCGGGTGATCCAGGTTGTTCATGAACACCCGGATGATTTCACCAAACCCGAGGGTCACGATGGCCAGGTAGTCACCCCGCAAGCGCAAGGTGGGAGCCCCCAGCAACACACCGAACAAGCCAGCCAAACCAGCGGCCGCCGGGATGATGATCCAGATCGGGGTATGTAAACCCTCAGGGAACATGGCGGCAATGGCCGGGAAGGTTTCGGTCAAATGGGGTGATGCCAGCAGCGCATACATGTAGGCCCCAATGGCAAAAAAGGCCACATAACCCAAATCCAGCAGACCGGCATACCCCACCACAATGTTCAGGCCCAAGGCCAGCAGCACATACAGCAGGGCCATGTCGGCAATACGTACCCAGGCGTTGCCAAAACTTTGCAAGACCAGCGGTGTCAGCAACAAGCCCAGCGCAGCAAGCACGAAAACGATGATTTGTTTTTGTTTCATGAGGTGTCTCCTTACGCCCGATCCGCCACCCGCTCACCCAGCAAACCCGAAGGCCGCAGCGTCAGCACAATGATCAGCACAATGAAGGCAAAAATGTCCGAATAATGGCTGCCCAGCACACCGCCCGTCAGCACACCGATATAACCCGCACCCAGTGACTCGATCAGCCCCAGCGCAATGCCGCCAACGACAGCGCCGGCCAGGTTGCCAATACCGCCAAACACGGCGGCCGTAAACGCTTTCAAGCCGGGCAAGAAGCCCATGGTGTGCTGCACCGTACCGTAATTGGCCGCCCACATGATGCCGGCAATGGCCGCCAGCACGGCACCAATCACAAAGGTGGCCGAAATCACCAGATCAGGTTTCACCCCCATCAAGGCCGCCACCCGTGGGTTTTCGGCCGTGGCCCGCATGGCGCGGCCCAGTTTGGTGTAGTTCACCAGCCACATCAACCCGGCCAGCGACATCACGGTCATGCCCAAAATCAGAATCTGGGTCAGGGTGATCACCGCCCCGCCCACTTCATAAGGAATGATCGGCAGCAGGCTGGGATAAGGCTTGTAGTTGGGTTTCCAGATGATCATGGCCAGGGTTTGCAGCAGCAAAGACATGCCAATGGCGGTGATCAAGGGAGCCAGCCGTGGGCTGTTGCGCAGTGGCCGATAGGCAATTTTTTCAATGCTGTAGTTCAACACGGCGGCCACCACACAGGAAATCACCAGGGCAATGATCAGGATGATCCAGCCTGGGGTACCTGGCATGGCATCTTTCATCATGCCGATGACGCTCCAGCTGGTGAGTGCGCCCACCATCAGCACTTCGCCGTGGGCAAAATTGATCAGCCCGATGATGCCGTACACCATGGTGTAGCCCAAGGCTACCAAGGCATACATGCTGCCTAACACCAGACCATTGATGATCTGCTGCAAGAAAATATCCATATGTTCTTCTCCGATTTTTGGCGGGTGATTTCATCAACACCCAACGTGTGATGAGGGGTAGAGCCTTTTGGACCCTGCCAGGTTGTAGCAATAAACCTGCCAACTTGGGCTGGCGGCCTTAAAGTGGTCGAGATTGTAGTCATGCGCATCCTGCGCTCCTGAAACCATTTGGCCGGGTTTACCCTCGCGAAACGGCTTGATTAGCAAGGTTTACGAAGCATCAGCGGGCTTGATCATTGCGCATTTTCAGGCTGCGCAACTTGTCGGCAATCTTGATCTCCAGCCCACGCTCCACCGGTTGGTAAAACCCCGGCTCGGCCATGCCCTCGGGCAAATAACGCTCCCCTGCGGCAAAGCCACCCGCCTCATCATGGGCATAGCGGTAGCCTTTGCCGTAGTCCAGCTGCTTCATCAGTTTGGTCGGCGCATTACGCAAATGCATGGGCACCGGGCGTGTACCGTCTTGCTTGACAAAAGCTTTGGCGGCATTAAAGGCTTTGTACACCGCGTTGCTTTTGGGGGCCACCGCCAGATACACCACACATTCGGCCAGTGCCAGCTCACCTTCGGGCGTGCCCAAACGCTCGTACACCTCGGCCGCATCCAGCGCCAAACGCAGTGCGCGCGGGTCAGCCAGACCGATGTCTTCATTGGCCATACGAATCAGGCGACGCGCCATGTAGCGCGGATCTGCACCACCATCGAGCATACGCACCAGCCAATACAGCGCGGCATCCGGGTCACTGCCGCGCACACTTTTGTGCAGGGCTGAAATGGTGTCGTAAAACTGTTCACCACCTTTGTCGTAACGGCGCATGCGCTCACCCAGCACCTTGAGCAGCCAGACATCGGTGATTTCAGTGCGTTTTTCCTGTGTGGCCGCCACAGCCAGCGTCTCCAGCGTGTTGAGCAACCTGCGGGCATCGCCATCGGCATACGCCACCAACCGCTCAATAGCTATTGATTCAATAGCTGGTAGCGCTTGATGTACCTGCGCCAGAGCCACAATTTGCTTTAAATCATCGGCCGTCAAGGCGTTCAGCACATACACTGCGGCACGCGACAGCAGGGCCGAATTCACCTCGAACGACGGGTTTTCGGTGGTGGCCCCGATAAAGGTGAACAGGCCACTTTCCACATGCGGCAAAAACGCATCTTGCTGGCTTTTGTTGAAGCGGTGCACCTCGTCCACAAACACCAGGGTGCGCCTGCCCTGTTGTTGTGCCAGCTGGGCTTTTTCCACCGCTTCACGAATGTCTTTGACCCCGCCCAGCACCGCGCTGATGGTGATGAATTGGGCCTCAAACGCATCGGCCATGAGCCGGGCGATGGTGGTTTTGCCGGTGCCCGGCGGCCCCCAGAAGATGCAGCTGTGCGGCTGCCCCGACTCAAACGCCAGCCGCAAGGCCATGCCCTCCCCCAGCAAATGCTGCTGCCCAACCACCTCACTCAGGGTTTGGGGACGAAGGCGCTCGGCCAGAGGGATGTGTTGCGAGGCGGATGCCGACATAGGAACAAGCGTGGCGCGGCTACTTCACCAGCTGATTGAGCTGAATGATCGGCAATAACACCGCCAGCACGATCAGCATCACCACCAAGCCCATGGCCACAATCAGCAAGGGCTCCAGCAGCGTGGCCAGTTGCATGGCGCGGCGTTGTACTTCGGTGCTGAGCTGCTTGGCCGCACGCTGCAGCATCACTGGCAATTGCCCGGTTTGCTCACCCAGCCGGGCGAACATGGAAAGCAGGCCCGGAAAGCGCTTTTTTTGCGCCAGGGCCGAGGCCAGTGGCGCACCTTCGCGCACCAACACCAGGGCATCGAGCGCATCGGTGCGCATGGCCCGGTTGGACAGTGTCTCGGCTGCCGCCTGCAAGGCTTTCAGAATCGGCACACCCGCCCCGGCCAGCATCGCCAGGGTGCTGGCAAAACGTGCCGAGTTGTAGCTGCGAGACATCTTGCCCAGAATCGGCAGGTTCAGCCAGGTGGCATCAAATTTTTCATGAAATTGGGCATTTCTCAAGGCCAGTCGTGCGCCAAAAGCTCCTAAAACAAGAGCAATCAACATCAACCAGCCGTAGCTGCGCACAAAGCTGCTGATACCCATCATGAGCACCGTCAGGAACGGCAAGGCCCGTTTGCTGCCGGCAAACACATGCGCCACCTGGGGCACGACATAAGTCACCAAAAACAGCACGATCACCACCGCCACCAGCGAGACGATGGCGGGGTAGAGCGCTGCGCCAATCAGTTTGGACTTGAGGGCCTGCTGCTCCTCCAGATCATCGGCCAGCCGCTCCAGCACCAGCCCCAGGTTGCCGCTTTGCTCACCCGCGCCAATCACCGCCACATAAATGTCGGAAAACTCGCGTGGGTGCTGCGACAAGGCTTTGGCAAAGGCCGTGCCGCCATTCACTTCAGCACGCAAGGTGGCCACCAGCTCGCGCTCGGGGGCTTTTTCGGCCTCGTCAGACAGCGACGACAAGGCCCGCTCCAGCGGCAAGCCGGACGACACCAGGCCCGCCAGTTGGCGGGTCCAGATTGCCAGCGCGGTGGAGCCAAACACCCGTTGACTGCGCCGGGTGCTGGCTCCGCTGCGGTGGGCCGCCGTTTCTTGTGCGCTCACGGGTTCGACCTTGAGCGGCACCAGGGCTTGAGCCCGCAGCTGGGCCCGCGCGGCTTTGGCCGAATCGGCCTCCATCACGCCTTTGCGGGTCTCGCCAGCGTTGCTTAGGGCTTCAAAAGAATAGACAGGCATGGGTTATTCAACAGGGTTACGCCGGGTGATATTCGCTTCAACTTGACGAGCCAGCGCCAGCGTGTCGCGCAGATTCAGGCGCAACATGGCCAAGCCGCCAACATAGCCACCCAAGGCGCTTGTCGCGCGGTGTTCAATCTCGTCGGCAGTGGTCAGACCCAGGCGCACCAAGGCGGAAATATCTTCCTTGTCGTTGTCGGCGAATCGGGCAATTTTGCTGACTGCAAGATCAACAGGTGAAAGAACATGAAGCTTGATGTGCTCCGTGCCCAGGTTGAGCGCAATGGCATCATCAAGGTAGTCCTCGTGCATCAGCGCAAAAGACGAGTTGTAATTGGTGTCAAAGTAAACAGCCTGCTGGGTTCCATCTTCTAGCGTCACGTCCACAATGAGGTCGTTCGGGATAAAAACCCGGCTGCCAAATTCAGCATCAACATCGGTCGTGACACGACTTGCTGTGTAGAGGTGAACCGCCATCCCTCCCGCCAAATACACATTGATCGGACTGCGCAGTGAAAGCCGCTCTTCAAGTTGCCTGAGGAGCTCCCGCAATCCTGCGGCCAAGGCAGTGTGGGTATGGAACATGGGGGTGGCCGGCATGATTTCAGTGCCGATGAAACTGGCGCGTCAGCATGTCACGCAAGCGTGGCAGGCTGGTGATCCAGCCGTGCCTGACAACATCTACTGGTGCCAATCTTTCTTTGGGGTGTAGGGCGAAATACTGCTCACTGGCCTGCATCAGACTGGTGGATTCACGCGGGAATTGCGAGCGCACGACCATCGCCGCAGTTTGGAACACATTGGCCTCGCGCTGATCTTGTGCGGTCAGCCCAGCCTGCGTTGCAATGGCGGTACAGCGTGTCAGAAGCGCGGCTTCGATGTCTCGGGCAGTCATGGGGCCTCCGTTCAAATCGGGATGATACGGGCTCAATCGCGCGTAACCCGCAGCAACTCTTCGCGCGAGGTCACCCCAGTGCGCACCAGGCGTTCGCCGTCTTCACGCATCAGCACCATGCCTGCGGCTTGGGCGGCGTGGCGGATGTCGGCCTCGGAGGCACGGTTGTGGATTTGGGCGCGGATCGCATCGTTGGTGACCAGCAGCTCGAAGACACCACTGCGACCGGCGTAACCGGTGTGACCACACTGCTCGCAGCCTTTTCCGCCGCAATGGGTGCACAGCTTGCGCACCAGACGCTGGGCCAGCACCCCCAGCAGCGAGCTTGACAGCAAGAATGGCTCGATGCCCATGTCGGTCAGGCGGGTCACAGCGCTGGAGGCATCGTTGGTGTGCAGCGTGGCCAGCACCAGGTGGCCGGTCAGGCTGGCCTGGATGGCGATTTGGGCGGTCTCGAAGTCGCGGATTTCGCCGATCATGATGATGTCGGGGTCTTGCCGCAGGATGGCACGCAAGGCTTTGGCAAAGTCCAGCTCGATCTTTGGGTTGACCTGGATCTGGCCGACACCGGCCAGCTCATACTCAATCGGGTCTTCCACCGTCATGATGTTGTTGCGCTTGGCATCCAGGCGGCTCAAGGCCGCGTAGAGCGTGGTGGTTTTGCCCGAACCGGTCGGGCCGGTGACCAGCACGATGCCGTGCGGCTGGGCCACCAACTGCTCAAATTGTTGCAGCACCTCGCCCTGCATACCCAAGCCTTCCAGGCTGAGTTTGCCCTCGGATTTGTCCAGCAGACGCAGCACCGCACGCTCACCATGGGCGCTCGGCAGAGTGCTCACCCGCACGTCGACCGCACGGGTGCCAATACGCAGGCTGATGCGCCCGTCTTGCGGCATACGACGCTCGGCAATGTCCAGCTCGGCCATGATTTTCAGACGCGAGATCAACGCCGCATGCAAGGCCCGATTGGGCTGCACCACTTCGCGCAGCGTGCCGTCAACCCGGAAACGCACGCTGGAATGGCGCTCGTAGGGCTCGATATGGATGTCACTGGCCCCGTCGCGGGCGGCTTGCGTCAACAGCGCATTGAGCATACGGATGATGGGCGCATCGTCCGAGGTTTCCAGCAGGTCTTCAATGGCGGGCAGGTCTTGCATCATGCGGCTCAAATCCGCATCACTTTCCACCTCGTTGACCACCGCCGCCGCACTGGATTCACCTTGCGCGTAGGCCGCGCTGATGCGTTGCACCAAACCCGCGGCCTCCTGGATCTGCAACTTCAGCTGTGGGTATTTGCGGCACACCTCACTCACCGCCGCCGCATGGGATGCCGGATGCAGCCACAGGGTGAACTGGTCGGCTTCTTCCTCCAGCAACAGCTGGTGGGTGCGCGCAAAAGCGTAAGGCAGGGGGTAGCGCATGGTCTACTGGCCCAGAGGTTTGAGGTTGCCTGGGGAAGCCGTGCCGGTTTTGCCCGGCGCGGCGGGCAGCACCGGGGCCTCGTTGACCGGTATCATGGTGCTGGCAGCGGGCTGTGCGTTCTGCATGCCGGAGCGCATCAGGTCGTAGCGATCCATCGAGAGCTTGTCTGTGGAAGAGGCATCACGCACCACCACCGGGCGCAAAAACACCATCAAGTTGGTTTTTTTGCGGCTGCGTGACTCGCTTTTGAACAGGCTACCAAAGAAAGGCACGTCCCCCAGACCCGGCACTTTTTCCTGGTTGCCGGCGTATTCGTCTTGCAACAAGCCGCCCAGCACCACAATCGCACCGTCTTCCACCAGCACATTGGATTCAATCGTGCGCTTGTTGGTGGTGGGACCATTCGGTGCGTTCACGCTGGAAGCCAGCACATTACTCACCTCCTGGTAAATCGCCATCTTGACGGTGCCGTTTTCGCTGATTTGCGGCTTCACCTTGAGTGTCAGGCCGACGTCTTTACGCTCAATGGTCTGGAACGGGTTGACCGTGCCCCCCGTGGTGGCCCCGGTGCTGGTGAACTGGCCGGTGACAAAGGGCACATTCTGGCCGATCACAATCTTGGCTTCTTCATTGTCCAGCGTGAGCAAATTGGGGGTAGACAACACATTGCCGCTGCCGGAGTCTTCCAGAAAGCGGGCCAGGAAACCCAGCACATAGACACCGTTGGTTTTTTGCGCCGCACCAATGTTGAGGCCGCGCCCAGGTGATACCGTGCCGTTGGCCGCACCGGTGGCCAGATTGATGATGTTTTTGCCGAGGGTGCCAAAGTTGCTGCCCAGCAATCCGACCACACCGCTACCGGCACTGCCCAAGGGGCCTTGCCACTGGATGCCAAATTCGGCGGCCTTGTCCATGCTGACCTCGGCAATCAGGCTTTCCACAAACACCTGCGCCCGGCGGGCATCAAGCTTGTCGATGACGGCACGCAATTGCCGGTATTGCGGCTCGGGCGCGGTGATGATGAGGGAGTTGGTAGCCGCATCGGCCTGGATTTGTCCACCGGTAGTGACTGCCGGAGTCGCTGCAGCCCCGGGTGCAGTGGCGGTTGCCGCTGTCGCTGTCGTAGCCGGGCTGGCACCGCTGCTCATGGCGGCACGCAGGGTCACGGCCAGCTTGGTGGCATCGGCATTTTTCAGGTACACCACATGGATGTTGCCGGCCGGGCCATTGCTGCTGGAGATATCGGGCTGATCCAGTTTTTGGATCATTGAGCGCACCAGTTCAAGCTGAGCACCACTGGCCGCCCGCACAATCAGTGCGTTGGAGCGTGGCTCGGCCATCACCGTGGTTTTGAACGCGGCATCGGCCGCACCCGCGGGCGCGGCCGACGCACTGGCCCCGATCAGCCGCTGCACCAGCGGCACCAGATCAGCCGCCAGGGCATGCTGCAAGGGAATCACCTCGGCATCAGTGGCATTGGCCACGTCCAGCGCGGCAATGATGAGGGACAGGCGGCGCAGGTTGTCGCCATAGTCGGTGATCACCAGCGAATTGGTGCCGGGATTGGCATTGATGGTGTTGTTGGGGCTGATCAAAGGGCGCAGCACCGGCACCAGGTTGTTGGCCGACTCGTGGTTGAGCTTGAAGATTTGGGTGGCAATCTGGTTGCTGGCGGGCAGGTTGGCCGAGCTGTTGTCTTGAATCGTCACGCCAGCGCTTTGTAATTTGGCCTCGGCCTCGGGCACCACTTTGTACAGGCCACCCGACTCCACCAATGTGTAGCCTTGCAAGCGCAGCGCCGCGATAAATTGGCCCAGAGCTGCCGCGCGGCTGACCGGTTTGTCAGACACCAGCGTGAGCGTGCCTTTGACACGCGGATCGACCACCACGTTGCGCCCGGTGATACTGGCAAAGGTGCGGGCCACAGCCTCGATCTCGGCCCCCTGAAAATTCAGCGTGACCGCATCGCTGGCTTTCACCGGGGTCGTCGATTGGGCCAATGATTGCAAGGAAAACAGGCTTGTAGCGCCCGTCAATAAAGCGCAAACAGCTATTGAAACAATAGTATTCCTGGATGCAGAAAAGCGGTGTGACATAGGGTACTGACGCATGAAACTATCCCAAATTGATCACCGAGCGCGCACCGTCGCGCCGCCCGATGATGTTCAACAAATTCGACAAGGCACTCAGATGCTCTGGCGTGCTGCTGGCCTCTCCCGCAAAACGCAGTTTGCCCCCCACCCACTGGCCTCGGCCAGAGAGTTGCAGCGGCCCTTTGAGGGTGACCAGCAACAGTTCTGGTGCACTGCCACCGGTGAGAGTGAAGCGGTAACTGCCCATCGGGCTGAGGGTGGACAAGCGCGAGGACAGGTCTTGCAGCTGCAATTGCGTTTGCCCGGCCACCTGCAAGCGCCCGGCCGCCCAGGTCAGGCTCAGGCCCTGGGTGCTCAAGGCCAGTTGCCCCTGGGGAGCCATGGTGTTGAACGGCGTGCCCAAACCGCTGAGCAACTGCGCCGGCCAGGTCGACGGACTGTCAGACAGCGTCACCTGGAACCCACCCCAGCGCGGCATCAAAGCCACCCGCCACGGCTGCGCCAGGCAGCAACTGGTGTTCAGTTGCAACAGCAGCCCCGACCAGTGCCGAGCCTGACCAGACTGTCCCCCGCGCATCTTGCAATAACACCTGACCCTGGCTGGCCTGGCCGACCGCAGCGGCCAGCCAATGCGCCGGGGCAAACAGCAGCACACTCAGAACCGCCCCCAGCAGCAACCCGCTCCAGGCCCAGACCCAAGGCGGCTGCACGCCAGGGCGTGAAAAACGTGAAGAAGGGGGAACGCGGCTCAACCAGCTCATGACATCGTGGCCCTTACTGCGCAGGCAATTGCAGCACCAGCGTGCCATCCCAGCCAGCACTGCTGTTGCGCGTCAGGTGCGCCTCTAGCGGAGCCATGTGGGCGTTCAGCCGGGCACTGGCCAGCCACTGGGCCAATGCGTCGGGAGCCACGGCTTTCAGGGTCAGGGTGACGCGCTCGGCCTGCACCCCCATTTTGGCTCCACTGCCCAGTAGCTTGACCGAATCTTCCAGTGCACTGCGGGCTTGCGCGGCCGACAACACCGGCTGGGAACGCAAGGCCTGGGCCTGGGCTTGCAACTGCTGCATCTGTTGCAACTGGGCATCCAACGCCAGATGCTGCGCCGGTGCGGCTTTGAGCAGCTTCAAGGCCGGAGCCAGCGCCACCCACCAGAGCAGCGCCAGCGCCACCACCCCCAGCGCCAACAGGATCAGCCGCTGTTCACGCCGGGAGACGTTTTGCCAGCGTGTCGATACGTCTTTCATCACACTCATGGCTGGCCTCCGGCGGCAATCAGCCACTGATCACCTTGCTGGCTGGCACGCAGGCCAGCGGCTTTGAGCTGGGCTACAAGCCCCTGAGCATCGGCCATATCCGGCCCTTTCAAACGCAATTCATTTGCTACATATTCAATAGCTGTTGTCGCATACTCAACGGGCGCTACAGCCGAAAATGATGCCAAAATAGTCTCCAAATCAGTGCCTGAAGCCGTGCCACTGGCACGCTGCAATGCGGCCACCTCACGGGCCATTTGCAAAGGGGCATCCACCACCACCGGCACTTTGGGGAAGCTGTCTTGCAAGACCGCACGCACCGCCAGGCGTTTGGCATTCAGGCTAGCTTGCTCACGCAAGGCCAAAACATTCAGCCCGATCAGATTCACCAGGACCAGAGCCAGCATGGCGAACCGGGCCAGCCGCCACTGCGGTGCACGGGCAAACTGGCTGAACGCCTGCGCCACACTGGCCCAACGGCGGTCCCGGGCGGCATGGGCCAGGTCAAACTGGGCCAGATCCCATGGCGTTTGGGCGGCTTGCAGCAGGCGATCAGCGTGCTGGATCAGTGTCACCGGGCGCTGAAAATACCGCTCAGCCACAGCTGCCACCGCCGGCTCGGCCACCACTTGAGGCGCATCGGGTGGCGGATGTGCTGCACTGGCCCCGTCCAGCAAGAGCAGGGCTTGGGGGCTTAAACCGGTCACCAGCAACGCGCCGAAAGCTGCGCCAGCAGTGTCTGCCGTGCCTGGCAAACGCTGCAAACCAGCCACCTGGGGCGCATCGGCCTCACCGGTGACCAGCACCAGCTCTTGCAAGGCTTGGGGTGTGAACTCGGGCACGATGCGGCTGGCGGCATGCCCGGCTTGCGCCAGCGCATTCAAGACATTTTTGAGCCAGGCCCGGTCACAAGCGGCCACCCACATGGGCGCAGCCGAGCTGGCCTGGGGCTGCAAGGCCAGGTGCAACTGGGTCGGGTCGTCCAGCAACTGGTCTTCCAGCACACCTTCCAGAATGCTGCGCAAGCGGGCACTGGCCTGCTTGCCGCCCAAAGTCCGCGGCAGGCTGCCTTCGGGCAACTTCACCTGATGCCATGACAGCGCCTGCGCGGGCACCAGGGCCACCACCTCGTCATGCGTGCTGGGCAGCAAGGCCAGGGGTACGCTGGCGTGTGCACTCACCGTCTGGCCATCGGTGCTGAGCACATGGTCAAACAAGGTGGCCGCATCCAGGGTAACCAGAGGGAGGGAGATGATCAGGGAGGTCATGGTTTTTATTGTAGAGGCGCGTCCTCGGCGGACACGAGCTCTCGCGTGCGGCTGAGAGTTTTCACGTTCAGCCCGTCGCGTTGCAACACCGAGCGCTCTTGCAGCGTGGTGGAGCCCATGCGCAATTGCCCGGTAACGCTGAAATAACGTGAGGCGATGCTGTGCAAGGCCGCATCCAGGCGCAGCTGTGGGTTGCCGATGCGCTGCTCGGCATCGGCCAGGGTGTCGAGCGGTTTGGTGGCGCGTGACTGCACCAGCTGGCGTGCCTGCGCCATGTCCAGCCCAGGTATGCTGGCCATCAACACCTCGGGTGGGGCAGTGTTCAGGTTGACCGGCGTTCGCACTGGCAGCAGCGTGACAAAAGGCGTGATCATCTGAAGGCTGTTGGGTGAAACACCCAGCCAGGCCAGATCACTCACGGTTTGTGGAACCAAGGCCGCTTGGGCATTGGCTTTGCCAGCGACCTGCGCCACATTGGCTTGCAGCAGGCGCTGTGTCATGCGCTCAAGCTCACTTTCAGACAGGTTGAGGTGCGTGAACAAGCGGCCCCAGGCGGCCATGCTGGGTTCATGCAGCTTGCCGTTGTCGATCAGGTTGCTCACATTCAGCCGCGCTTGCAGGTCTTGCATGCCCCCGGCCAGGAAAGCCTCCTGATCTGGGTCATTCTCATCCGTGACCAGGGCCTGGCCGCGTTCGGCCGCCAGAAAAGTCGACAAACGCGCCGGGGCCAGCGGCACGGCCCAGGGCTCGGACAGGTGGTCTGCACCGCCTTGGCGGGCATCTTCGCGCAGGATCAGCCGCGCCCAGTCCAGCGCACCGGTCAGTATCCAGGCCGATTGCACCCGGGTGCGCTGGGCCGATTCAAGTTCGACCCCGCGCCACTGCTGCCACATCATGCCCGCAGCCAGGGTGGCCACCAGCACCACGGTGAGCATGGCCATCAGAATCGCGGCCCCATGCTGCGCCTTCATCCTGAAACTCATGGGCCACCTCCCAGCACCGGGCGCACCCAGTCACGGGTGAGTGTGCCGCTGAGCGCTTGCCCGCTGGACAGGTTCAACACCAGGCGCACACCGTCGGGGGTGGTTTTGACATCCGCAGCGACACCTGGCGCAGCCCCCGCGCCGGGAGTGGCGGCATCAGGCGCACCGGCACTGGACAAGGGGTTGGTCCAGGCGTTGCCACGGTAGTAAAAGACTTGCCAGGACTCCAGTGCCACGGTGCGCACCTCACGCTGGCGATCATCATCACTGGGGGTTTGCGCCCAGAGTTGGGCTTTTTGCCAGGCCAGGTCAAGCTCGCCGCGGGTGCGCAACTCGGGTGATTGCCAGCGCAGCCATTGGCCTGCGCCATCGATGCTGCGCCGGGCCCAGGCCACCACGTGCAGCCCCGCACCCGCACCAGCGCTGCTGTGGCGCAAGATACGCAGGGCGCGGCCATCCCAATCCAGACTGGGGGTGTTGGGCTGCTCGGCCAGTGCGTCCAGGTCGGCCCCCCACTGGCCCAGCGTGACTTGAAGCGCCTGCACATCGTCACTGCGTTGCTGCAATTGGATTTGCGAGCGGCTGATGCCATCGAGCCCGCGCCAGCTCAGCACCGCCATCAGCGCCATGATGCTGATGGCCACCAGCAATTCAATCAACGTGAACCCATGAAGGCGACGCATCAGAAGCGCCCCACCACGGTGCTGATGCGCCAGATCGGCACCTCACCATCCAACACCTGCGCATCCACCCGCCTGAAGTTGGGATTGGGGGTGGGGCGCACCGCCTGCGCCACGGTCAAGTTACGGCCCGCTTGCGTACATTCGCTGGTGCTGTCGCCCACCCCGGGCAATTGGCGTGCCAGCCGCACCTTGACCAAGGCGTTTTCAGCACACAGCTGGGCCAGCAGCATGTCTGACTGGCGCTGCGCATGGCGGGTGATGGCCCCGGTGGCTTGCAGACCGGCAGCCAAGGCAATCGCCACAATGCCCAGGGCCACCAGCACCTCGATCAGGGTAAAACCTGCGTGCAGGCCTGCTCGGCAGGGTTGCGTTGCACGATGGGGGGAGGAATTCATGGTTGCACCGTGACCGCAAATGGCCGTACCCCATCGGTCGCCAAACGCAGTGTTTTGTCGGGTTGGCTGCGCGAGGAGAGCGTCACGCTCTGGGGTGCAATGATCGGATCAGGCCCCAACAGCAAAGCTGTAGGCAGTCCGCCATTGGCGTTGGCCGGAGCATCCACCACGGCGCGGGTATCGGCATCCAGCCAGGCCGTTGGCAAACTGGCGGTGCTGTCTTTCGGCACGGACAGCCCGTCAAAACGGAAACCTGTGCCTGAGGGTTGCCAGCGCACCGCAACCCCCGCCAGCTGTGAACGCGCACGCGCTGTTTCAAGCAAGGCAGACAAACGCAGTGCCTCGCGCTCCAACTGGGTTTGTGTACCATCGCGCATGGCAAAACCGACACCGGCCGAGCCGATCGCCACAATGGCCAGCACCACCAGCAACTCCAGCAGCGTGAAACCACCCTGCTTGGGCATGGACATCAGGGCTGCCAGCTGCCAACGTCAGCGTTCTTGCCCTCGCCACCAGCTTGTCCATCTGCCCCATAAGACATCACATCCACCTCACCCTTGATGCCGGGGTTCAGGTAGACATAAGGCTGGCCCCAGGGGTCTTTGGGCAATTGATCCAGGTAAGTTTTCCAGTTGCCCGGCACCGGAGCCACCGTGGGCTTCACCAGCAGCGCTTGCAAACCCTGCTCCGCCGTGGGGTAACGCTGGTTGTCGAGCTTGTAAAGCTTCAGGGCTTGCATCAGGTTGGTGACATCCGTCTTGGCTGCGGTAACCCGGGCATCATCGGCACGATCCAGCACATTGGGCACAATCAACGCCGCCAGCACGCCAATGATGAGCAACACCACCATCAGTTCAATCAGGGTAAAGCCGTGTTGCAGCCGACGGGCAAGCTTTGAAAAATGTAAGTTCATGGTGTTGATATCGTTCCCAAAGTGAATAGCACCCCATGGGGGGCCGCTGAGTTTAGCCAGAAATCATGGGACAAGATGGCCACACGCCATGCGAATTCTGAAGCTAGGCCAAATTCAGGGTCAACCCCCAGCGGGTGTCACGATCTCACGGGGTATGAAGACCAGACCCTCTACGCCAGTGTATTGACCTGCGTACCCAAATGACCACTGGTGGCCAGTGGGAGAGCCTGCAACAAGGCCAGAGCCCCAGCCTCCTGAACATCCATGGCCTTTTTCAACACCAGAATCTGAGCGGTTTGAGCCACTTGGCTCTGCTGCATTTGGACAGATGCATTCACGAGTGCGGCAGGGGAAACATCCATGGCGATATCCTTGTGTGATTGACTTGGATATCGGCTCGGTCACTCGCATTCTTTAACCTGCGTGATTGAATGAAGATGCCATTCGGTAGCCCATCGCCCGGAATCCGTCACATCAATGCCCGCAACCCCGCATGGATTGGAGATTTCAGGCAAAAAAAAGCCCGGAGACTTTCCTGGCCTTCTTTATATGTATGGTGGAGCTGGGGGGATTTGAACCCCCGTCCGCAAACCTTCTTCGAACAGTTCTACATGTGTAGCCATCTGATTTGGATCTCGCTTTTCACATCGCGCAGTGGCACGCTATGCAAATCGCCAGCAACCTATTTTCTCAGGCCGCCCTAAGTTACCCAAGGCGACCCCAGCCGAATGATATTACCCCACAGCCTGGACAGCCCAACCTTGCGATTTGACTACCCTTGCCCAGCCGATCGGCTGACTGTTGTGAGGCTCACGTGCGATTAAGCAGCGAGTGCGAAACGTTCGTCGTTTGCAGTTAGTTTTTTTGAATCTGTTTTACGAGCGCATTCAGCTCGACATGCCCTGCTGCGCGTCCGAATCCACGTCGAAACCAGTGCAGCCCCATGCATGCTATTTTAGGCCGTGACGGCCAATTGCAAGAGGGGCAACAGCTCATTCACACAATTAATTGTGGCGTGAGCCCCCCAGCGGGTGGTATCGGCCTGCGCCCCGAGGTAGCCATAGGTCACCGCCACCGTGATCATGCCCGCAGCCCGGCCGGCCACGATGTCACGTTCATCGTCCCCCACATACACACAATGCTGAGGTGGCACACCCATTCGGCGCGCGGCTTCCAGCAAGGGCTCGGGATGCGGCTTGGCGTAGGGTGTGGTGTCGCCACTCACAATCGTGGAAGCCGAGTTGAACAAAGCCATGGAGCGCGTCAACGGCAGCGTAAAGCGCTCGGACTTGTTGGTGACCACGCCCCACTTCAGTCTTTGCTCAGACAGAGCGGTCAACACTTCAGGGACACCCTCAAAAATGTGGGTATTCTGTGTCATGCAACGTTCATAGTTGCAGAAGAATTCTTCTCTCAGGATGCCGAATTCCGGGTTTTCCGGGGTCAAGCCAAAAGCCAGTCCCAACATTCCCCTGGCCCCTGCGCCGGCCATGGGTCGGTAGTGCGCCAAAGGCAAAGAAGGCAAACCGCGCGTCACACGCATGGTGTCCACAGCAGCGGCCAGATCGGGGGCACTGTCAATCAGCGTACCGTCCAGGTCAAACAAAACCGCTGTCACACCCTCAAAATGCGTCATGCCGGAACTCACAACTGTGGACCAAGCGGTTTTTGCGTGGCCAGCAGATAGTTCACACTGGTGTCATCGTTCATCCAATAACGCTGGGTGAGCGGATTAAATGACAGGCCACGCGCCTGGGTCACATTCAAACCGGCTGCGCGACAAAAACCCGCCAATTCGCTGGGGCGAATCATCTTGGCATACTCATGCGTGCCACGCGGCAACATGTTCAGCACATACTCAGCACCCACAATGGCCAGCATGAAAGATTTGGGATTGCGGTTGAGCGTGGAGAAAAACACCCAGCCACCGGGCTTGACCAGCGAAGCACAAGCCTGCACCACCGAAGCCGGATCCGGCACATGCTCCAGCATTTCCATACAAGTCACCACATCAAAACCGGCCGGCTGTTCAAGCGCCATGGCCTCGGCACTGATTTCTCGATAGGTCACGTTACGAGTTTCAGCATCCAGAGCGTGCAATTGAGCAATCCGCAAGGCTTTGGTCGACAAGTCAATGCCCGTTCAAGATACCGCCACCACAACCCACATCCAGCGCGGTTTTGCCATTGAGCGGACACAAGCCATTGATCCACGCCAGGCGCAAGGGGTTGATTTGATGCAGTGGGCGAAATTCTCCATCGGCATCCCACCAGCGATGGGCCAAGTCCGAAAATTTGGCCAGCTCGGCCGGGTCAGCATTGATTGAAGGGTTCATGGGGTGATTATCCGAAATTTGGCTGCACCGTCTTACCTGCCTTGAAAAAACAAAACCCACCGCAAGGGTGGGTTTTATGTGAACCGGGCGAACCCAGTTGTGAGCTTAGGCCTTCTTGGCGTAGGCGCTGCACCAAGCTTTGGCAGACACTTGTTTGCCAGCAAACAGTGGGCAACCACCTTCAGCGTCGCCCGCTTTACCCTGGAACAAGGCGCAGTTGGCACAAGATTGGCCTGCTTTGTATTTTGCGTTCTTGGACTTGGTGGCATCAGCCGAATAGGCCAAGCCCTTGGCGTTGGCATCGGTCTCGGCAACCATAGGAGCAGCAGCCATTGCAGCGCCAGAGGCCAATACGCTGGCACCAACCACAGATTGCATCATGAATACGCGACGTGTTGTCATAGAGTATGTTTCCAAGTGAGTTGAACAAAAAATTGGGCAGACGAACCATGCACTGCCTGAACTAACAACGGTACTGCCAGCCACATGGTTGACAAGCAGGGGGCGAAGGCAGCAACATAAATAAGCTACTTACGATTGATCATACCAGCACGCACCATTAACCCGGCGATAGTTTAACGTCCCATCGGGGTCAAACCATGGGCAATAACCCTAAGCGATCCGACCATCTACCAGGCCTGCAAGCCCTATCGCAGAGCGACAAGATGTGGCCTGACTCCCCGGGTCAACCCATGGTGTATTGGTTGAATTCGGCCTTCAGGCTATTCACCACGTCCTGACTCAAACGGTTGCCGTATTGCGCCACCACCCGACCTGCGGCCCGGTTGGCCAGCCAGGCGGCCTGGGCATGGCTGTGCCCGTGTGTCACCGCATACAAAAAGGCTCCAGCAAACATGTCGCCTGCCCCATTGGTGTCGATGGCTTTAACCTGCGTTGTGGGCACTTCCGTGACCTGGCCTTGCTCAATCACCAGACAGCCTTTGGCGCTGCGCGTCAGGCACACGGTCTGGGCTTGGCTGCCGAGCTTCTGGCAAATCTGCGCCATGTCCTGGCTGCCACACCACACCTGGGCTTCTTCTTCGTTGCAAAACAAGAAGTCCAGATCATCTTGCACCATGGCTTCCAGACCGGGGCGGCAAAAGTTGATCATGCTCATGTCGCTGAGCGTGGTGGCCAGTTTCACCCCGGCCTGCTTGGCGATCAAGCGGCCTTGTACGGCTGCACCCAAACCTGTTGGCGAAGCGGCCAGGTAGCCTTCCATGTAGTACACGCGGGCCTTGACGATGTCATGCGGATGCAAGGCGGCATCATCAAGCTCGGCCGTGGCGCCCAAAAAAGTGCTCATGCTGCGCTCGGCATCCGGGGTCACCATCACCATGCAGCTGCCGGTTTGGCCTTGTGGCGGCTTGGTGTGGGTCAGGTTGGTGGCCACGCCATGCGATACCAGGTCTTTGGTGTAGAAATCACCGAGCTCGCCACCGTGTTACCCGCCGAACCGCCGCCGGTACGGTGTGATTTAACGCTGTGCACATGTTTAAGCAGTTCGGTGCGCCGGGCCGCATCAATCAGCGTCATGTGGCGTTTTTCTACGCCAGCCGCTTGCAACTGCGCATCAGAGACTTCGTATTCGCTATCAACCAGCGCGTTGCCGATGGCGTAAAGGTGGTAGGTCATGCGGATCACTGCTCCACAAAGGCACGTTCGACCACAAAGTCACCCTGCTTGGTGGTGTTGCCTTCCAGGAAGCCACGTTTTTCCAGAATGTGTTTCAGGTCTTTCAGCAGGGCCGGGCTGCCGCACATCATGGCGCGGTCGGTGGCCGGGTCAAACTTGGGCAAACCCAGATCCGTCTGCAATTTTCCGGACTCAATCAGATCGGTGATACGCCCCTGGTTTTTGAACGGCTCACGGGTCACAGTAGGGTAGTACAGCATTTGGGCACTGACCATCTCACCCAGAAATTCGTGGTCTGGCAGCTCTTGCGTGAGGTAATCGTGGTAAGCCAACTCAGCGACTTGGCGCACACCATGCACCAAAATCACTTTTTCAAACTTTTCATAGGTTTCCGGGTCGCGCACAATGCTCAGGAAAGGAGCCAGACCGGTACCGGTACCAAACAGATACAGGTTTTTGCCGGGCAGCAGATAGTCGATCAACAGCGTACCGGTGGGTTTTTTGCCCACCACAATCTTGTCACCGACCTGGATGTGCTGCAGCTTGGAAGTGAGCGGGCCGTCTTGCACCTTGATGCTCAAAAACTCCAGATGGTCTTCGTAGTTGGCGCTGACGATGCTGTAAGCACGCAGCAGCGGTTTGCCATTGGCATCACGCAAGCCAATCATGGTGAAGTGGCCGTTGGAGAAGCGCAGCGTTTCGTCACGTGTGGTGGTGAAGCTGAACAGGCGATCAGTCCAGTGGTGGACGCTTAAAACGGTTTCATTCAAAAAAGCACTCATAGGTCGCCTTGAAAAGAGAGTCGGTTAAAAAATGATGAAAAATCAGGCTGCAGCGCTTATATAACAAGCGCAATAAGCTGCTATTTATATAGCAATCAGAGTTTCGCTTCCACCCAGGCTTGCACGCTGGCCAAGGCTTGCGCCAGTTGTGCGGGCTCGGTGCCACCGGCCATGGCCATGTCGGGCTTGCCGCCGCCTTTGCCACCGACCTGGGCCGCAACAAAGTTGACCAGTTCACCGGCTTTGACCTTGCCGGTGGTGTCGGGGGTCACACCCACAGCGATTTGCACCTTGGCCCCATCGACCACGCCGAGCACGATGACGGCGGTTTTCAGCTTGTCCTTGAGCTTGTCCATGGTGTCGCGCAGGGTCTTCACATCGGCCCCCTCCAGGCGGGCCACCAGCAGCTTCACCCCTTTGAGGTCTTGCGCCTGTGTCACCAGCTCATCACCCTGGGCAGAGGCCAGCTTGCCTTTGAGTGCGGCCACTTCTTTTTCCAGGGTTTTGACGTGATCCAGCACCGTCACCAGGCGGTCATTGACCTCGACCACCGGGGTTTTCAGCAGGTGGGCGGCATTACCCATGCTGTCTTCCAGATGCTGCAGGTAATGCAAGGCGTTTTCGCCACACCACTCTCGGCCACCACCTTGAACAGGCCAATGTCGCCGGTACGTGCCACATGGGTGCCGCCGCACAGTTCGCGGCTTTCGCCAATGTCGAGCACCCGCACCGTCTCGCCATATTTTTCGCCAAACAGCATCATCGCGCCAGTTTTCTGGGCCGACTCGATATCCATCACCCGCGCCTGGGTGGCGGCGTTGCTCAGAATCTCGGCATTCACGCGGGCTTCAATCTCGCGGATCTCCGCATCGGTCACCGGCGCATTGTGGGCAAAGTCAAAACGGGTGCGATCCGGGTTGACCAGGCTGCCTTTTTGCTGCACGTGGCCGCCCAGCACTTCACGCAGGGCTTTGTGCATCAAGTGCGTGACCGAGTGGTTACGTTGGGTGGCGGCACGGGCGCTGGAGTTCACATGCGCCGTGACACCGTCACCCACTTTGAGTTCACCGGTTTTGAGCGTGCCGTGGTGGCCAAACACATCGGCCTTGATTTTTTGTGTGTCCGCCACCTCAAACAAAGCGTGGTCGCAGAACACCGCGCCCGAATCACCCACTTGACCACCGCTTTCACCATAAAACGGTGTGGAGGCCAGCACCAACACCCCATTTTGACCCTCTTTTAGGCTTGTAACGCTTGCACCATCAGCGTAAATAGCTATTATTTCTGTAGTGGCTGTCAAGTGCTCGTAGCCCACAAATTCATTGCCTGCGCCGGAGTAGTCCAGCGCCTTGTCCATCTTGAACTTGCCAGCGGCACGGCCCTGGGCTTTTTGGTGCGCCATGGCGGCATCAAAACCGGCGGAATCCACTGTCAAACCACGCTCACGGCACACGTCAGCCGACAAGTCCAGAGGGAAGCCAAAGGTGTCGTGTAACTTGAAGGCCACGTCACCCGGAAGCACCTTCACCTCGCCAGCCAAGGCCTCATCCAGAATCTGCATGCCCACTTCCAGCGTCTCATAAAAACGCTCTTCTTCCAACCGCAACACCTCCATGATGCGCTGTGCCTGCTCGGCCAGATGCGGGTAGGCTGCGCCCATCTGGGCCACCAGATCGGGCACCAGTTTGTGGAAAAACGGGGTTTTCTGGCCTAGTTTGTAGCCATGGCGGATGGCGCGGCGGATGATGCGGCGCTGCACATAACCACGGCCTTCGTTGCTCGGCGGCACGCCGTCCGCCACCAAAAACGCAGTGGCGCGGATGTGGTCGGCAATCACCTTGAGCGACGGGTTGGTCAGGTCGGTGATGTGGGTTTCACGCGCGGCGGCTTTGATCAGCGCGTCAAACAGGTCGATCTCGTAATTGCTGTGCACGTGTTGCAGGATGGCGGCCAGGCGCTCCAGGCCCATACCGGTGTCCACGCAGGGTGCGGGCAGCGGGGTCACCGCTCCGGTTTCGTCCATGTTGAATTGCATGAACACGTTGTTCCAAATTTCGATGAAGCGGTCGCCGTCTTCTTCCGGGCTGCCGGGTGGGCCGCCGGGGATGTGGTCGCCATGGTCATAAAAGATTTCAGAGCAAGGGCCGCAGGGGCCGGTGTCGGCCATCATCCAGAAGTTGTCGCTCTTGTAGCGGCCGCCCTTGTTGTCGCCGATGCGGATCACACGCTCGGGGGGCAGGCCAATTTCTTGGGTCCAGATGTCATAGGCTTCGTCGTCTTCTTCATAAACGGTGGCCAGCAGGCGCTCTTTGGGCAGCTTGTAGACCTCGGTCAGCAGTTCCCAGGCCCATTTGAGCGACTCGCGCTTGAAATAGTCGCCAAAACTCCAGTTGCCCAGCATCTCGAAGAAGGTGTGATGGCGTGCGGTGTAGCCGACGTTTTCCAGGTCATTGTGTTTGCCACCGGCACGCAAGCAGGCTTGCACGGACGCGGCACGCACATAGGAGCGCTTATCCGTCCCCAGGAACACGTCCTTGAACTGCACCATGCCGGAGTTGGTGAACATCAGCGTCGGGTCATTGCCCGGCACCAAGGGGCTGGAGGCCACCACGGTGTGGCCTTTGGAGGCAAAAAAGTCGAGAAATGATTTGCGAATGTCGGCAACACTGATGGTGCTGGGGTTGGCGGACTGGGTCATGTCAGGGGTCTATTTCAAAAGGGTGAGACAAGGGTCGGCAGGCCCGGCGGCCTGAGGCCGCGCAAAGGAAGCCCCCTATTATCGCCCGGCCACCTGGCGGCCCGCCAAACCCTACAGCAGTTTCACCGCGTCACCTGCCACCAACACCTGGATGTTTTGCCGCAAAGCCTGTGCCACAAAAGCACGTAACACATCCGACAACTGGTCTTCGGCCACATAGGCCACGGTGATGTGGTTGCTCTGATGCCCCGCCATCAGTTCGTCCCGACCGACCCCATCCAGTGTGCAGTTGAGCAACGGCCATTCATAGGTGGTGGCGCGGCGACGGCGCTCAAATTCGGCGGCGGGCAGCTCCACCGCATGCCCGGTGCCGATGTGCATCAACACCTGCGTGCCTTCGTAGTGTGCCCGCGCCCACAGCAGCCGCCCGGCCTTGCCCTGGCCATGGATGGAGGAACCACCCTTGGGGAAGTACATGGCGGGCTGGCGGTAACCGGTGGCCCCGGCGATGCCACCTTTGAGGTGCTCAAACGGCACCGAGCCGGAAATCTCAAAGTCCCAGTAAAACGTGCCTTCAAAGTCGCTGCCCCAGCGGATGTCATGCAGCGTGGTCTCGGCCGGCAAGCCCAGCGCATCCAGCAGCCGCCAAAGCATGGTCTGCGGAATCGCCGTGCCCATGTCGACCTCGTTGATGCAGGGGATGGCTTTGCCGGAGCGAATGATCTGGCCGCTCTCATCCGGTATCGGAAAGCGTTCGCTGGAGCCTATCGCCCCTTCAGCAAAATCAGAGGCCGCGCAAGACTGCGCCAGACCCTGCTGGTATTGCACACCCACCGCCGTCAAACCAAAACGCTGGGTGAAGCGGGCCATGGCAATCATCATGGCGCACTGCTCCAGCACCTGATCGCGAGTCAATTCGGTGGCGGGGTCGGTGCCGAACTGGAAGCGCATGCCTCTGGCTTCGTACCAGGCCAGGCATTCTTCACGCAAAGACTGCGGCACTTTGGCCATTTCAACCAGCAGCGCCGACTGCGACAGGCTTTCCAGCGGCATACCAATATCGACCAGCGCTTTTTGCGGAAACACGCCGTTGATCATGCCCATACAAAAGCTGTCAAACAGACCGATGATGTCCTTGTGCTGCAACACATAGTCGCCCACCCGTTGGCCGATGGCCCAGGCTGGGGTGGCCGATGCCGGGTGTGTCGCATCCACCGGGTGTAAATACGAGGTGTCGTGGCGGATCTGACCGGTGCTCAGCCAGGCACTCAGGCCGTCAAAGAAAAATTCGTCATCAAACCCGGCCGACCACAGGCGCGAATACGCTTTGCCCAGCCCGGTCAAGGTACCGGCCATACACAACATGCCCACCAGCCCCGGCCAGGTGCCATCAAAATTGGCCAGCAACAGCACCGGGCCACGGTGTTTGGCCAGGCTGGGGGCCAAATGGTGCGAGTACTGCCAGGCGGTCAACAACACAATCACCGGGGCCTGTGGGTCAATGCTGGCAAACAGGTCGCTGCCCTCGCGCTGGCTGCTGATAAAACCGTGGCGTTTGTCATTCTTGTAGCCGTGGGCACGTTTGAGCGTGATGCCAAAACGGCTGGACAGCGCCTGCGTCAGCTTGACCTCAAATGTGTTCTGCACCGGCCAGCATTCCACATTGGCCGATTCGCGCAGGTCGGCATTGGTGACCAGCAGCACCTCTTTGTCTGCGGCTGAAATCATGGGGCGGGATGAAGGCAGGTTCAGTGTCAGCATGGCGTGTCCTTGTGGTGAAGAAGAGAGTCAGCCCTGTCACACTTGCGCACAGCAAACGCTTGCGTGCGGGGCGTTGCCGGTTCCAAATATTCAGGTTGACGAGCGTTTGAATCGTGAGATAGTATCGCTAACATGTCAGTGCGTCAACAATCCTCCACCCCCGGTTTTCCGGGATCATCTGTCAACGAAATTACGCTTGTGAATACCCAGCGAGCCCGCGCCTACCATGGCTTTACCCAGCACATTTTGAATGGCGGCATTCGCAGCGGCCAATTCATCTCGCAACGCGAATTGATGGCTTTGCTGGACATGCCACTAGGGGCTGTGCGCGAGATGATTCCCCGGCT
>VIKI01000007.1 GCA_008080595.1 Comamonadaceae bacterium
GCAGTTCATTTGCCGCTGGTGATCAAAGTGGCCGACTGCTTTTGTTTCGCATTGAGAGTGATGCGCTTGAATTCATGACGGGTTATGCAAGTTCCCAGCGCTCGCAGCGCCAGAATGCCATCACGGAAAGCACGCTTTACGGTATTTCGGACGAATTCAAGCTGGCCGTCCAGCAGCTAGACCTCAGCGTGACGCAAGCCATGCGCAGCCGCATCACCCAGGTGCTTGTGATGGTGTTGGTCATCTTTGTGGTGTCGGTGCTCTGTGCACTGGTGATGGCACGCTCCCTGGGGCGGGCCATTCTGCTGCCATTGCGGTCTTTGGTGGGTGTGACCCAGGAAATTGCCCGTGGCAACCTGCACGCACGCGCCGATGTCGGGGTCGATGACGAGGTGGGCGAGCTGTCTGGCGCATTCAACCAGATGGCATGCCATCTGGCCGAATCGCGTGCCGAGTTGCTGAGCAAACAGGCTGCATTGCAGCAGGCTCAAGATGGCCTGGAACAGCGTATTCAAGAACGCACAGAACAACTGGTGGCCGCCAACCAGCTCATCAGCGCCCGCGAGTTGTTGGTCAATCAGATCATGGACACCGCCCCCATCTCGATCATTCTGGTGGACATGACGGGGCGCATCACCCAGGCCAACAACAGCATGGTCGAGATGTTCGGCTACTCCATGGATGCCCTGATTGGCATGGACTATGTGGCACTGGTTGACCCGGCTGAGAGGGACATGCGCCGCCAGAATATGTTGGCCCTGATGAACAGCGAAATCCCCCTTGTTGATCTGGATCGCAAGTTCCGCCGCGCCAATGGGGAAGAGTTCTGGGCGCATTTGACGGGCAAGCTGGTTTGTGGTGTGGCGGGGGAAAAACTTGGCCTGGTCGGGGTGATCGCCGACATCACCGCGCAACGGCAGCACCAGCAGCAGCTGGAACACATTGCCCACTTTGACCCCCTCACAGGTTTGCCCAACCGGCTTCTGCTGGCCGACCGTTTGCAGCAAGCCCTGATTCAGTGCCAGCGCAAAAACAACATGCTGGCCGTGGCCTACCTTGATCTGGATGGTTTCAAGGCGGTCAACGACAGCCACGGCCATGATGCCGGTGACGACTTGTTGGTGGTTCTGTCTCGGCGCATGAAAGAAAGCCTGCGTGAAGGTGACACTCTGGCCCGTATTGGGGGTGATGAGTTTGTGGCGGTGTTGGTGGATCTGCAGACGGTGGAAGATTGTCAGCCCCTGCTGCAGCGCTTGTTGCATGCAGCCTGCAGCCAGGTGACCAGCAACACCCGCGCAGGGCCCACGGCGTTGCAGGTGTCGGCCAGCATTGGGGTCACGATTTTTCCGCGTGACCCCTGTGATGCCGACGGCCTGATGCGCCATGCCGACCAGGCCATGTATGTGGCCAAGCAGTCTGGCAAAAACGGCTACCACTTGTTTGATCTGGCCCAGGATGAGGCCATCAAAACCCAGCATGAAAGCCAGGAGCGTATGCGCAGCGCCTTGATGCAGAACGAGCTGGTGCTGTATTACCAGCCCAAAGTGAACATGCGCACCGGCAGGGTGACCGGGGCTGAGGCGCTGATTCGCTGGGCTCATCCGCAGCATGGCTTGCTGGCTCCAGCCGCCTTTTTGCCCGCCATAGAAGACTTGCCTGTCAGCATTGAGGTGGGTGAATGGGTCATCTCCAGTGCCATGGCGCAAATGAGCACCTGGCAAGCCATGGGCTTGAACCTTCCGGTCAGTGTCAACATCAGCGCTTACCAGTTGCAGCAAAGTCGGTTTGCCACACGCTTGAGCGAGTTGCTGGCGGCTTATGCGGATGTGCACCCGTCCTGGATTCAGCTGGAGGTGCTGGAAACCAGCGCACTGGAAGACATGGGCAAGGTGGGCCTTGTCATGCACGCCTGTCATGCGATGGGGGTGAACTTTGCGCTGGATGACTTTGGCACGGGTTACTCCACACTCACCTACCTCAAGCGCTTGCCCGCTGGCACGCTGAAGATCGACCAAAGTTTTGTGCGTGACATGCTGGACGACCCGGGCGACCTGGCCATTGTCAACGGCGTGGTGGGTTTGGCCAGGTCATTCAGCCGCGAGGTGATTGCCGAAGGGGTGGAGAGCCGTTTCCATGGCGACAAATTGCTCGCCATGGGGTGTGAACTGGCCCAGGGTTATGGCATTGCCCGGCCTATGCCTGCCGCGCAGATGCACCAATGGGTTGACAACTGGCACAGGGAAGCCCGCTGGGCCGCCTGATCTGGCCTTCAACCCAAGCTAAACCTCATCCCAATCCTTCCAGTCCACCTCATGGGTGGCGCGGTAGAGGTTCACGGCGCTGCCCACGGTGGGGGCAAAGATGTCGTGGCCAATCACGTCCAGCGTGCCATAGCCCTGCAGCCGGTCTTTGACCACGCCCTTGAGCCCGGCAAACCACAGCTCAATGCCCTGATGCTGCAGCTCGTGGTACAGACCCACCAAGGCCTCGGCGGCGGTGATGTCCACGTCGGTAATGGCCTCGGCCACCACCACCAGCCGATGGGTGGGTGTGGGGGCACTGCCAATGGCGTATTTGACCTGCTCACAAAACACCTCACCATTGGCAAAAAACAGCTGCGCGTCCCAGCGAAACAGCACCAGACCGGGCACCTGGCGGCCCTCGGGGTGGCGGCTGAGGTCGTGGTAGCCCTTGGTGCCGTCAACCCGCGCCAGCACCGCAAAATACGGGTGCCAGGCGTTCCACAGCAACACCAGCATGGCCAGCGCCAGGGTGATGACAATGCCTTCAATCACCCCCATCATGGCCACACCGACAAAACTGGTCAGAGACAGTGCAAACTCCACCTTGCGCAGCCGGTACAGCTCGCGCATGCCGGCCACGTCGGCAAATGACAGGCAGGCCGCGATCACCACCGCGCCCAGCGCGGCACTGGGCAGGCTTTGCAGCAGCCCAGGCGCAAACACCAGCAGCACGCAGATGGCCAGAGCCCCGACCACGCCGGTCACCTGGGTCTTGGCCCCGGCGGACTCCGCCACCGGGGTGCGGGACGAGCTGGCGCTGACGGCAAAGCCCTGAAACAGCCCGGCCGCCATGTTGGCCATGCCCAGCGCCAGCATTTCCTGGTTCTGGTTGACCTGGTAGCCGCCGCGCTGCGCCAGGGCCCGTGACAGCACGCTGGTATCGGCAAACGACAGCAGCGAAATGATCACCGCGCCGGGCAGCAGCTGCACCACATCGTTCAACGAGACTTGTGGAAACTGCCAGTGTGGCAAACCTTGCGGCAGGCTGCCCACCACCGCCACATGGGCGCTATCGGCCAGATGGAACCAGGCCGACACGGCAGTGGACAGCACCACCGCCATCAACACACCAGGCCAGCGTGGCCGAAAGCGGGCCGCCAGCAGAATCAGCGCCAGGCAGGCCGTGCCCATCAGCAGCGCCACGGTGTTGGTTTTGCCGTTCAGAATGCCCTGGGCCAGCAAGGCCGTTTTTTCCAGCAAGCCATCGGCCTTGACGGAAAAGCCCAGCACTTTGGGCAACTGCCCAATCAGCACGGTCAGGGCAATGGCGTTCAAGAAACCGATGCGAATCGGTTTGGACAACAAGTCCGCCACCATGCCCAGGCGGGCCAGCCCGATCAGCATCGAGCAGGCCCCGGCCAAAATCGACAGCATGCCCGCCAGGGCAATGGCCCGCTCCACACTGCCTGCCGCCAGGGGCAGGATCAGCACCGCAATCACCGCCGCCAGGGTCGAGTCCGGCCCCAGCACCAGGATGCGGCTGGGGCCAAACAGCGCGTAGGCCAGCAGCGGCACGATGGTGGCATACAGCCCGTAAATCGCCGGCACGCCCGAGGCCTCGGCATAACCCATGCCGACCGGCACCAGAATGGCGGTCAGCACCAGCCCGGCGGCCAGATCATGCCCAAACCAGGCCCGCTTGTAATGGCGCAAAGTGAGCAGCCCAGGCATCCAGCGTTGCAGCAGGGGCAGCAAGGCCCCAAGCCGTTGCACGGGGGGTGGTTGAGGTGTGGGCAGAGTGGTGTCATCCATGGTGTGTTGTCAAGTTTACGTGCCGTTGGGCCAACGCGCATCGTTACCATTGCCCACATGAAAAACAACCCGCACCCCTCCCATGCCGCCTGCCCCTGCGGCAGCGACTTGCCCTACGGTGAATGCTGCGGCCCCTGGCACACCGGGTACGCAGCAGGCCAGCATGCCCCCACGCCCGAGGCGCTGATGCGCTCACGTTACAGCGCCTATGTGCTGGGCCTGATCGACTACCTGCTGGCCACCTGGCATCCGTCCACCTCGCCGGGGGAGCTGGAGCTGCCCCCGGTCAAATGGCTCGGCCTGGAAGTGCGCCACGCCCAGACCACGGGTGATGCCGGGGTGGTCGAGTTTGTGGCCCGCTACCGTGACAATGGGCGTGGCGTGCGCCTGCATGAGGTCAGCCGTTTTGTGCGTGAAGACGGGCGCTGGCTGTACATCGACGGCCAGGAGCCGGAGTGAGGCCATTTTCAGCCTATTTTGTGCAACTTTTTGGCCTGTAGCGCTTGTCTGTATTGCGTAAACAGCTTCATATTTGATAGCGTCATGTGAGCAAACCTCCTGGGACACGATAGCCAGATCGAGCCAGGTAAAACGCCGCCAGATACCCCGATACCGATTCCGGGAATAGCCCTGGTCAGCCGCAGAATTGGCATTAAACTTCCCAGAGAAGGTGGCATCCATTCGGTGCGCACGCTTCACCTCCCGTTTATCAACCCTCAGGCAATGGAGTCACCATGAAGGGCATGCTGGATTTTCTGGAAAAAGCCGGTCTGGTCAAAAAAGACGAGCCTGTGCCGCCGCCCAGTGACAACGCTGACACGGCCAGCGCTCCCCCGCTGGTGACCGAGCCGCTGGTCATTGACCTCCCCGCCATGCCCAGTGGTGAGCCGCTGGACTTGGCCCGCATCTATGCCGACCAGGGTGTGCCTGCCTCCATCTACCCGGCCGAGCGCTTGCTGCGCCTGGTGGACGGCCTGAGTGCCATGGATGAAGCGACCCGCCTGATGGCGATCAAGGCGATGGACGCGGCCGATGAATCCTGGTCGATTGACGACCCATTGGCCGATGCCGCAGCCAAACTCAGCGCTCTGGCCGCTCATGCCGAGCAATTGCAGATGAGCCAGCAAGCGCTGCAAGCTCAGACCCAGGCCCGGCTGGATGCCGTGGCCGCCCGGCAGGCACAAACCGTGGGCGACATCCGCCAACAAATCAGCGAGCTCGAAGCCCTGGTGGAACGAGAGCTGACCCGCGCCGCCCAGGAAACCGCCACCCAACAAGCCGCACTCCAGACCGCGCAGGCGCAAACCGCCCGCGAGCTGGCTGAAATCACCCAAACCAGCCAGCGCCTGCAAAGTCTGGCCCGGCAATTTGGCACCCCCAACCCACAGGAATGAGCTTATGGCCAGTTTGACCCCTCTCTCCAAAGGCTTGATCGGCTTGGCCGTTATTGGCGGCATGGCCTCTGCCGTCTGGCATCTGGCCTTAAAAGACCGCTTCAGCCCAACCGGACAAAGCACCGCCCCAGCGGCCAGCCAGACACCCACTGCGCAGCCCACGGCAGCCATCACCCCAACCAGCCCGCCCCCTGTCGCCACCGGCAACCAAGGCGCACCCAAATTGTCCGCTGCCGACAACGCCGAGCGGGGTCGTCAGTTGCTGGAACAGGGCGACTTTGCCCAGGCCCGCGTGTTTCTGGAACAAGCGCTGAAAGACGGCGACGGCAGTGCCGCCTGCCATCTGGGTGACATGACGCTCAAGGGCCAGGGCGGCATTGCAGCCAACCAGGAGCAGGCCGCCAAATTGTTCCAGCTGGCCCAGTCGCGCAACGTCATTTGTTTTGCACCCGGCAAATAAACCTCTTTACCAGGGAATCACCCCATGAAAATCCACATCCTCGCCGCGACTTTGCTCTGCAGCGGCCTGCTGGCCAGCACGGCACAAGCCCAAGGTTTTGTGTTTGGCTCTGCCCAACCGGCCAAGCCGGAAGCGGCTGCCGCGCCCAGCGGTGCACGCAGCGCCAAGGTGGAAACCGCCCAGCGCCTGCTGGCCCGCATGGGCTTGCTGCGCGAAGCGCCCAGCGGCACACTGACTCCGGCCACCACGGATGCCATTCGCGCCTTCACCACTAAGAACGGCTTGCCCGCCACCAACCAGGTCACTGACGGCTTGCTGAATTCGATTCGCCGTGTCATCTGGCAAACCCAAAACTGGTCAGGCGGCAACTACAAGGGCCGTGAGAAGCTGGTGGATGCCGCCGGCCTGCGCGAGGCACAAATACTGCTGGGCAAGCTCGGCTTTGATGCTGGCCCGCTGGATGGCACCTTTGGCCCGCAAACCCAGGTCGCCACCGAAGCGTTTCAAGAGTCGCAAAGTGTCACGGTCGATGGCCTGATCACCGCCACTGTGTTGATGAACCTGCGCCGTGCGGTCAACGGTGTCGGGGCCAGCGCCAAGGAAACCGTGCGCCTGCTCAATTGGCCCGACTACATTGAACCCAGCGTGCTGCAAGACTTTGAGAAAGAACACGGCATTCGCGTGGTCTACGACATTTTTGCCGGCAATGACGACCTGCAAACCAAAATTCAAAGCAGCAAAACACCGTATGACCTGGTGTTCCCCACCGCCAACGCCGTGCCCGCCATGGCCGCCAAAGGCTTGCTGGACAAGCTCAACAAAGCCAGCCTGAAAAACCTCAGCAACATTGACCCACGGGTCGATGCCACGCTGCGCTCCTGGGACAAAGACGGCGCTTACAGCCTGCCCTACATGTGGTACACGGTAGGCATCGCCTGGAATCCCAAGCTCACTGCCAAAGCCTTCCCCGGCCATGCCATGGATTCACTCACCAATGTGTTTGACCCGGAGATCGCCAAACGTTTTCAGTCCTGTGGCGTGGGCGTAGTGGATTCGGCCACCGATGTGGTGCCGCTGGCGGCCATGGCCGGTGGCGTGCCCAAATGGGATGGCAAGAACTCCAGCAACGCCGCAGCCCAGGTGCTGGACCGCCTGAATGGCATCGTCAAGGTGATCCCGACCGACCAGTTCATTGACTCCCTGGCCAACGGCAAGCTCTGTGTGGCCATCGGCTTCTCGGGTGACGCAGTGCAAGCCCAGGCCAAAGCACGGGGCAACGTGGAATACCGGGTGCCGTCTGATGGTGGATTGCTGGCGATTGATGCCATGGCCGTGCCTGCCAATGCCAAGAACAAGCGGGCCGCCCACCTGTTCATCGACTACCTGATGCGCCCGCAGGTGATTGGCAAAATCTCCAACACTGTGGGTTATGCCAACGCCAACCTCAAGGCGGGTGAGTTCATGAGTGAGGCCGTCAAGTCCAACCCGGCGGTGGTGCCCAGCACCACGGCGCTGAGCCGCTCGTCGCCGATTCCGATCCTGTCGGAACAAGACCAGCAGGACATCAGCCGCATCTGGGCCAAATTCTCCAAGTGATCCGCCGCACCATGTGCCAAGTCTGCGAGCCTCTGGCGTGAGCGATCAGCCGTCTTACCTGGGTGCCTTCCTGAAGCACCCCAGCAACCGCGTGGCCCTGCTGGCGGCCGGTGTGGTGGGCATTTTTGCCTCCATCCCCTGGGGCTGGACGGGGCTGGCACTGGTGGGCGTACTGGCCCTGGGCAGCGAGGTGCTGGCCGCGTTGGCCATTCCCAGCCTGCCGTCGTTTCGCGCCGCCGTGGATCGCCAGCAGCACCATGAACTGCGGGCCCAGCGCCGCCTTGACCTGCTCAACGAGATCAGCAACTATGGCGACAACGCCGCCCTGTCCACCTACCAGCACATGCTCAGCCGGGTGCAGGCGCTGTACCAGACCGCCGGTGACAGCCGTACCACGCTGACGCGCCAGGATGTGGAAAAACTCGAAGACCTCACCGTGGACTACCTCGGCCTGTGTGCGATGAACCTGTCGCTCAAACAGCGCAAGGAGCGTGGCAATGACGAGGTTGCGGCCAAACGCATCGCCAGCATCCAGAGCCAGTTACAAAACCCCAACCTGCCCGAAGACGAAGCCCGCCAGCTGCGCAGCGCCCTGGCCGAATACACCGAGGTGATGAACCGCGCCCGCCGCCTGGCGGTGCGCCGCAGCACGCTGGAGGCCACGCTGATGGCCATGCCCGACAAGATGGAAGAGGTCTACCAGTTGGTGATCACTTCGCCCTACGCCAGTGACATGGGTGGCAAGCTGGAAGAATCGCTCTCGCGCCTGCGCCTGGCCGAAGAGGTGGCGGCTGAGTTCGAGGCCACGGATTCGTTCGATACCGCCCCCCAGGAAACCGCTCCCACCGCAGCCCGCCGCACGGCAAGCGCCCTCAAAACCTAGCCCTTTCAATAGCAACCTGGAGAACCCCAATGGCCAATAACGCAATCTTCGCCCGCCTGTCCAACCTGTGGAGCGGCTTCATTTCCCTGTGGGTGTCCGACGTGGAAAAAGCCCACCCCGAAATCGCCTACCAGAACGCCATCGCCTCGATGATCGAGAAATACACCCAGCTCAAAGCCGCCACCGGGGCCATCATTGCCCGCCGGCAAGAGATCACCGCGCGGCTGGACACGGCTGAACGCGAACTCGCCAGCGTCGCCGCTGACCTGGAAACCGCCCTGGCCACCAACCAGGACGACCTGGCGGTGGTGCTGATCCAGAAGAAAAACACGCTGGATGCCGCCATTACCGAGCTGCGTGCCGATGCCACCCAGGCCACTGCCGATGCCGACAACGCCAAAGACTCACTGACGCAAGTCAAGACCGAAATCGACAAACTCAAGGCCGAAAAAGACCGCATGCTGGCGCAGATGCACAGCGCCCAGGCCCGGCTCAAAATCCAGGGCCAGCTCGACGGCCTGTCGGTCGATGCCGAGGTGCAGGCCCTGGGCGCGGTGCGTGACCACATCAAGGGCCAGGTGGCGCAAGCCAGCCTGGGCTCCGAGCTGCGTGAATCGGATCTGGACGTGCGCCTGAACAAGCTGCGCCAAAGCAGCGCCAGCGTCACCGCCAAAGCCCAGCTCGATGCCATGAAGCAGGCCCGCGCAGCCGCCCAGGCCGCCCCCGCCAAAACCCTTTGAACCCACGGCCATGAGCACCCCCACCACCACGCGCCACCCGCTGCCCGCGTGGGCGGAAACGCTGCGGCAGAAATACCTGGCGGGCGAGGCCTCCACCTTTGTCCTCTACCGCAATGTGTTTGACAACTTTCTGGTGGGCGGCAAGCTGCACAACCTGCAGTCGTTCCTGGTCGAAGAATTGTTCAGGGACACCAAGAAAAGCGTGGTCGAGGTCAGCCTGGAGCGCGGCATTCGCAGCCTGAACGGCAAAACCAGCGCGGCCCAGTTGGCGCTGGCCGAGCAGAGTGGCGAAGCGCCCGACCTGTTGACCCAGCTGCACCGGCTGGAAGCCCAGATGCGCAGCGAGCAAAGCACCGCCGTCATCGTGCCCTATGCCGATGCCCTGTTGCCCGCCGGTGACCCCAGCTTCATGGCCCAGACCGATCGCCAGACCTACCTGGTGTTTCACCGCTGGTCGCTGGATGCCAGCCTGACCCAGGGCGACAACATCACGATGTTGATCACTGAATCGCTCGGAGCCATCAACCCCGGCCTGCTGTCCAACCCCAAGGTGGCGGCGATTGAAATCTCCATGCCCGACCTGGCCATGCGGCAAAAGGTGATGGCGTTTTTTGCGCCCAAACTCAGCGAACAGCAGGTCACGCTGTTTTCCGAGCGCACCGGCGGCCTGCGCACGGTGCAGCTGGCCAGCATTCTGGCCAGCTCCCAAGGCCATGGCCTGAGTGAGATGGAGCGCCGCAGCTTGATCCTGCAACTGCTGCAAGGCACGCCCGATGCCGAGCAACGCGCCAGCACCCTGGCCACCATCACCGCTGGCATGACCCCAGCCGAGATTGGCAAGCTGATCGAACCCGGCAAAACCCTGCCCGCCAGTGACCCGAATGCCGAAGTGCTCAAGGTCATCCACGCCCGCAAGCGCGAGATGATCGAAAAAGAATGCGCGGGGCTGATCGAATTCATCGAGCCCAAACACGGCCTGGCCTCGGTCGGCGGGCACGAGAACATCAAGGCCGAACTGCTGGCCATTGCCAAAAACCTCAAGGAAGGCAACACCACCCTGACCCCGATGGGCCTGCTGGCCGTAGGGCCGATGGGCTCGGGCAAAACCTTTGTCATCAAGGCCTTCTTGAAAGAGGCTGGCCTGTCGGGTGTGGCACTGAAAAACTTCCGCTCCAAATGGGTCGGCTCGACCGAAGCCAACCTGGAGCGGGTGCTGGCCACCGTCAAGGCCATGGGGCCGATTGCGGTGATCATCGACGAGGGCGACCGCAGCTTTGGCAACGGTGGTGGTGAAGGTGGCGACGACGGCACCAGCTCGCGGGTGATCGCCCGCCTGAAAGAGTTCATGGCCGAAACCGAGAACCGGGGCCAGGTGCTGTTTGTGATGATGACAAATCGCCCCGACAAGTTAGATACCGACATCAAACGCCCTGGCCGGCTGGATCGAAAAATCCCATTTTTTTATTGCGAAACGGCCCTGGAACGCTCACAGGTACTGCGTGCTGTGCTCTCAAGATATGGTGAAAACTGCGTCGCCAGCACCGAAGAATTGCTCACGCTGTGCGAAACCTTAAGCGGCTATTCCAACGCCGATCTGGAAGCCCTGGCGCTGCTGGCGGTGGAGTCCGCCCGCAACCTGGCCTTGCCGCTGGATGCGGCCGTGCTCAGCGCCGCCGCCCTTGATTTCATGCCGCCGCAAGAGCGCGACATGATTGAATTCATGGAGCTGCTGGCGGTGTCCGAAACCTCACGCCGCACCCTGCTGCCCAAACGCTTTCGCGACATGGCCACCGCCGACATTCAAAGCCATCTGCTGGCGGCCCGCAAACGCGCCCTGGCACGTTAAACCTTTCCATTCACAGGAGATCACCATGCCCACCATGACCGACCAAAACCTCAGTCCCGCCCAAGTCACCCTGCTCACCCAAGCCATGCTGTCGGTGGCCCTGGTGGACGGCATCCACCCCGCCGAGGCCGCGCTGATCGGCCAGTTTTACGAGAGTTCGCGAAGCAGCAACATGCCCAGCACCTCCACCGTGATGGCCAGCCCCGAGGTGCAGGCGTTTGACATCGCCACCCTCCAAGGCAGCAGCGCCGATTTCGCCGACACCGTGGTGCTGATGTGCCTGATGACCGCCTATGCCGACGGTGCACTCAGCGCCGCCGAGCGCAGCCACGTGCAGGCCATCGCCCGCACGCTGGGCCTGGATGATGCCCACTTTGAGGCCCACCTGGCTCAGGTGCGTGACGAATTGGTGGGAGCGATTTCCCACCTGCCTGATGCGGGCTCGGTGGCGGTGGTGGTCAAGGAGCTGGCGGCGCAGGATTGAGTTTGGCAGCGCTACCGCTCCCATCTAATTACTACATTTTTCATAGCTGCTTGCGCATGTTTTGCAGGGGCTAGAGGCTCATTTAGCGATTCCATCGCTTAAAGATGCAGCCTTCTATGCGCGGGTGAAGGTATTTTGAGCCAGCCATGACCGCACTTGCACTGCTTTTGATAGGTTTTTCGCTATTCAGCGCCCTGACCCTTGCGCTGACACATTTCCGCGCCGAGAACTACCCGGACCAGACACGATCCAGACTCATGGGGCTGGTTCTGTTGCTGGCACTCGGTGGCTTGCAGCTGGCCCACTTCTCCTGGTTGTACCTTGACCAAGCCTGGGTTTCGGCGCTGCCCTATCGCTTGACGCTGTTTGCCGTTGCACCCACTTTCTTTCTGTTCAGCCAGCCCATGCTTGCCTCCACGAACCAAGCACCGTTGCGCCCCTCACTGCTTTGGCATGCGGCACCCCTTGTGTTGTGCCCCGCGCTTCCAAGTGCTGCCGCCTTGCCGATGGCGTTCATGGTGGGGGCGGGTTACCTGCTGTGGTTGGCGCATAGCCTGTACCTGCTGCGACAGGAGCGGCTGCGCTTTCGTCTTGAAATTGTGCTGTTGGGGACGGTATTTGCCGTTGCCATTGGTGTGGCCGCACTGGGGCTTTTTCAAGCGGCCTTGCCGGAGAAGCTCTTCTTCAGCCTCTATGCCATCGCCATCGGACTGGCGTTCTTCCTCGTTCAAACAACGCTCGCGCTGCATCCCCAGCTGTCCGCAGAGGTGAGTGAAACGGTCAAGGCAAGCTATGCCAGCTCAACGCTGGTCAACGTGGACTGCGATGCCACACTGGCCCAACTGGAGGCCTTGATGCAGGTCGAACGCCTCTATGTGGATGCGGAGTTGAGCTTGCCCAAATTGGCAGATCGTTTGCAACTGAGCACCCACCAGCTGTCTGAGTTGATCAATGCCCGGCTGGGCAAAAACTTTTCCCGCTACCTGCGCGAGTTGCGCGTCAGTGCCGCCAAGACCATGCTGCGGGATGAACCACGTGCCTCGGTCTTGTCGATTGGACTCAATGCCGGATTCACGTCGCAGTCTAATTTCTACGAAGCGTTTCGAGAAATCGAAGGCATGACCCCAGGGCAATACCGCAAGTTGCAGCCCACGGCCAGCGCCACCTCTTAGTGGTTTTCTGACCCCGGTTGCTCCGAAATGATCGTTTCGGAGTCAAAAAGCCCTCCGTTTGGATAAAAGCGGAGGCATTTGCACCCGCAAAACCAGAAACTGAAGGCTCCATCCACCCCACAGGAGTCGTTTATGAGCATTTTTGTCATCGTTCCACGGCAAAAAGGAGGTGCCTCATGAGGGTCTTGCTCACAGGTGCCAGCGGCTTCATCGGCCGCAACATCGCCACAGCGTTGGCCGCAGCAGGCCACCAAGTCAGCCCTGTGTCGCGCAGCCACGGTATTGATTTTGGCCACATGACGACGGCGGCCAGCTGGTTGCCCCATCTTCAAGGGTGTGATGCCGTCATCAACTGCGTCGGCATTATTGGCCAAACCGCAAGCCAGCGGTTTGATGCGCTGCATACGCAGGCACCCATCGCCCTGTTTCAGGCCTGTGTTCAGGCCAAGCTGCGCCGGGTGATCCAAATCTCGGCACTGGGTGCGGATGAGACGGCATTTTCTGCCTACCACTTGAGCAAACGCGCCGCTGACGATGGTTTGCGTGGCCTCGATCTGGACTGGTTTGTGCTTCGTCCGTCACTGATTTATGGCCGTGGTGGCCAAAGTGCCAAGTTGTTCATGCGGCTGGCCGCGTTGCCGCTGATCCCCGTCATGGGCCACGGGCAACAGGCATTGCAACCCGTTCACATTGGCGATGTGGTGGCCACGGTGATGCAAAGCCTGACATCCACGCAGCCCCAACGCACGCTCGACATCGTGGGCCTTGAGACCATCCCCTTTGCCCATTGGCTGCAGCGCATGCGGCAAGCGCAGGGGCTTGAGGCAGCTCGGTTACTGCACCTTCCTTTCGGGTTGGTGATGGCTGTTGCGCATCTTGGGTGTCACATCCATCCCCTGCTGCAACCGGAGAACTTTCGCATGCTGCGCACAGGCTATTGGGCCGATGTGCAGCCGCTGGCGCAGTTTCTGGGGCGCATGCCGCAAGCCCATGAAGCGCATTTGTTTTTTACCGATGACATCCCACAAGGGAGCCCAGCATGAGCTACACAGCTCTGAAAACACTGCACATTCTCAGCATGGTGCTGCTCTTTGGCACGGGCCTGGGCAGTGCGTTTTACAAGTGGATGGCCGACCGCAGCGGCAATGTCACCCACATTGCCGTCACCAATCGGCATGTTGTTCTGGCCGACTGGCTGTTCACCACACCCACCGTGATCTTTCAGCCCATCAGCGGCCTGTGGATGGTGACACTGCTGGAGCTGCCATGGACAACGCCCTGGATCGCGGCCAGCATAGGCCTGTACGTTTTGGCGGGCATTTGCTGGCTGCCCGTGGTCTGGCTACAAATTCGTATGCGCAACCTGGCAGCGGATGCCGCAGCCCGTCAACAGCCCCTGCCCACGATCTACTGGCATCTGGCACGCTGGTGGTTCTGGCTGGGTGTGCCTGCCTTCACCGCCATGGTGCTGGTGGTGGTGCTGATGGTTGGCAAATACATGGGAGGATCAGGGTCATGAAAAGCTTGATGCAAACCGCACTCGGAGCCGACTGGGACAAATTGCCACCGGCCTTGCAGGCGCACTACCGCTTTGGCACCTGTACCGACACCGGCCACATGGACATCAGCTACCCACGCTTCATGCAGCCGCTGCTGAGGGTGTTGCGTGTGGCCGGTGCACTGGTTCATCGCAGCGGTCAGCAAGTCGCCACACGTGTTGAAAAGCATGTGGTGGGCGAGCAGCAATATTGGCGGCGAACCATCACCTACGCCGATGGGCAGATCATTCACTTCAATAGCTTCTGGGTCCGCGCCCCAGGCAAGCAACTGATTGAGTTTGTCAACCCTGTGCTGGGCTTGCAAATGGCTCCGCGTGTGGAGGATGGCCGACTCCATTACCGGGGCATCCGGTTCATCGCCAAACTCGGCCCCGTGCTGATCCCGATTCCAGAGTGGATGGCCCTCGGGCACACCACCATCGTGGAAGAGGCCATTGACGACACCCATTTCGCCATGGACTTTCGTCTCACCCACCCGCTGCTGGGGCAGGTGTTTCGTTACTCCGGGAAGTTTGAGGCTGCATCGGGAGACGAGTAGCGAAGCCACTATGACCCCAAATTGACCGCCCACTGCGAACCAGGAAAGTTATTTCACCGACAGAGCATTTCCACATAGAAATCTGCATTGACAGCACTGCTAGCAATGCCTAAAGTCAGTTCCATGAACACCACCTTGACCATTCGCAATCTGGAAGAACCTGTTAAACACCTGCTGCGGATGCAGGCCGCCAGTCACAAGCGCTCCATGGAGGCTGAGGCACGCGAGATTTTGACGCGTGCTGTGACCCAGAGCGCAGCCCATCAAGTTAACGCACAAGGCTTGATCAGCGATGCCGCCAAAAATGCGGTGGCATCGGTGCGAGGCTTGTGGCAAGGGCGTGGCAGCACTGACGAGATGATGCGCGAACTGCGGGGCGAGGACTGATCGCCATGGCAGTGCTGGTAGACACCAATGTGATTGCCGATGTGCTGCACAACGACCCGCAATGGAGCGACTGGTCGGCAGACCAATTGGCGCGCCATTTTGGCCAACTGCTGATCAACCCGGTGATTTACGCTGAGCTTTGTTATGGTGCCGCCTCTGCCGAGGATGTGCCCCGCATCATGTCCCAGTTGGGACTGGACTATGCGGAGTTGCCCAGAGCCTCTCTTTTCGCTGCGGCGCAAGCGTATCGCAGCTATCGGCAACGTGGTGGCATCAAAACCGCACCTTTGCCCGATTTCTTTATTGGGGCGCATGCCCAGGAAGCGGGTTTGACGCTGTTGACGCGGGACAAAGCCCGCTACGCCACCTATTTTCCAGGTGCACGGCTGATTTGCCCGTGAGCCTCACCCCCGACATTCACTTCCTCCGGCTGGTACACCCTGCCGCAGCCCTTCCAGCATTGCCACCAGGCAGCGCCGGGCATCCATCAGTGCGGCGCTGATGTCGGCCTCCTCTGCGGGCAGCGAATCCATCGCACCATAAAGCGCCCCCAGGACGATGCGGGCCAGGCGATCGGCATCGTGATCCAGCCAAATGCCGTGGGCTTGCAGCGCACCAATGCTGGCCCGCATGGCGCCCAGCCCCTGGCGCTGGCGAATCTCGCCCCACACTTGCGCACCCAGCACAGCAGGGGCTTCCACCAGCATCAGGCGGCGCATGGGCGCGTTGGCTCCGGCTTGTAACACGGTGTCGATGGCGGCCAGAAATGCCTGCCACGGTGTGCCGCCGCCCTTGATGACGGCCGCCTGCGCGGTGGCGGACTGCTGCACCAGTTGCGCGTCCACCTGTTCGGCTACCGCAGCAAACAGGCCTTTTTTGTCGCCGTAATGGTGATACAGCGCCCCCACGGTGACATTGGCATCGGCACAAATGCTGCCTACCGGGGCTTTCTCGTAGCCCTGCGCACTGAACCAGCGCAGCGCCGCCAGTTGTAATGCCGCCTGGGTGTTGCTGGCGTTTTCCTTGCGGCCATCGCGTTTGGTGGGGGTGTCTGTCACGGTGAAAGCGTCCGGGTGAATGACAAAAATTGTAGGCCGATGCGGAAAGGCTTTACAAACATAACGTGATTATGTATTCTCACCACCTTTCCAATCCACCCGAGACTGCCCAATGCATCTTCTTGCCCAAATCTTCATCGCACTGGTGTGCCTGATCCACGTCTACATCTTTTTGCTGGAAACCGTGTTGTTCAAAACCCGTGGGGCCAAGGTGTTTGGCATCCCCAAGGCCGAGGTCGAATCGCGTGCGGTCGCCATGTCCAACCAGGGGCTGTACAACGGCTTTCTGGCCGCCGCGCTGCTGCTGGGCTTGGTCTACCCCGACCCGGCCATCGCCAAAGCCTTTGCCAGCTTTGGCCTGGGCTGTGTGGCGGTGGCGGGCATCTGGGGCGCGGTGACGGTGATGGTGCGCATCCTGTACATCCAGACCATGCCTGCGGTGCTGGGGCTGGCGGTGCTGTATTTGCTGTGAGGATTCAGGCGGCGCAGGTCGCTATCGCCTCATTTAAACCAAACTCCCCAATGCCGCAGGCGAAAAGTCGGACAGTTCAGTGGTGCGCTCATCACGCACCTTCAGCGCCCAATCCGGGTCGCTGATCAGGGCGCGGCCGACGGCCACCAGGTCGAAGTCGCCCCGGTCAAAACGGCGCAGCAGTTCGTCCAATGAGGCGGGCTTGGAGCTTTCACCGCCAAAGGAAGCGATGAACTCGCCGCTCAGGCCGACCGAGCCGACGGTGATGGTGGGGCGACCGGTGAGCTTCTTCGCCCAGCCGGCAAAGTTCAGGTCTGAGCCGTCAAACTCAGGCTCCCAGAAGCGGCGTTGCGAGCAGTGGAAGATGTCCGCGCCCGCATCGGCCAGCGGCTGCAGCCAGGCGGCCATCTCGTCGGGCGTTTGCGCCAAGCGGGCTTTGTAGTCTTGCTGCTTCCATTGCGACAAGCGGATGATCACCGGGTAGTCTGGCCCCACCTCAAACCGCACGGCTTTCAGAATGTCGGCGGCAAAACGGCCGCGTGCCACCAGATCGCTGCCACCGTATTGATCGGTGCGCAGGTTGGTGCCAGACCAGAAGAACTGGTCAATCAAATAGCCGTGGGCACCGTGTAATTCGATGCAGTCAAAGCCCAGGCGTTTGGCCGCCCCGGCGGCTTTGGCAAAGGCGGCAATGGTGTCGGCAATCGCCGCGTCGGTCATGGGTTCACCCCACGGTTTGCCGGGTTTGGCCAGGCCAGAGGGCGAGTCCCACGGCATGGGCGGCTGCCAGTCGTTGCGCGGGGGCACTGCACCCACGTGCCAGAGTTGCGGGGCCATCACACCACCGGCGCTGTGCACGGTGTTGATCACGTCTTGCCAGCCAGCCAGCGCGTCGTCACCCCAGAAGCGGGGGATGTTGGCATCGTTGGTGGCAGCCGGGCGCTGCACCACCGTGCCCTCGGAGACGATCAGGCCGACGGCCGCCGCCGCACGCTTGCGGTAGTACTCGCTCACGGCGGGCGTGGGCACGCCGCCGGGCGAGAAGAAGCGCGTCATGGGGGCCATGACGATGCGGTTGGCAAGCTTGAGGCCTTTGAAGGCAAAGGGTTGGAACAGGGGTGCGGCGTTGGACATGGAGCAGCGGTTCACGAGTTGCAGATGAAGCCAGTTTACGTGGCCTGGCGCGGCCCAGAGGCGTGTCTGTCACCAAGGCTACAGGCACGGCGAGGCGCTGCATGGGCGGTAGTTAGCTATTGTTTTAGGAGCTACTTGCGCATGCTTGACAAGGGTTACAGTCCAATTTTTTATATAAACTAAGCAGCTTAGGCGTAAGGCAGCGCCATGCTCTGCTGGTGCGACAGTTTGAACACCGACACCGCAGCCACCAGCTCTTTGGCCTGTGACTTCAGGCTGCTGGCGGCGGCAGCCATTTCCTCTACCAGGGCGGCGTTTTGCTGTGTGGTGTGATCCATTTGCGTCACGGCTTCGCTCACTTGCCCGACCCCTTGGCTTTGCTCGGAGCTGGCCTCGCTGATTTCGCCCATGATGTCGGTCACCCGCTTGATCGAACTCACCACCTCGGTCATGGTGATGCCAGCCTGATCGACCAGGGTGGAGCCTTGCTCCACACGCTGCACGCTGTCGGTAATCAGGCTCTTGATTTCCTTGGCAGCGGCGGCAGAACGCCCCGCCAGGCTGCGCACCTCGGAGGCCACCACGGCAAACCCGCGCCCTTGTTCGCCAGCGCGGGCGGCTTCCACTGCGGCGTTCAAGGCCAGGATGTTGGTCTGAAAGGCAATGCCGTCAATCACCCCAATGATGTCGGCAATCTTGCGCGAGCTGTCATTGATGCCTTTCATGGTTTCAACCACCTGGTTGACCACGTCGCCCCCCTGGATGGCGACGGTGCTGGCGTTTTGCGCGAGCTGGTTGGCCTGTTTGGCGTTGTCGGCGTTTTGCCGCACGGTGGCGCTGAGTTCTTCCATGGAGGCCGCCGTTTCTTCCAGTGCACTGGCTTGCTGTTCGGTGCGCGCACTCAGGTTGTTGTTGCCCTGGGCAATTTCGGCACTGGCGGTGGACACCCCCACCGACCCCTGGCGCACGTGATCCACAATGCGGGCCAGGTGATCTTTCATGTCAGACAAGGCCCGCAACAACTGGGCCGTTTCGTCTTGGCCTTCGGCCTGAATCTCGGCCGTCAGATCACCGTCTGCCACCCGGCGGGCCACCGAGACCGCATTCTTCAAGGGGTCGGTGATGCCGACGGTCAATTGCCAGGCACACACCACGCCCAGCGCCAGAACCAGCGCGGCGAGGGCGACCAGTGAATTGCGGCTGGTGCTCTCAATGGCAGAAATTTCAACGGCTTTGGCATCCAGGTTTTGACGTTGCACAGCAAGAAATTCGCCCACCAATTTCATGTAAGCATCGGCCGCAGGCAGGTAGGTTTTTTCCAGCAGACTGTTGGCCTCTTCGGGCTGGCCATCGGCTTTGAGTTTGGTGACCTTGTCGCGGCTGGCCAGATAGGCCTTGCGCACATCGGTAATCTTGGCAAACAGCTCTTTTTCTTGCGCACTGGTGATCAGCGGCTCAATTTTTTTCAGCAGGCTGTTGGTGCTTTGGGTGATTTCAGCGGCATTGGCGGCGAAGAAGGGGACCAGACTGGGGTCACTGCTTTTGGCCACGGCGGTGGTGCGGATCACGGCCACATTGATGTTGCGACTCCAGTCGCTGATGTAGCGCTCTTTGGCCAGCGGCTCCTGCATCATTTCCCGGCTGGCCTGGGCCAGTGCATTGAGCTGCCAGACCCCAATGCCGGTGATCAGCACCGCAAACGCCAAAACCACCGCAAAACCAAGCGCCAGACGTTTGCCGATTTTCATGGCCGAAAACGATTTCATGTGCGTGTCCCCCTGATGATGGCTCGCCAATTGACAGTTTCTCGCTGCCGTATCCTACTGCGATTTGATGTGGCCGAGTCAGACTTCTTCGCTGCTCACTTCGGGCTGCTGGACGGGTAGCCAGACCGTGAACGTGCTGCCCGCGCCAAGCTGGCTGGCCACCTCAATACGCCCACCATGTTTGTCAATGATGCCGTAGGACACCGACAGCCCCAAGCCAGTGCCCTTGCCCACCGGTTTGGTGGTGAAAAACGGGTCAAAAATCCGGGCCTGAACATCTGGCGCAATACCTGTGCCGTCGTCGGAAATGGCCACCCACACTTGCTCGCCAGAGCATCCGCTGCGCAGGGTGATGTGCCCCCGCTGGGGTATCGCCTGCGCAGCATTCACCAGCAGATTCATGAACACCTGGTTGATCTGCGAAGGCCGGCACTGAACCCTGGGAAGCTCACCCAGTTCACGAACAATGTCGGCCTTGTATTTGATCTCGTTCCAGACCACGTTGAGGGTACTTTCCAGCCCGGCATGCAGGTCGGTCAACTCCAGGGTGGCTGAGCCTGTGCGTGAAAAATCGCGCAGATCCTGAACAATTCGTCGCACACGTGTGGTGCCTTCGATGGATTCGGTGATCAGATTGCCAATGTCTTCGCGCAGAAAAACCAGGTCAGCGGCGTTGCAAAGCTCGTCAATCTGCTGTTTGATCAAAGGCTCGGCGGCCAGCAGCGGGGTCACCAGGCTGGTATATCCATCAAGAAGGCGCAACAGATCTTTGACGTAGTTGTTGAGTGTTCCCAGATTGGAGGTAACAAAGCCAATCGGGTTGTTGATTTCATGGGCAATACCCGCTGCCAACTGACCAATGGAGGCGAGTTTTTCGGATTGCAATAACTGGCTGTGCGCCGCCTCCAGCTGCTTGATCAATACACGTTGTTCTTCTTTTTCACGCTGCAGAGCGCGGGTGATACGCTCGTTTTCGCGTAGTGCTGCCTCCAGCTCCTGGGTTCGCTCCCGCACCTGTTTCTCCAGCGTTACCGCCGTGTGAAAGATACCAAAATCCGAGCCTTTGGTGCTCATATCCCGCTCGGCACGGTTCATCAGCGCGGTCACCATTTTCTTCAGGCGAGTGACCTCGGCCTGCAGTGCCGTCCCCTCTTGCGCCGGGCTGCTGCCCTGTGTGGGATCAGGCATGGCGGTCATCGGGCAGACTGCCTATGGCAATGCCGGTAAAAGTCTGGTTCACATGGACACCTCCGAATTGCTCACCGTAGGTGCTGAAGCCAACGGTGTGGTTGCGTTTCAGAATGTCTCCAACGGCTTCCTTTTGCTGGTTGTTGCTGATCTCGATGTTGCGCAGAATGCAGTCGCAGCCAAAAGTTACTTCAAGCGGGCCGATGTCTTCGCGTAAATGATCAAAAGTTTGCGTCAAGTTATCGATTAAATTGACCCCGTGCGCCACGCGCAGCACCAGCCCTTCATCAATCGCACAGAAAAAAGTCAGAGGGCCTGCAGGGTCTACTTTTTGAATAGCTCGCACATAGTCGGTACCATCAATCACCACCACCACGGGTGTTGCGGCATAGTGCAATGGGGTCAACTCCTTCACATCAATGCCAAGAATACGGGCATATTCCTCGGCCGCTGGCAAACCATTGATTTCCATGACGATACGGTGGGCCACGTCGGCCTCGGTCACCACCAGCCGCTCACTGTCACTGACAAAATGTTGTGTCTTGAAAATCTTGAAGGGCAGCGGCGTGTTGACAAGTACCAGGACGGCGCTGTCGGTATGAAATGCGCCACCGTGGAAAACCCAGGTCCGCTCGAACCGAAAATCGTCACCAGCAGAGCCGCCACACAAGGCGATCTCTCCCAGTGAACTCTGCAGGGTCTGCACCACGGGCTCTTCACGAATGGAAAGACCATCGACCAGGAGGAAAGCAAAGGTATGGCTTGAAGAGACCTGCCCGGCTCGACTTTCCAGCTGTTGCAGAAGGCCTTGTGCGAAATCCTGTCCACGGGAAATCTCGAACTTCTGCAGGTTGTCCAGGCAGCCGGAAACCGCCGTACAGACACTGGCGGAGAAGCTGACCCCCACCAGGCTGTGTGTGCAATAGCCCGCCGGGCCGATTTCACCCGCCGTGGTGCACCCCATGACCTGGATACCCGCAAACCGCTGGTTGATTTCATCTGCCAAAGCATCCAGGTCATACGCGCTGGAACAGAAAAAAACCACCAGCGCGGTATCGGCCTGTTCAAGCTCAGCATGCAGCTCACGCACAGCCTGACGCGCTTCGGTGGCACAGGAATGGGCACGGCGGATCACAGGATGGGTTGACATGACTCTGCCTCGTATCGTTACACACGCTTCTTTACAGGACTCACATCCCTATTGGGATGACTTTGATTATGCAGCGGCTGACAGCCCATAGGGGTATCGGAGCGGGCATCCATCTCAACTTCAATTTGGGCGCGAGGTGTCTTGTCACTGCGGTTGGATTGGAGCGCTAGAACAGACTTCCAGAACTGAGCGCAGATACCTTCTTGCACTCCTCATTTGAAATGCTTGCAACCGCGACACCATGCGATCACCACGGACATATTCTGATTGCTATCTTTTCAGGAGCTGCTTGCGCATTATCCATGAGCATCAGAGGAACTTTTTACTTGAAAAATCCTTTGATGGCACGGCCTGCTTTGTCCAAGGTACTGCCCACGGATTTCGCCAGCGTCCCCATACTCACCGAACTGAGCAGGCGTTTTTCCACGGCGTTGGCAATCTCCAGGCCCAGTTCGCCGGGGGTGATGCCGCCCTTGGCCTTGCCCATATTGAGCAGGACGATGTCGGGCAGGGCCACGGTCACCGTCTGGCCGTTCAGAAAGCTGGTGCTGACCTGGGCCTTGGCATCGCGGATGACAAACTCCTGCACGATCAGCTTTTTGCCAGACTCGCTGTGAGTCGATGGGCCCAGATACTGCGCAATGTTCTTCTGGATGGCATCCAAATTGGTCTGCACATCACCTTTCTCGTAGATCACATCGGGGGCGATCACGGCAATTTTTTTCACCAGCACCACATCTTTGGTGAGGGAGGCCACATCCACCTCCAGCTCAATGGTGTCGGCCTTGACCGCATAGGGTGTCTTGAAACCTGCCGGGTTGCCTACCAGTAGCCCCTTGAGCGTGCCGTGACCATCGGCCGCCTTGAGTTTGACAGCGGACACCTTGACCGTGGCCCCGGTCATCGCACTGCCGTATTTGGTGATAGCTGACTGCACCAAACCATCCAGATTGCCATGTAACCACAGGACACCGCCGACGATCAGCAGCAGAAAGAGGGCAGCAACGGTGAGGTGGGTCTTTTTCATGGCGCAATCACTAACAGAAAGACAGTGCGCACTCATTGTCCCCCAGCCAGGTGGGCCTGGTGCGCAGCCGGGCGCGAAGGCCCGCAAGGCATTGGCGATGGCCATCAGGGCTCAACCAAATTGATATCAAGTTTATAGCTGCTTACGCACGTTCCAACCTGCGCACCTGCACTTTGATGCCCACCCCTTGCAAGGCATGCACTGCCGCGTCAATCGGGCTGTTGCCCATGCCGGTGAGGTGGCGTTGTAGACGTACACGATGGCGCGGCGTTCACCTTTAAGCGACTCGATGGTGTGGTGGATCAGGTGTTCACGCGACGGGGTCAGCGCATGCGTAAATTTCATGCCAGCATTCCAAATTTCGTCTTAGACTTGACATTGTTCTATTGGCACTGTGCGTCACTGATGCATTTGATTCGTAAAGGTCTAACATGATTTACCGTGTTTTGTCCTGCCGCTTGGCCCTGCTTGGATTGGCCTTCCTCTGTGCCTTGGCCGTCCCTGGACTGGCCAAGGCGGAGTGTGCGTTGCGTGTCGGCTGGGACGAATGGCCCCCGTATTTCACGTACAAGGACAAGAATTTCCACGGGCTTGAGTACGATTTGCTGAAGTCGACGGCCAAAGCTGCAGGGTGTTCGATTGATTTGCGACAAGTCCCCTGGGCACGCGCTTTGGAAATGCTCAAGAGCGGTGCACTTGATCTTCTGTATGGCGCGGGATACTCGGCGGGATACTCGGCGGAGCGTGCGGCATTCGCCAAATATTCGATTTCCTACCGCGATGAACAGTTCGTTCTTGTGACCAAGGGGGCATCCGACAGTCGAAACACGTCAATTTCCCTGGCGCGTTGGCTTGCATCCACAAACAGCAAGAATGCCTATCATGGCTTGGGGGTTTTCCGCGGGAATGTCTACGGTGAGAAAATAGACCACATTCTGAAACAGAACGCCAAAAACGTGGTGTTGGTGGATGTGAATGACAACGACCAGATGGTCAATATGCTGCAAGCCGGTCGCTTGGACGGTTATATCGTTGAAGACGGTGTCGCCCAGATGCTGGTTCAGACCGCTGCATTTCCCATGCGGCGGCTTTTGATTGAAGAACAGAAGGGAGATCCGCTGCACTATATCTTTGCTTTGAAAACGCCTGACGATGTTGTTCAACGTTTCAATGCAGCGATCCTCAAACGCCAGACTGAAATCAAATGACAGCCTAGTTGTTGAACTGCGCGAATTTGAAATTCTGGCCCCTGAAATAGCGTCCACATGCCACCACCCTACGCCGAAGAGGCGCAGCCGTCCGTTTTACTGCACCACGGCATCGGGTTTCGTTTGCTCGTGTCCATTGTGGTCTTCAGCTTGACGATCACCTTGATATCGACCGCTGTGCAACTCTATCTTGACTATCGCAGTGATTTGAGCGCGGTACAAACCCAGTTCAACGCCATCGAGAAGAGTTATGGCGACAGCCTGAGCATGAGTCTGTGGACACTCGACAAGAAGCAGCTCAAAGCGCAGATTGAAGGCATCAAGAGACTGCCGGATATCCAGTTTGTCGAGGTCATCGAAGTCACCGCCAACCAAGATCGCCATCCCATCGTCAGTGTCGGGCAACGCGAAACAGAGGCCACGCTCAGTCGAGAGTTTCCACTGGCTTTACAGCGCGAATCCAGTGTGCCACTCACCATCGGCATCTTGTATGTTGAAACCAGTTTGCACGGCGTTTACAACCGGCTTTTTGATCGCGCGTTGTCTATTTTTGTGAGCCAGAGTGTGCTGATTTTTCTGGTTTCGTTGTTGACCCTCTTTCTCGTCCACCGCCTGATTACCCGTCACATGAAGCGATTTGCCGAGTTTCTGCAACACTACGACATCAGCAAGGAAGGGGAAACACTGGTACTGGAACGCCAAGCACCCGAGCACGAAGATGAACTTGATCGGATGACCAAAGCCATCAACACCATGTCTTCACGGCTGAAAAAATACAGCAACGAACGCAACCAGGTGATGGAAACATTGCGGGAAAGCGAAGCCAAATACCGTCGCATCGTGGACACTGCCAACGAGGGCATCTGTGTGCTCTCACCAGACAAAGTGGTGGTATTTGCCAACGCGAGGATGGCAGAAATGCTTGGCCATACGGGTGAGGAATTGACGGCGCGGCCAGCCTGTGACTTCATGTTCGAGGAGGATCTGTCAGACCTGCAGAAAAAAACCGAACATCGTCAGCAGGGTCTTTCTGAACATTTCGAGCGGCGCTTGCGGCGCAAGGATGGCCAGACCGTGTGGGCCATCGTCTCCGGCACGCCGATCTTCGATGACAAGCATCATTTCCAGGGTTCGATTGCGATGTTTACCGACATCACCGACCGCAAATTGGCCGAAGAAGAAGTCCAAAGGCTCAATCAACAGCTGGAGCAGCGTGTGGCCGAGCGCACCGCCCAGCTGGAGACGGCGAACAGGGAGTTGGAGGCTTTCAGCTATTCGGTGTCTCACGATCTGCGCGCACCGCTGCGCCACATTGATGGCTTCCTTGAATTGCTCCAGAAAAGTTTGCCCCTGCCGCTCAACGAAAAAAGCCAACGTTACATGGACATCATCTCCAGCGCCGCCAAACGCATGGGCCTGTTGATCGACGACTTGTTGTCCTTTTCTCGCATGGGACGCCAGGAATTAACCCAGGCACAGGTCGATCTGGGCGACCTGGTGCAAAACGTCATTCACGAATTCGAGCCGGAAACCAGAGGCCGAGTCATCCACTGGCAGGTCGCAAAACTGCCGGTGGTCACCGGGGATCGCGCCATGCTGCGCATTGCGCTGGTCAATCTGATTTCAAATGCGCTGAAGTTCACCAAGCACCGTGCGCAGGCAGACATCGTGATCGGCTGCCAGCGCGACAACGCCGAGACGATCATCTTTGTGCGTGACAACGGCGCGGGATTTGATATGCGCTATGACAACAAGCTTTTCCGTGTCTTTGAACGTTTGCACAACAGCGGGGAATTCGAAGGCACCGGGATCGGGCTGGCCAATGTCCGCCGAGTCATCAGCCGACATGGCGGCAGAACCTGGGCCGAGGGCAAGGTCAACGAGGGTGCCACGGTCTATTTTTCATTGCCACAGGGCAACGATGGCTCGGTTTCCTGATGGGAAATGGAACAACCTATACTTGCACCAATTCAAGTACAAGTTGTGTGAGGCCAGCATGAAAATCGTCACCTATTCCGAAGCGCGCAGCGCATTGAAGACCGTGCTTGACCGCGTGCACGAAGACGCTGATGTGACGATCATCAGCCGACGCGATGGGGCAGACGCGGTGGTGATGTCGCTTGATCATTACCAAAGCATCATGGAAACCATGCATCTACTTTCCACACCGGCGAATGCAGCGCACTTGGCCCAATCCATCGCACAGCACAAGGCAGGCAAAGCCGCACGGCGCAAACTGGTCAAGGACTGAGCATGGCGCGTTCGATTCGTTTCACCCCAGCGGCTTGGGGCGATTACACCTACTGGCAAGGGCAGGACAAAAAGACGCTCAAGCGCATCAATACCCTGATCGAAGCGACAGTACGTGATCCATTTGCAGGAATCGGCAAGCCTGAGCCCTTGATGGGCAACTTGACTGGGTATTGGTCAAGGCGGATTGATGAGGTGCACCGACTCGTGTACGCGGTGGATGATGCTGACATCGATGTGATCGCGTGCCGGGGTCATTACGACGACTGACCTGGCCCTGCGCCTGCAAAGCTGCACCCCAGACAAATTTAATATGAAATTTGTAGCTGATTGCGCAGGTTATACAAGGGCTAGAGGTCTATTTGACATCAAATCACTGGGCCGCCTCAGCCAATCCTTCAAGCCGCTTCGCTCTCCACCACTGCAAGCTCACTCAACCCCAGCCGATTCACCCCACTGAGCAGCGCCTTGACCGAAGCCGTGACGATGTTGGTGTCCATGCCCACGCCAAATCGCTCCGGGCCACCGGCGGCGGAAACCAGCTCCAGAAAGGCGCAGGCCTGGGCATCACCCGCATCGGTACTGGCGCGGGTCGAGCGCTCTTCATAACTGCGCACCTGCACTTTGATGCCCACCCCTTGCAGCGCATGCACCGCCGCATCAATCGGGCCGTTGCCCATGCCGGTGAGCAGCA
>VIKI01000242.1 GCA_008080595.1 Comamonadaceae bacterium
CGGGCTTTTGTGATGGAAAACTGCGCCGCCATGTCGGACACGCTGCTCGAATCCGAGCTGTTTGGCCACAAGCGCGGCGCGTTCACCGGGGCCTTTGAAGACCATGTGGGCCTGTTTCAGCGGGCCGATGGCGGCACCATTTTTCTGGATGAAATTGGCGACACCTCACCCGCCTTTCAGGTCAAGCTGCTGCGCGTGCTGCAAGAGGGCGAAGTGCGCCCGGTCGGGGCCAGCCGCGCGGTGCTGGTGAACGTGCGGGTAATCGCCGCCACCCACCGCAACCTGGATCAGGACGTGCGCTGTGGCCGCTTTCGCGAAGACCTGTATTACCGCATTGCCAGTCTGACCCTGCATGTGCCGCCGCTGCGCGAGCGCAGTGCCGACATCTTGCCGATTGCCCACATGCTGCTGGCCAGGGCGGCGCAGGAGCTGGGCCGCCCGCAGCTGCGCTTTGCCAAAGATGTGCCGGCCAACCTGCTGGCGCATTCCTGGCCCGGCAATATTCGTGAACTCAAGAACGAGATTTACCGCGCCGTCGCGCTGTCCGATGGTGAAACCGTGTCGGCTACCTCGTTCTCGCCGGGCGTGCTCTATGGCCAGCCCGGCAAGGCTGCTGCCTTGCAGGGCAGCGGTCTGGCCCAAACCGGCAGCCTGCAAGAGCGCCTGGATGCCGTTGAGGCGGTGATCCTGCGTGAAACCATGCTGCGGCATCGCTGGAACAAAACCCATGCAGCCCAGGAGCTGGGCCTGTCGCGCGTGGGTTTGCGGCAAAAACTGGCCCGCTTGGGGCTGGAGGGGCAAGCCCATGGGTAAAGAACCATTCAACGTACTGTGGCTCCAGTCGGGCGGCTGTGGCGGCTGCAGCATGTCGCTCTTGTGCGCCGACACCGCCGATTTTCAGGGGCAGTTGCGCCAGGCCGGCATCCACCTGCTGTGGCATCCGTCGCTGTCGCTGGAGACCGGGCAGGAAGCGTTGGCGGTGATTCAGGCCTGCCTGAGTGGCCAAACGCCGCTGCATGCGCTGTGTATTGAAGGGGCCATCCTGCGTGGCCCCGAGGGCACGGGCCGGTTTCACCTGCTGGCCGGCACGCAAGAGCCGATGCTGGCCTGGGTGCAGCGCCTGAGCGCCGTGGCCCAGCATGTGGTGGCGGTGGGCAGTTGTGCGGCTTTTGGCGGCATCACGGCGGCGGGCAGCAACCCCACCGATGCCTGTGGTTTGCAGTATGAGGGTGACCAGCCGGGCGGCCTGCTGGGGCGCGACTGGCGCAGCCGCTCGGGCTTGCCGGTGATCAATGTGGCGGGCTGCCCCACCCATCCGGGCTGGGTGCTGGAGACCCTGGCGGCGCTGGCCGACCCCCAGCCTCTGCCTGCCGACCAGCTGGATGCCCTGGGCCGCCCGCGTTTTTACAGCGATCAGCTGGTGCACCACGGCTGTACCCGCAACGAGTTCTACGAATACAAAGCCAGCGCCGAAGCGCCGGGTGACCTGGGTTGCATGATGGAAAACCGGGGCTGCAAAGGCACCCAAGCCCATGCCGACTGCAACATCCGCCTGTGGAATGGCGAAGGCTCTTGCGTGCGCGGCGGCTATGCCTGCATCAGTTGCACCGAGCCGGGGTTCGAGGAGCCCGGCCACCGCTTTGACCAAACCCCCAAGGTGGCCGGTATTCCGATAGGCCTGCCCACCGACATGCACAAAGCCTGGTTTGTGGCGCTGGCCTCGCTGTCAAAATCGGCCACACCCAAACGGGTCAAACTCAACGCCACCTCCAGCCACACGGTGGTAGCCCCGATGATCAAGAAAACACGCCTGAAATGACACGCTTGCTGATGGGCCCTTTCAACCGGGTCGAAGGAGACCTGGAAGTCCGCCTTGACGTGGCCAACGGCCAGGTCCAACAGGCCTGGGTCAACGCCCCGATGTACCGGGGCTTTGAGCAAATCCTGCAAGGCAAACACCCGCTGGATGCTTTGGTTTATGTGCCGCGTATTTGCGGCATTTGCTCGGTGACCCAATCGGTGGCCGCCGCACGGGCGCTGGCCGCCGCCTGTGGGGTGACCCCGCCGCCCAATGGCCTGCTGCTGACCGACCTGATGCTGGCCTGTGAAAACGCCGCCGATCACCTGAGCCATTTCTACCTGTTTTTCATGCCCGACTTCACCCGCGAGGTGTACGCCCAGCGGCCCTGGCATGCGCAGGCGCTGCAACGCTTTTCCACCCAGTCTGGCGCACACACCCGCGAAGCCGTGGCGGTGCGCCAGCGTTGGCTGCAAATCATGGGCACGCTGGGTGGCAAGTGGCCGCACACCCAGTCGATTGTTCCCGGCGGCTCCACCCGCAGCATCAGCCGCTCCGAGCGTTTCCGGTTGGGCGTTCACGTGGCCGAGATGCGCAGTTTTCTGGAGCGCGTGCTTTATGCTGCCCCACTGGAACAGGTGCTGGCGCTGAGCAGTGAGGAAGCCCTCACACAGTGGCACGCCCGTGACCCCGTGCAGGGCGACTTGCGGCTGTTTTTGAGCATTGCGCAAGATCTGGGGCTGGAGCATTTGGGCCGTGGCCCCGACCTGACCCTGAGTTACGGGGCTTTTGTCGATACCGGTGCGGCACATGCCATGGCTCCCGGTGTCTGGGATGGTCAAACGCTGCAAGCGCTCAACATCGCCCAGATTGCCGAAGATGCCCGCCACGCCTGGCTGGCGGACGATGGCGCGGCCCTGCCCCCGGCCACCGGCCTGACTCTGCCGCAGATCGACAAACCCGAGGCCTACACCTGGAACAAAGCCCCCCGGCTGAACGGCCAGGTGCTGGAAACCGGAGCCTTAGCGCGCCAGTTGGCCAACGGCCAGCCTTTGATTCGTGCGCTGTGGCAGCGCAGCCGGGGCAATGTGCTGAGCCGCGTGCTGGCCCGCTCGCTCGAGCTGGCCCAGCTGGTACTGCTGACCGAGCATGTGCTGCGCAGCATCGCGCCCGAGGCCGAGTGCTGTGTCGACACCCCGCTGCCCGAGCACGCCGATGCCTATGGGCTGTGTGAAGCGGCACGCGGCAGCCTGGGCCACTGGCTGTCGATCCGCCAGGGACGCATTGACAACTACCAGATCATCGCCCCCACCAGCTGGAACTTCTCGCCGCGAGACCGTTTGGGCACACCCGGTGCGCTGGAAGCCGCGTTGGCCGGAGCCCCGGTGGCCGCCGGCGACAGCAGCCCGGTGGCGGTGCAACACATCGTGCGCTCGTTTGACCCCTGCATGGTTTGCACCGTGCATTGACCACACCATGGATTTGCCCTCATCCGATATCACCGCCACCCCGCGCCCACTGGAAGGGCTGGACGAAGGGGCCTGGCTGGATGTGATCCAGAAAATGGACGAGGTCTACTCCCGCCTGCTGACCGACGAGGTGGCGCTGGAGCAGAAAAATGCCCAGCTGGAGGCATCCCAGCAACTGGTCTACAGCCTGCTGTCGTCGATGTCAGACGTGCTGGTGGCGGCCGATGCCCAAGGCCAGATCGAGCAAACCAACCAGGCCTTGTGTGAGCTGGTCGGCAGCAGCGACGCGGCGCTGATGGGTGTGCCCATGCACAGCCTGCTGCACAACGGCCAGGGCGCAGACCTGTTGCAAGGCATGATGCAGCGCCCCACCCATTTGCGCCAGGGCGACACGGTCGAGCTGATGCTGCGTGACCACACCGGCCAGGCCGTGCCGGTGGACTTCACCGTGACCCCGCGCTATGACGGCCGCAGGCGTTGCGTCGGTTACGTGTTTGTGGGCCGCCCCATGGCCGAAATCAAACGCGCTTACCGGCAGTTGCACGAGGCGCACGAAGCCCTGAAACGCACCCAGCAGCAACTGCTGCATGCCGAAAAAATGTCCTCGCTGGGTCGCCTGGTGGCCGGGGTGGCGCATGAGCTCAACAACCCGATCAGCTTTGTGCTGGGCAACGTGCATGTGCTCAACCGCTACACCACCCGGCTGCGTCAGTACCTGGATGCGTTACACGCTCAGGCCGGTTTGAGCCACAACCCGGCCTTGATCGAGCTGGCGCAAAAACTGCGCATTGAGC
>VIKI01000243.1 GCA_008080595.1 Comamonadaceae bacterium
CCAAGTTGCGCAGCATCTACCCCGGCGGTGTGCAAACCGGTGGCAACAGCTCGGCCCTGGTCGATGCCGCTGCCGCTGCCATCGTCGCCAGCGGAGCCTATGCCCGCGCTGAGAGCAAGCAGCCGCTGGCCCGCGTGGTGGGTGTCGCGGTGGTCGGTGTGCCGCCCGAGATCATGGGTATTGGCCCGGCCCCGGCGATTCGCCTGCTGCTGGAGCGCACCGGCCTCAAGCTGGACGACATTGGCCGCTTTGAGATCAACGAAGCCCAGGGGGCGCAAACCCTGGCGGTGGGGCGCGAACTGGGGCTGGACATGGACAAACTCAACGTCAACGGCGGGGCCATCGCCCTGGGCCACCCCTTGGCCGCGACCGGCGTGCGCCTGACGCTGACGCTGGCGCGTGAAATACAACGCAGCGGCCAACGCTTTGGTGTGGCCAGTGCCTGCATCGGCGGTGGCCAGGGCATTGCCCTGCTGCTGGAAAACCCTTTGCAAACCTGAAATGGCCCAAATTTACATGACAAATTGGCCTCTAGCGCTTATGTAATATGCGCAAGAAGCTATTCATTTAATAGTATTCAAATCCAACTCACAAAGCATTCAACATGAACATTCAAGGACAAGCAGCTCTGGTCACCGGTGGTGGCTCTGGTTTGGGCGAAGCCACCGCCCGCGAACTGGCCCGCCTGGGGGCCAAGGTGGCGATTCTGGACGTGAACCTGGCCAACGCCGAAAAGGTGGCTGCCGAGATTGGCGGCGTGGCCTGCCAGTGCGACGTGACCAACCCCGACAGCGTGCAAGCCGCCATCGATGCCGCCAGCGCCGCCCACGGCCCGGCCCGGATCCTGATGCAGATTGCCGGCATTGGCACGGCCAAACGCATCATCGCCCGCGACGGCTCACCGGCCCCGCTGGAAGACTTTGTGCGTGTGGTCAACGTCAACCTGATTGGCACCTACAACGTGGCCCGCCTGTTTGCCGCCGCCTGCGCCAAACTGGAGCCGATGGAAGACGGCGAGCGCGGGGCCATGGTGTTCACCGCCTCGGTGGCTGCGTTTGACGGCCAGGTCGGCCAGCAAGCCTACAGCGCCTCCAAGGCCGGTGTGGCCGGTATGACGCTGCCGATGGCACGTGATCTGGCGCAACACGGCATTCGCGTCTGCACCATTGCCCCAGGCCTGTTTGCCACGCCGCTGATGGCCACCCTGCCCGAGGCCGTGCAGGTGTCGCTGGCAGCCAGCATCCCGTTCCCGCAGCGCCTGGGCAAGCCCGAAGAATTTGCCCAGCTGGCCGCGCACATTGTCAGCAACGGCCACCTCAACGGCGAGGTGATCCGCATCGACGGTGCGCTGCGTCTGGCCCCGCGCTGAACGGTGGTGAAGCCTGGAGATTTGCGCCATGCTGCGCGAGTCTCTTGCAAGTAGTTCACTCATAGAGCCATCCCATGTGTTCCATGCTGGTCAGGCCTGCCGCAGACAGCCCATTCTGCCGAGAAGGGGCTTATCTGAAGGAGCCTGGTGATTTGGCGGAGCAGCTGAGCCAGTGCAGCATGGTTCCCGTTCACAATGCCTTACCTTCTGGCATGAGCCTCAGTGTGTTCCAGCATGAGGCTGCGCTTTTGCCTTTTCACGTGAGCGGACAAGAGAATGTCAGCATTGGCATCAATCTTGGTCGGCCCTTTCAAGCCGACGTTCGTCTGGCGGGCGAAAAAAAGCAAATGGTGCATGCCTCAACGGGGTCGGTCATGTTGATGCCTGCCCACTGCGATGCTCACTATGAATACCATCACTTCAATGTGATACGTACCGTCGGCTTGACATGTCTGCCGCACTTGCTTGAACGGACAGCCGACGAAATCGGCTTGCCGTTTCCCTCTGGCGATTTATCGCCGGTGTTCTTGCAAGAGCCAGACCCACAAGCGCACCTGCTGGTGCAGTCCATTCTTCAAGAGCTGAATCAAGAAACACCGCTGCTGCTGGAAACGCTGACCACCCTGTTTTCTGCTCACATCGTGCGTCAGATTGTTGGCAGATCAAAAGGGCTACCGAAAGTGACCGCCGGGCTACCGCCCCACCTCATGCGTCGCGTCACGGACTTCATGGAGGAGCACATGCATGAAGCGATCACGCTAGAAGCCTTGGCTCAGATTGCCGGACTCAGCACCTACTACTTTTGCCGAATGTTCAAGCAGTCCAATGGCATGCCACCCCATCAGTTCCTGGCCAAGAAACGCATTGAAAAAGCCAAGCGACTGCTGGCTCAAACAAGATTGTCTGTCGGCGAGATTGGGTTTTCCACGGGGTTTGGATCGGCAAGCCAGTTTAGCCACGCCTTCAAAAAGTCGATGCGCTGTACACCCCAGGAGTACCGACAACTTGGCAAGATCGGTGGCCGAGTGGTTTCATTCGGTTAAGGCTGCGCTGAAGAAGAGTGTCGTTTTACAGCTTAGCCCTGACCGCGTTTGGCCTTAAAAAACTCCACCATTGGGCTAGGCCAAGGAATTGCACGGGTGCTTGAACGGGTGTGATGGTTCGCTGCTGGCCCAGCTCAATCGGTGCGGGGACGTGCGACACGTTCGCCTATGCGGATGGTGTAGAAGCTTCCTTGGCCTGCTCACGCAACACCGCAATATCTCGCCTGGGTGGCACGCCAAACAAACGGCCGTATTCGCGGCTGAACTGGGAAGGGCTTTCATAGCCGACCTTGAAGGCTGCACTCGACACATCCAAGTGCTCGTTCAACATCAATCGTTTCGATTCGTTCAGTCGCAACCACTTCTGGTACTGCAGGGGACTCATGGCGGTGAGTTGACGAAAGTGGTGATGAAACGTTGGTGCGCTCATCTGCACGCGGGCCGCCAGCTCCTCGATGCGAAATGGCATTGCGTAATTCAACTTCAGCCAATCAATAGCCTTCGCAATGCGATGGCCTTGGCCATCAACCGACACGATTTGCCGTAGTCGAGATGCCTGATCACTCCTCAACAATCGGTAATGAATCTCGCGCTGGACAAGTGGCGCGAGAACGGGAATGGCATCGGGTTCGTCCAACAATTCGAGCAGATGAGCAAAGGGCCGCAAGATCAGCGATGTCACCGTGCCAATTCCCATACCCATCCCAACGGCACGGTCTCGGGGCAAAGACATGCCGCCCTGCACGATCAATTCGGTCAGCACACGCAGATCAAACTTCAACATCAGCCCCAAACAAGGCTGCTCTGGGCTGGCCAAGGTGACTTCAGAACTTGCTGGCATATCCAGTGACGTGATCAAGAAGTGCGAGGTGTTGTATGGAAAGGCCTGGCCTCCTACCCACATCCGTTTGGCTCCTTGAACGACCAGCAGGATGCTTGGCTCAACCACGCAAATCGAGGGTGGCGAAGACGAATCGCGCCTAAAGAAACTCAGATTCTCTATGGGGGTTGAGCAATCTCCCGCCCCTTTAGCCCATCGCGTGATGATGCTCGCAAGCGCCTCATGTCGGGCGCAGAGCTGCGTATCGCGACTTCGTTCTGTGTCGTCTTGAAGTGCCATGTGAGTCAAAAACCTCCTTTGGCAACTTTACGCCGAAGCAAGAGGCAATACCAACGAAAGTCGCCAGATCAATCGGATTAGGCAAGTAAACAAGCGCAATGCTCTACAGGTTTGATGGGCTGACATGGAAAATTCTCATGCGGCATTTGTGGGCCCCGATTCGTGGGCCGACAGCCACCGACTGGATCAGATGGGTGTCCGCATGGCAGTTGCCACCGCAGGACAGCTCAACCTGATCAATCCATATCTTTAATCGGCATCGGAGAGCCACATGGAAAACTTTACTTACTTCAATCCCACCCAAATCGACTTTGGCATCGGCAAGGAACAACTGATCGGACAGCATTTGGCCGAGCATGGCATCAAGAAGGTACTGCTGTGCTACGGCAGTGAGCGCATCAAACGCGACGGCTTATTCAACACCGTGCACCAGAGCCTCTCCGACCAGGGCATCGACTTGGTAGAGTGCGGCGGCATCGTCAGCAACCCCGTCATCTCCAAGGTGCGCGATGCCGTTGCGCTCGCGCTTGATAGCGCCAAGGCCATTGCTGCGGGCGTTCGCTATGAGGGCGATGTTTGGGATCTCTTCATCGGCAAGGCACCTATTCCTTCGGCGTTGCCGGTGTTTGCCATCCTGACACTGGCTGCCACCGGCAGCGAAATGAACGCCTATGCCGTTGTCACGAACGAAGACACCAAGGAAAAACTTTTTATTGGTAGCCCCGATACTTTTCCGAAGGTGTCGATTCTCAATCCCGCGCTGATGCAAGGGGTGTCACGGGACTACCTTGCGTACTCCGCCGCCGACGTTATCGCCCATGTGATCGAAGTCTATTTCACGGCCAGTACGCAGCCGAAACTGCTATCTCGGCTGGCCGAGTCTCTCCTCCATACGGTCATCGAGACGACAGAAACGTTGCAGGACGACCCAACTGACCATGCGGCCCGAGGCGAATTCGCCTGGGCTGCCACCCTGGCTCAAAACGGACTCACTTTTTCTGGTGCCTGCGGGTTCAGCTATCCCAACCATGCGATCGAACACGCACTTTCCGCGCTGTTCAAGGTGCCGCACGGTGCTGGCCTTTCGGTGGTGATACCTGCCTGGATGAAGTGGTACCACAGTCGAAATTCCGCGCAGTTCGAGCGCTTTGCCCAGAACATGTTTGGTCTCTCCACGGCGGAACAAGGCATTGCCGCGCTGGAGGCGTGGTTCAACAAGATCGGCACGCCCACACGGCTTGCTCAGTTGCAGATCAAGGAAAGCGACCTGCCTGCCATCGTCTGATGGGCAACGTCCGAGTCTTCGGCATTGCCGACCTCTACACCAAGGACACAGTAGTGGCCATTCTGAGAAACGCCCTGTGACTTGAATTTGATCAGTCAGACAACGGATTGCGTGTTCGTTACGTCAACGGGTTGCCGCCAGAAGCCCTGCGTTCGCGCCGCCATTGTCCAGGCGAGACACCGGTCGCGGCCTTGAACGCGCGGCTAAGCGCAATGTCGCTGCCATACCCCGTCTGCTCGGCCGCAGACATGATCGAGTGGCCGCCCGCGAGAACGAGTTTGGCTCGATAAATACGCCATGTCGCAATGTAGGTCAGTGGCGGTACGCCCACGACCGACTTGAACAGCGCTGCGAATGTGGAACGCGACATGCCTGCGTCGCGGGCGAGTTGTTCAAGCGTCCAGGGTCGTGCCAGATCGGCATGGATCCGGTGCAGCGTTTGCGCCAGCTGACGGTGTGTCAGCCCTGCGAGCCAGCCCCCGGGCATATGCCCCTCGGAATTGGCCCAGGTTCGAATCGCCTGAATGAACAGCACATCAAGCAGTCGGCCAATCACATAGGGGCCACCCAGCGATCCCTGCGCCTCTTCCTCCCCGATCTGTTCGAGGATCGAGACCATCCGCCCTGCAGCAGACTGGGGCATTGAGATATGCACGACATCTGGCAGCAACGCTGACAAGGGCTCACCCGCAGCGTGGTCGAACGTGAACAAGGTCGAGAAGAACTCGCACACCTCGCCGTCACCGCCAAAAGAAACCGTCTCGCCAGTCACATGGTCGGCAATCTGCCAGCAGGGCACGGCGACCCGATCCGGTTCATCGCCCAATATCCCCACCACGCCTTGCTTGATGATCAGGCAGTCACCTTCATGCACGACCACCGGTGGGTGGCCGCTGTGGGTGAACCAACCCCGGCCCTTGGCAATGACGACGAGTCGTGCCTGGCCACCACTGTCGAATGAGATGGCCCAGGGGGCATGGGCGCGCATGCGCACAAAAAGCGAACTTTCGAGCTGCATGGCACTGAGAACGGAATCAAAGGGTTGCATAGCCAATTTGGACGATGGGTTATAAAAAACATACTCCAGGCAATTGATGATACAACCAAGCTCTGCGACATTACTTCCACCAACATGGAGTACCCAATGAATATTTATCGTTTGAAAAAAATCGGCTCAATTGACGGACTAGAACTGTGCCAAGAGCCCACGCCGCAGCCCGGTCCTGGCGAGGTTCTCGTCAACATCAAGGCTACCTCGCTCAATTTCCGAGACCTCACCATCGTCAACGGTTGGTCGCCGTTTCCCCTTGAGGCAGGGCGTGCGCAGTTGTCTGATGCCGCCGGAATCGTCGAGGCGGTGGGCCCAGGGGTCACCCGCTTCGCGGTCGGAGACCGGGTGACCAACAACTTCATGCCGGGCTGGTATGCAGGCCCGTTCCGCGAGTTCAGTCCCCAATATGGGGCTCAGATCGATGGATGGATGGCCGACTACCGGACCATCGACCAGAACGAACTCGTTGCCATTCCAGATTCGATCAGTTTCGAGGAAGCGGCAACGCTGCCCTGCGCCGCAGTCACCGGATGGAATGCAGTCGCCGGTGTCGGTCCGCAACACCGCGTTCTGACGCAGGGTACCGGGGGCGTGTCGCTATTCGCTCTCCAATTTGCCAAGGCGCGCGGTGCCGAGGTGATCGCGACAACGTCGTCCGCCGAAAAAGCCGAACGGCTGCGCACCCTGGGCGCTGACCATGTGATCAACTATGCCGAGAATCCCAACTGGGGCGAACAAGCGAAGGCCCTCACCGGTGGTCGCGGTGTTGATCGCGTGGTCGAGGTTGGTGGCCCCGGCACTTTCGCCCAGTCCCTAAAGGCGGTCGCGCTCAGCGGCCAGGTGTCGATGGTCGGCGTTCTGGCGCAGGGTGAGATGCCCAGCTATATGGACATGTTCCTCACCTTCGCGCGCTTCCAGACGATTGCGACCGGCAACCGCCAGGACCTGGAGGATGTGATCGCCGCAGTCGCGCAGAATCACATTCGTCCGGTGATCGACAGCCGCTTCACCTTCGACGAAGGCAAGGCCGCGTTCGAGCATTTCGGCAAACGCAACGTGTTCGGGAAGGTCGTCATCACCAACGGCGCGTCGGAGCACGCAAACCTGTACGGGGGTTCTCACCTATGAGCGCCTATGCCATCTTCATT
>VIKI01000008.1:0-28667 GCA_008080595.1 Comamonadaceae bacterium
CGTCACCAAGGGGGATGTTCTGGCGGCTGTGGCTGCACCTAAAGTTGTAGCTGCTCCCGCAATGCCAGCAAGGGCTGCAGCCCCATTGTTGCCTCAAGTCGCAGCCCCAGCGGGCAGCCTGGCCGAGCAATTGGCCGGTCGCCCGGAGCAACGTGTGCCGATGACACGCCTGCGTGCCCGTGTGGCCGAGCGTTTGTTGCAATCTCAATCGACCAACGCGATTTTGACCACCTTCAACGAGATCAACATGGCCCCGGTGATGGACATGCGCAAGCGCATGCAAGAGCGTTTTGAGAAAGAGCATGGCGTGAAACTGGGCTTCATGAGTTTCTTTGTCAAGGCTGCGGTGCACGCGCTGAAGAAATTCCCGGTGCTGAACGCCTCGGTGGATGGCAACGACATCGTTTACCACGGCTACTTTGACATCGGTATTGCCGTGGGCTCACCGCGTGGCCTGGTGGTGCCGATTTTGCGCAACGCTGACCAGATGAGCTTTGCGGACATCGAGAAAAAGATTGCCGAATTTGGTGCGAAAGCACGTGATGGCAAGCTGGGCATGGAAGAAATGACCGGCGGCACCTTCTCCATCAGCAATGGCGGTACCTTCGGCTCCATGATGTCGACACCCATCATCAACCCGCCACAAAGCGCGATTCTGGGCGTGCATGCCACCAAAGACCGCGCCATGGTGGAAAACGGCCAAGTGGTGGTGCGTCCGATGAACTACTTTGCCCTGAGCTATGACCACCGCATCATCGATGGTCGTGAGGCTGTACTGGGTGTGGTGGCCATGAAAGAGGCTTTGGAAGACCCGGCTCGCCTGTTGTTTGACATTTAAGCTGGCGGATTGAACCCACCTGAGGCAGAGCGTTGGCGCGTCTGCCCTGGTGGGTTTTTTTGAATGGAAATTATTGGGGTGGGTTGAGCTGCAGAAAAATGCAGTTTGGCTGCCAAGACATTAAGAGGTAAAAAATGAGCAAGCAGTTTGATGTGATCGTGATTGGTGGCGGCCCTGGTGGTTACATTGCCGCCATTCGTGCGGCCCAATTGGGCAAAAACGTGGCCTGTGTGGACGAGTGGAAAAATGCCAATGGCGGCCCGGCACCGGGGGGAACCTGTACCAATGTGGGGTGTATTCCCAGCAAGGCTTTGCTGCAATCGAGCGAACATTTTGAGCAAGCCAGCCATCATTTTGCTGACCACGGCATTTCGCTGAGTGGTCTGAAGATGGATGCGGCCAAGATGGTGGCGCGCAAGGATGCCGTGGTGAAACAAAACAATGACGGTATTTTGTATCTGTTCAAGAAAAACAAGGTCAGCTTCTTCCATGGCCGCGCTTCATTTGTCAAAGCGGCAGAAGGTGGCTACGAGATCAAGGTTGCCGGTACTGCTGAAGAAACATTGGTGGGCCAGCAGATCATTGTGGCGACCGGATCAAATGCGCGCCCATTGCCCGGCACACCTTTTGATGAAGAGCATGTTCTCTCCAACGAAGGCGCTTTGCGCATCAGCACAGTGCCCAAAAAACTGGCCTTGATCGGCTCGGGTGTGATCGGCTTGGTACCAGACTTTCTGGGCGCGGTGGATCAGCAAATCGCCAAAGAAGCCAAAAAAGTATTTGAAAAGCAGGGCCTGAAGATTGAGTTGGGGGTCAAGGTCGGCGAAGTCAAAGTTGGCAAAAAGAGTGTCCATGTGGCCTGGACCAATGCCAAAGGTGAAGCCCAAACGCTGGAAGCCGATAAGTTGATCGTATCGATTGGCCGCGTGCCCAACACCATCGGTTTGAATGCCGAGGCCGTGGGGCTGAAGCTCGATGAGCGTGGCGCGATTGTGGTGGATGCGGATTGCCGTACCAACCTGCCCGGTGTCTGGGCGGTGGGTGATGTGGTGCGTGGCCCGATGCTGGCCCACAAGGCTGAAGAAGAGGGTGTTGCCGTGGCTGAGCGTATTGCCGGTCAGCATGGGCATGTCAACTTCAACACCATTCCGTTCGTGATTTACACCAGCCCGGAAATTGCCTGGGTGGGTCGTACCGAGCAGCAGCTCAAGGCCGATGGCGTGGCGTACAAAGCCGGAACTTTCCCGTTTCTGGCCAATGGCCGCGCCCGTGCCCTGGGTGATACGACCGGTATGGTGAAGATGTTGGCCGATGCCAGCACCGATGAGATTCTGGGTGTTCACATCATTGGCCCGATGGCCAGTGAGTTGATTGCCGAGTGTGTGCTGGCCATGGAGTTCCGTGCCAGCAGCGAAGACATTGCACGGGTTTGCCACGCCCACCCGTCCTTGAGTGAGTCCACCAAAGAGGCTGCGCTGGCGGTGGATAAACGTACCCTGAATTTCTGATTTATGGAAATAATGCCTCTAGTGCTTATGTGATAAGCGCTAGTAGCTACTATAAACAGAGCAAATGAGCATGTTGTGACAGTTCGAAAAATCTACCAGGATGAGCTTGCTGCTCGTGGCTACAGTGCTGACCCGGCGCAATTGCGGGCGGTACAGGTGTTGGAGACCTGCGCACGTGAATGGTCAAAGTACCGGGAGCAGCGCTCCAATGCCCTCAAGAAGCTGATCAATCGCCCACCTATTCCGCAAGGCGTGTACATGCATGGCGGGGTAGGGCGGGGCAAGAGCTTCTTGATGGATTGCTTTTTCAGTGCCGTGCCGCTCAAGCGCAAAACCCGCTTGCATTTTCATGAGTTCATGCGTGAGGTGCACCGGGAGCTTGCCAGCTTGCAGGGTACGGCCAATCCACTGGATCGACTCGCCAAACGCATTGCTGAAAAGTACCGGTTGATTTGTTTTGACGAGTTTCATGTGTCAGACATCACCGATGCCATGATTCTGCATCGCTTGCTCAAAGCCTTGTTTGCCGAAGGTGTGGGCTTGGTGACCACCTCCAACTTCAAGCCGGACGATTTGTACCTTCATGGTTTGAACCGTGACCGGTTTTTGCCTGCGATTGCCTTGCTGAAGCAGCATTTTCATGTGATCAATGTTGACAATGGCACCGACTACCGTGGTCAAACCTTGTCTCAGCTGGAGTTGTATCACGCCCCTTTGGGTGAGTCCGCCGATGCCGCCATGAAAAATGCCTTTGAGCGTTTGGCCGAGAGTCAGGATGACGATCCGGTGCTCAAGATCGAGGATCGGAAAATTCTTGCCCACCGTAAGGCGGGTGGTTTGGTATGGTTCGATTTCAAGTCTTTGTGCGGTGGACCGCGCTCACAAAATGATTACCTGGAAATTGCGACCCAGTTTCACACCGTTTTGCTCAGTGATGTACCGCAGATGCCGCCGCGTATGTCCTCAGAGGCGCGGCGATTCACCTGGTTGATTGATGTGCTCTATGATCGCCGGGTGAAACTGATCATGTCGGCCGAAGTGGCTGCCCCTGAGTTGTATACGGAGGGATTGATGGCCAATGAATTTGCACGCACGGTGTCGCGTATTCATGAAATGCAGTCGGCGGAGTTTTTGGCTCTGGATCGCCGGGATGTGGATACCCGGTTGACCACATGATGTTGGGTCGTATCTTTCTTCAAATTGGATGGGGTATTGGGTTTGCTTTGGTGGCCCAAGCTGCGGATGTGCTGGATGTGCCCGCACAGCGGGAGCGTATTGCGGCTCAACGGGCTGGGTATGAGGCCGATTTTGTCAAAGCGCAACAAGCCTGTTTGGCGCGTTTTGCGGTGACGGATTGTCAGCGCGCGGCTAGACGTGTGCGGCGTCTGGCCCTGGATGAATTGCGTCGCCAGGAGCTTGTTCTGAATGATCTGGATCGACAAACCAAAGCGATGGCCGAGATCAAGCGCATTGAGGAAAATTTCACGCCAGAGCGGCAGCAGGAATCGCTGCAACAACGTCAGCAAGCTGAGGAGGAAGCCGCAGCCCGGCAACAGCGCAGTGAGGAAAAACAGTCTTCAGCTCTTCGCGCAGCTTCAAAACCTCAACCAGTTAAAGCCTCAGATGCACCTGCTGGCCCTAGTGCAGAGGAGTCCAGACGCCTAGAGCAGAATTTTGCGACCAAGATTAAGGAAGCCGAACAACACAAGGCTGATAAGGCCAAAAGTTTGAGCGAAAAAGAAAAAACCCCGGCCAAACCGCTGCCTTTGTCAACTCAGTGAAAAGTCGCCCCGATGCTTTGGGTTTACAGATCGATCAGGATAACAGGGGTTCAAATTTGACAATCACCAAAGACAGGTTATCGCCAGTGCCTTTGGCGCGGGCACGGGCTTTTTCAATTAAAAATTCGCTGGCCTCACGTGGTGACAATGAGTGCAGCACAGACCCTAGTTCGGTGTCGGTGAAGTAGTGCCAGACCCCATCACTGCATGCCATCAGAGAATCGCCCGTTTTCATTCTGGTAATAAAGTGGGTGTCAACTGTGGGCTCACTTTCAGTTCCCAGACAGCCTGTTAAAACATTGGATTGAGGGTGGAAATTGGCCTCTTCGGCAGTTAGTTCCCCACGGTTGACCAGTGTTTGAACATAAGAGTGATCTAGCGTGCGTTTGACCAGTTGGTTGTCATGAAAGTGGTAAATACGCGAATCACCCGCATGTGCCCAATAGCAGTCTCCACCTGGGTTGATCAAGTACGCTGCAACCGTGCTGTGAGGTTCTTCTTCAGTAGAGATGGCGGTGAGTCTGATGACCGTGTGGGCTTCCAGTACCAATTGTTTAAGCGAGGCAATGGGGTCGTCTGTTTCGGGTGAATAGCGCTCAAAGAGCTGTCTTGCCGTTAACATGACCTGATCTGAGGCCTTTCGACCCCCACTTCGTCCACCCATGCCATCTGCCAATATGGCCAAGATACAGCCATTGGCGCGCGGGTGGCTTAACAGTGACACCTGGTCTTGCTGATAGTCCCGGTCTCCTTTATGAATGCCGGTGGCTGCGCTCAGTCGGTAACCTTTGGCTTTCATGCGCTCACCAGATTTTCCACCAAGGGCTGTTTTGAGACTTGAATCCTTGTGAAAGATAAGGTGTCTGGGGGTAATTTTTGGCCAGAACACGTTGGGAGTCGTCACGCAGGTCGGTCATCCCCAATGCGTCATAGGACTTGACCAGAATGAACAGCGCTTCTTCAATGGCAGGGACACCTGAGTAGTCACGAATGGCGGTTTGCGCCCGGTTGATGGCGGCCAGATAGGCGCCGCGCTCAAAATAATAGCGAGCCACATGCACCTCAGACTGGGCCAGCGAATTCACAATGTAGCTCATTCGCAGTGTGGCATCAGGTGTGTAACGGGATGCGGGGAAACGGGAGACCAATTCTTTGAATGATTCAAAGGAGTCTTTGGCTGCCTTTTGGTCGCGTTCTGACAGGTCTTGCCGTGTCAACGCTGAAAACATGCCGAGGTCGTCATTGAAGTTGATGACTCCCTTGAGATAGAGGGCGTAATCGATGGCCGGGCTGGCCGGGTGCATCTTCATGAATCGATCAAGTGTGGCCACCGCTAGAACCGGTTCGCCAGCCTTGAAGTGTGCATAAGCTTTGTCGATTTGGGCTTGCTGTGCAAGCGGGGTTCCGGCGGCACGACCTTCGAGCTTTTCAAATAGGGGAACGGCTTTGTCGTAGGCCCCGCTGCTCAGTTCGTCTTTGGCTTCGGCGTAAATTTTGTTCGGACTCCAGCCTGCTGTGGGGTCTTTGGGGGCGGAAGAACATCCGCTTAATACAGCGCCACATGCCAGTACATAAGCGAAGACAACAGATAATTTGGGATTTGGCATGCGGGACAGCTTTCTTGGAAACAGCAAAATGATTATATCGGGGACGCTGGAGGGCGAAGACATTGATCCCTTGGTCGAGGCATCGGCTGAGGTGGAAATTCGCCAGTTTGAATTTTCCGTGGCACAGCATGGTATGCGACTTGACCGTGCCCTGGTGGATCTGGTGCCTGAGTTTTCTAGAAATTACTTGCAGCAGTTGATAGAGTTGGGTTTTGTCCGCGTGAATGCTCAGGTGGCGCATAAACCGGCACAAAAAGTCAAAGCGTTCGAGGTTGGCAGCATTGAACTCAGGCCCACGCCACAAAGTCAAGCCTTCAAGGCTGAAGACATGAATCTGGATGTGGTTTATCAGGATCCGTACTTGATGGTCATCAACAAGCCGGCAGGCATGGTGGTTCATCCGGCACCAGGCAACTGGAGTGGTACTTTGATGAATGGCTTGCTGGGATTGGATGCCCAGGCCTTTCATTTGCCTCGTGCCGGAATAGTGCACAGGCTTGACAAGGATACCAGTGGGTTGATGGTGGTGGCTCGAACCCGAACGGTCATGGATGCCTTGGTCAAGGCGATTGCGGCTCGGGAAGTCAAGCGTCAGTACCTGGCTTTAGCCCACGGTAGATGGCTTGGGGAGTCACATCGGGTGGTGAATGCTCCGATCGGCCGGGACCCAGGGAACAGGCTTCGCATGGCGGTGGTTGATCTGGATGTTCATGCCGGGAAAACAGCGCAAACTGATGTGGATTTAATTGCCAATGGCGTGCTGGGCTGCTTGGTCAAATGTACCCTGCATACGGGGCGAACGCACCAAATCAGGGTGCATATGGCTTCGTTGTCACACCCCTTGGTGGCAGATTCGGTGTATGGGGGGGCGCCGGCAGCGGGGATGCTGCGCCAGGCCCTACATGCTTTTCATTTGGCTTTTTTGCATCCGGTGACCAATCAAGCGTTAAATTTTTCAGCTTGTTTGCCAGCGGATTTTTCGCAAGCTCTGAATGCTTGGGGCCTCCAGTACAATCAGCCTATTCTTTCGATAGAACCCAATTGAGCTTTGCTCTACGCATGCTGACATGCCTGTCGGCCTTTTGCGTCAATCCAATTTTTTATGACACTTTTCTGTGTCTTTTGACATGGTGAACCATGAATACGCTGGATGCCAAGCGCGTCCTTGAGACGGCCCTTCTTTGTACGCAACAACCCGTCGCAATACGGGATATGCGTACCTTGTTGGGTGAAGAAGTCTCGCTGGATACGATTCGTGACTTACTTTCGGATTTGCAAAAAGAGTGGTCACAGAGTGGCGTTGAATTGGTGACTTTGTCCAGTGGATGGCGGTTTCAAAGTCGACCGGAAATGCGTCAGTATCTGGATCGATTGCACCCGGAAAAACCGCCACGTTATGCACGGGCCACGCTGGAGACCTTGGCGATCATTGCTTACCGGCAACCCGTGACGCGTGGTGACATTGAAGATATCAGAGGTGTGAGTGTCAATTCCCTGACGCTCAAACAGCTTGAGGATCGAGGCTGGATTGAAGTGATTGGTCATCGAGATACGGTGGGGCGGCCAGCATTGTTTGCCACAACACGACATTTTCTTGATGATTTGGGGCTTGATTCTCTGGATCAATTGCCACTGTTAGATTCGCCAACGTTGGCGGCACAAACATTTGATTCGCTTTTGGATGAATCCTCTGTGCTGGGTGTCGGTCTTGGAATGCCGCAAAGTAGCCATCCGAAGCCCGCCTTGACACCCGATATTGAAGGGTCTGAGGATATTTCTTCAGACATTGCTAACCCACAAGAGTCCCTGCCATGGGGTCAAAAATGATGAATTCTCCTGATACGCCATTGACTAACGTGCAGCCCGATTTGCCTGCTTCTGACGCTATTCGTTTTGAAGATGTGGTGTCTGGTCAGTTTGATGCCGAGGAGTCGACCGTGCAGGCCGGGCCGTTAAAACGGGTACTGTTGCCGCAACCAGAATCTCCGAAGTTGCACAAAGTGCTGGCCCAAGCGGGTATGGGTTCGCGCCTGGAGATGGAGCAGTTGATTATGGAAGGGCGAATCACTGTGAACAATGAGCCGGCACACATTGGCCAGCGGGTTCAGTTTGGTGATCATGTCAAAGTCAATGGCAAACAGATTCGTTTTCGGATTGAACCACCGCCTGCCCGTGTGATTGCGTATCACAAGCCAGCTGGGGAGGTTGTGACGCATGACGATCCTCAAAATCGACCCACGGTTTTTCGTAAACTGCCCAAATTGGTGCAGGGGAAGTGGCAATCAGTCGGGCGACTTGACCTGAACACGGAGGGTTTGTTGCTGTTTACCAGTTCCGGAGAATTGGCCAACAACTTGATGCATCCCCGGTTTGGGCTGCAGCGAGAGTACGCCGTGCGTGTGTTGGGTGGACTCAGTTCTGAAGAAAAACAACGGTTGTTGACGGGGGTTGAGTTGGGTGATGGTGTCGCTCAATTTGGCTCCATTGAAGATGGTGGTGGCGAGGGAGCCAATTGCTGGTATCGGGTCACAATCTCTGAAGGTCGAAATCGGGAAGTTCGGCGCATGTTTGAAACTGTGGGGCATGCGGTGAGTCGTTTGATTCGCATCCGTTATGGTGCCATGGTGCTTCCGCGTGGTTTGCGGCGGGGGGAATGGATGGAGTTGGATGCCACAGACATCGGGTTATTGATGCGTGCGGCCCATGATCGGCCGGTTCGCGCTGGTGATGCGAAAGACGCTTTGGGTAAACCTGTTGGTTTGGGTCGGCGACCACCGCGTGGGGCAGTTCAATTGATGCGAACAAAACGGCCCAGCGGTCGATCTGAGGGTTCATCTCAAGCACAGCCCGATCCAATGAAAACATCTCTGGGCTATATTGGTGCAGACAGTTTTTCGCGGCAGCGCGAGGAAGCTGGGAAAAAACGAGGGGGCGGCTCGGGTTCTAGTGGTGGCCGACGTGTAGCGGGTCGCAGTCGTTGATGATTTAGAAGTGAATCCCAAGCAAGGGTGAACAGGGCAACAGGGAAAAATGCACCTGGTTCGAGTTAAGATCAAAGGCTTTGACAAATGTGTCAAATATTTATGTGTTGTTTAGGAAATTACTTATGACGATCGAACGTACTCTCTCCATCATTAAACCAGATGCTGTGGCAAAAAATGTCATTGGCCAGATTTATGCACGTTTTGAAGCTTCGGGTTTGAAAATTGTGGCTGCAAAGATGGCCCATTTGTCGCGTGGCGAAGCTGAAGCTTTCTATGCAGTTCACAAAGAACGCCCTTTCTTCAAGGATTTGGTGGATTTCATGATTTCTGGCCCTGTCATGATTCAAGCGCTTGAGGGTGAAGGTGCCATTGCGAAGAATCGCGATCTGATGGGTGCAACAGATCCGAAAAAAGCAGCTGCGGGTACTATCCGTGCTGATTTCGCTGACAGCATTGATGCCAATGCAGTGCATGGCTCTGATGCACCTGAAACCGCTGCTGTGGAGATTGCATTTTTCTTCCCCGGCATGAACGTTTATTCACGCTAATTTCAGTATGACGGTCAATCTGCTCGATTTTGATCTCGAGGGCTTGGCCGGTTTTTGTGAGCGGCTGGGTGAAAAGCGTTTTCGCGCAGTTCAACTCTTTCGCTGGATTCATCAAAAAGGTGCTCAGCAGTTTGAGGACATGAGTGATTTAGCCAAGTCGCTCAGAGAAAAGCTCAGCGGGATGGCTTGCGTCAAGGCCATGCCCGTTGTATCTCAGCACATTTCGACCGATGGCACGATCAAGTGGCTGTTTGATGTGGGTGACGGCAATGTGATCGAAACCGTGTTTATTCCTGAAGATGATCGCGGTACGCTTTGTGTTTCATCTCAGGCTGGTTGCGCGGTTGGTTGTCGATTTTGTTCCACTGGTCATCAAGGATTCAGTCGAAATCTGACTTCTGGCGAGATTGTGGCGCAGCTTTGGTATGCCGAGCATTTTCTTCGCACTTACCTTCATCGTGATGAGCGCGTGATTTCCAATGTGGTGATGATGGGGATGGGCGAACCTTTGCAGAACTATAACGAATTGGTTCCTGCGTTGAGGGTCATGCTTGATGACCACGGGTATGGTTTGTCTCGACGCCGGGTAACTGTCTCGACATCGGGTATTGTTCCCATGATGGATCGGTTGTCCCAAGACTGCCCTGTGGCCTTGGCAGTTTCTTTGCATGCGCCTAACGATGCATTACGGGATCAATTGGTTCCGCTGAATTTGAAATATCCACTGTCCCAATTGATGGCTGCGTGCCATCGTTATCTGGCCTTTGCTCCGCGTGATTTCATTACTTTTGAATATTGCATGCTTGATGGTGTGAATGACACGGATGCTTGTGCACAGCAACTGATTCAACGGGTCAAAGCTCACCCAGGTGCGTGGTGCAAATTTAATTTGATCCCTTTTAATCCATTCCCCGCTTCTGGTTTGTTGTGTTCTCAACCGGATCGAGTCCAGTCTTTTGCCCGTATGCTGAATGAGGCTGGCATCATCACCACAGTGCGTAAAACACGGGGTGATGATATTGATGCCGCCTGTGGGCAACTGGCTGGAGATGTCAAGGATCGTACACGTGTAGCTGATCGAATGGCTCGTCACCGATCTCTGCATATCCACCCCGTAGTCAACAATGATCACATTAACCCGAGGCGAGTCAAATGATTCACAAGTCAAGCAAGCTCCCAGTTTTCTCCGGTTTTTGGAGTGTTCAGCAATGCTTGTTTGTGTTGATATTTGTTGGGGCACTTGCTGGTGCAGGTTGTTCGACGCAAGCCACCGCAGAGAGTCCTTCGGCGGGGCGTGCAGAAGTGGTCACTGAGTCTGATGAAACGCCCGAACGTAAACGTGCGCGCATTCGGATTGAGTTGGCAATGGGTTATTTTGAGCAGGGTAAAACCAACATTGCGCTTGATGAGTTGAAGCAGGCTATTGCAGCAGACCCTACTTTTTCAGACGGTTACAGTTTGCGCGGCTTGGTTTATATGCGTCTTAATGATTTTGCTTTTGCTGAAGAAAGCTTCAACAAGGCATTGTTTTACAAGCCCAAAGACTCCAATGTGCTTCACAACCTGGGATGGCTGAAGTGTCAGCAAGCACTTTACCCACAATCGATACAGTATTTTTCACAGGCACTTTCTGATCCGCTTTACGGCGAGCGAGCGAAAACGCTTATGGCTCAAGGGCTTTGTCAAGCAAGAGCTGGCATGCGCTCAGAAGCAGAGGCCAGTTTACTTAAATCTTACGAGTTTGATGCGGCCAACCCAGTGACTGGCTACAACTTGGCCAGCCTGCTTTACCGAAAAGAAGATTTTGTACGTGCCCAGTTTTATATTCGCCGACTCAATAACAGTGATCTTGCAAATTCTGAATCTCTCTGGTTGGGGATCAAAGTGGAGAAACGGTTAGAAAATGTGGAGGCAATGAAGCAGCTCGCGGCTCAGTTGGAAAAAAGATTCCCGCAGTCAACCGAAGCTGCTTTATACCGTCGTGCTGCATTTAATGAGTGAGCATGTGATGACGATGGATGAACCCAAGATGGAAGGTGTCCAGAATACGCCTAGCAGAGCTGGTGAGTTATTGCGTGCTGCCCGAGAATCACAAGGGATACATATTGCAATGTTGGCGGCTTCACTGAAAGTATCTGCCAAGAAACTTGAGGCTTTGGAGGCGGATCGATATGACTTGTTGTCAGACACCGTGTTTGTGCGGGCTTTGGCCTCAAGTGTTTGCCGGTCATTGAAAATTGACGCGAGTCCAGTGCTTGCTTGTTTGCCTCGATCTGAACTTCCCCGAATTAAAACCGATGAATCAGGTTTGAATGCGGTCTTCAGTGAGGCCTCTCTCGGGCCAGCTGGTTCTCTGTTGGCTCAGATCAATCGTCCACTGAGTATTGCCATTGTTCTGCTGTTCATAGGGATTCTCGCCATATTTTTTTGGCCATCGAAGAGTGTTGACTCAACAACCGCTTCGGTTGTGATGGATCAAGCTCCACAACAGGTTATTGCCGAGCCAGTATTGCCACCGCAAGTGGATGTGAATGCGTCAACTGCCGATTCAGCGCAATCCAAACTGGTTGACACATTGACTGGACCCGCAGCGCCTCAACTTTCTGCGTCGATGGCCGGTGTCAATCAAGTTCAGAAGGTTTTGACAGGTTCGGCGGTATCTGCTGTGCCGGTTTCCGCAGCTTCAGTTGCTGTCTCTGATAATGTTCTTGGTCTACATTCCCGTGGTTCGAGCTGGGTCGAAGTGTTGGATGCTCAGGGTGTGGTTCAGCTTCGCAGAGTTCTGAACAAAGATGAAAACATTCAACTATCTGGAAAGTTGCCCTTGTCTGTGGTGCTTGGACGTTCGGATTTGATTGATGTTGCGGTTCGAGGACAAATGTTTGATACAACAGGGTTGGCAAAAAATAATGTCGCTCGCTTTGAGGTGAAGTAATGGAATTATCAAAGCCAGTGCTGGCTTCTTTTCCTGTGATGAGTCGATCACGCCAAGCGAATGTGGTCTGGGCTGACCGTCGGGTGACTGTGGGCGGTGGTGCACCGGTTAGGGTTCAGTCCATGACCAACACCGATACGGTTGATGTGATTGGTACTGCTATCCAGATCAAAGAGCTTGCCTTGGCGGGGTCGGAAATGGTGCGACTCACGGTCAACTCACCGGAAGCTGCCAGGGCCGTGCCGCATATTCGTGATCAGTTGGATCGAATGGGCGTTGATGTGCCCTTGATTGGTGATTTTCATTACAACGGACACCGGCTGTTAACCGAGATACCTGAGTGCGCACAAGCTTTGTCAAAGTACCGTATCAATCCGGGAAATGTAGGCAAAGGGGATAAGCATGATCGTCAGTTTGCCTCAATGGTTGAGGCTGCCATACATTGGGATAAGGCGATACGAATCGGTGTCAACTGGGGTAGCCTTGACCAGGAGTTGATGGCCAATTTAATGGATCAAAACAGTCGTCGGGCGCAACCCTGGAGTCTTAAATCGGTCATGTACGAGGCACTGATCTCGTCAGCCATTGATTCAGCGACTCTGGCTGTAAAGTTAGGAATGAATCCTGATCAAATCATTCTTTCGTGCAAGGTCAGCGGTGTGCAGGATTTGATATCGGTTTATCGCGAATTGTCAAAACGCTGTGATTACGCCTTGCATTTGGGACTTACCGAGGCCGGTATGGGTACCAAGGGCGCAGTTGCTTCTGCCAGTGCATTGGCGATTTTGTTGCAAGAGGGTATTGGCGACACGATACGCGTGTCGTTGACCCCTCAACCGGGTGAATCCAGAACGCAGGAGGTTGTGATTGCTTCTGAGATATTGCAGGCCCTTGAGCTTCGGTCTTTTGTACCGAGTGTGACCGCTTGTCCGGGTTGTGGCCGAACGACCAGCACTACTTTTCAAGAATTGACACAACAGATTGAGATTTTTTTACGCGAACAAATGCCTCAGTGGCGAACCAAGTACCCAGGTGTTGAGAAGTTGAAGGTTGCCGTGATGGGATGCATTGTCAATGGCCCTGGTGAAAGTAAACAGGCTGATATTGGGATCAGTTTGCCCGGAACGGGTGAGGCACCTGCTGCGCCAGTTTTTATTGATGGTGAGAAGCGCATGACACTTCGGGGCGACACCATCGCCCAGGAGTTTCAGGCGATTGTTGAAAATTATGTTGAGAAGCGTTTTGGTTCCCCGTTGGGTGAACGTGCATGAATAGAAATCACATGACTGATCGAGTTACTTTGGAAAAAATTGAAAAACTGACTGCTGTCAAGGGCATGAATGATGTGCTGCCACCTGACTCTGCAACGGTTGAATGGCTGGAGGCCAAAGTTCGCGCACTGATGGCTCGTTATGCCTACCGCAATATCCGTACACCTATCGTTGAACGAACTCCTTTGTTTATTCGCGGTCTGGGTGAAGTCACAGATATCGTTGAAAAAGAAATGTACTGTTTTGAGGATCGGTTGAACGGCGATCCGTTAACACTGCGTCCAGAAGCCACGGCGGGTGTGGTGCGTGCAGCGCTTGAACACAACATGCTTTACGACGGTGGCAAGCGTTTGTATTACATGGGGCCGATGTTTCGACATGAGCGACCACAAAAAGGCCGGTATCGCCAATTTGATCAAATTGGCGCTGAGGCATTGGGATTTTCTGGTGCGGAGGTGGATGCAGAATTGATTTTGATGGCCAATGCATTGTGGAAAGAAATTGGCTTGAAGGATGTTCGGCTTGAACTGAATAGTTTGGGCCAGCCTGCAGAAAGAATTGAGCATCGCAAGGCCTTGATTGCTTATTTGGAGCAACATCAAGAGGTGCTGGATGAAGATGCCAAGAGGCGCTTGTACAGCAACCCTTTGCGCATTCTTGATACCAAAAATCCACATATGCAAACCTTGGTCGATGCGGCTCCAAAGCTGATGGATTATTTAGGGGATGCATCACGCACACATTTCAAGGCATTGACCACCATCCTTGAAGCCAATGGTGTTGCCTATACGGTCAACCCACGTTTGGTGCGGGGCATGGACTATTACAACTTGACTGTTTTTGAATTCACGACAGATCGTTTGGGTTCGCAGGGAACTGTCTGTGCCGGTGGTCGTTACGACTATCTTTTTGAACAGTTGGGTGGAAAACCGGCCCCGGCTGTTGGCTGGGCCTTGGGTGTGGATCGCGTTCTTGAATTGGCCAAAAGTCATGGCTTGGGCAATGTTGGCCCAATTTTAGATGCGTATGCCATCGTGACGGATGTGACCGCTTTTCCTTTTGTGCACAAGGTCATGCAAGAGTTGCGGGAACTGGGCCTAAGCGTTCAAATGCACGCCAGTGCAGGCGAGGGTATGGGGAGTATGAAAAGCCAGTTTAAACGCGCCGATAGCAGTGGTGCGCGTTTTGCATTGATCTTTGGTGCCGATGAAATTGCCGCCGGTCAAGTTACCATCAAGTCATTGCGAAATGTGTCTATCGGTCAACAGACCTTGCCTTGTGATCAGGTGACTGACTGGGCCGCCACCCTACAATCAAGCGATTAACAGGACACTCCCATGGCGAATCATTTAGACCTTGAAGAACAAGAGCAGCTTGATCAAATCAAGCATTTCTGGAAACAGTACGGTAATGCCATCACCTGGGCGCTGATTGTCGTCTTGGGTGCGTTTGCAAGTTGGAATTTTTACCAATACTGGCAACGCAATCAAGCAACGCAAGCAGCCACACTTTTTGATGAAGTTGAACGCGCAGTGCAATCCACTGATGTTGTGCGTATTGACCGGGTTTTTGGTGACATGAAAGATCGTTTTGCAAGCACTAGCTTTGCTCAACAGTCAGGTCTGCTGGTTGCCAAACAATATGTTGCATTGGATAAGCCTGAATCGGCCATTAATGCACTCACTTGGGTCATTGAGAAATCATCTGATCCGGGATACAAAGCCGTCGCCAAACTGAGATTGGCTGCAGTTTTGATTGAGCAGAAAAAATTGGATGCGGCGCTAAGTCAGCTGGAAGGCAGTTACCCCGCCAGTTTTGAGCCGCTGGTTGCGGATCGCAAAGCGGATTTATTTGCTCTGCAAGGGTCTCGGGAAAAAGCGGTCAGCGAATATCAAAAAGCCTATCGATTACTTGACGTGCGTACCGAGTACCGTCGTCTGATTGAGGTCAAACTCAACGCATTGGGTGTGGATGTTCAAGACCAGGCCTTGAATGCCACCGTGGCACTGAAGTGATGCGGTTTAAGGAAAATATGTTATCAAACCGTTTTTTTCGCGCCACTTTGGCGGGCTTGTTTATCTTGGCAGTTTCGGCTTGCGCAAGTGGGCCCGATGCACCCAAACCTGCTGATTTGGGTCCCAATCCTGCGTTACTTGGTGTGCGTTTGGCATGGTCGAGCAAGCTGGGGGCAGTTGACTTTCCACTGCAAGCCAAAGTTACGGGACGATCAGTTTCTGTGGCAAGTTCAGATGGAAACCTGATGGCTTTGGATGCGCGTACAGGTGCAGAACTTTGGCGCACGCATGTGGGGGCTGCCATCGCGGCAGGTGTTGGCAGCGATGGCCGATTTGCTGCCGTGGTAACGCGGGCCAATGAATTGGTGGTGGTGGATGGTGGTCAACAGCCGTGGCGTGCAAGACTGACCTCTCAAGTATTTACAGCCCCTCTGGTTGCTGGTGAACGTGTATTTGTCTTGGGTGCAGACCGCAGCTTGACAGCTTTTGATGCCAAGACAGGTCAAAAACTTTGGCGAAACCAACGGTCTGGAGACGCTTTGGTATTGCGTCAGGCAGGTGTTTTGATCGCGGTTGGCAATACTTTGGTTGTAGGGTATTCAGGTCATTTGGTTGGAATGAATCCTCTCAATGGAAATGTTATTTGGGACGTACCTGTAGCCACGCCACGCGGTGTCAATGACATCGAAAGACTGGTGGATGTCGTAGCAGGTGTTGGTCGTTATGCAGAGATGGTTTGTGCACGTGCTTTTCAGGCAACTGTTGCCTGTGTGGATACCCAGCGTGGGCTTGTGAACTGGAAAAAATCTGCATCGGGTTCCGTCGGTCTGCACAATGACGATCAGCAGATATACGGTGTCGAAGGGGATGGTCGCCTGATCGCCTGGAGGCGCACCGACGGTGAGCTTGTATGGTCGTCAGATCGGCTGCGTTACCGTCACCTCAGTGCACCCTTGATGCTTGGCCGCTCTGTTGTGGTCGGTGATGATGCGGGTTTGGTGCATTTGTTATCACGAACGGATGGTTCGATCTTGACACGTTTGGTTACGGACGGTTCGTCGATTTCGGTGACACCTGTTGTGGCAGATGGAACGCTGGTTGTCGTTACGCGCAGTGGTGGAATCTTCGGATTCCAACCCGAATAAAGCCCAGCTTTTTCTTTTACCTCAGGAATATCATTTGATGAAACCAGTTTTGGCTTTGGTAGGCCGTCCCAACGTCGGAAAATCGACGCTGTTCAATCGGTTGACCAAGTCGCGTGATGCCATTGTTGCCGATTTTGCCGGTTTGACGCGAGATCGTCATTACGGCAATGGCAAGCAGGGCAAACACGAATACATTGTGATTGATACAGGTGGTTTTGAACCTGATGCAAGCAGTGGCATTTATAAGGAAATGGCCAAGCAAACCCGCCAGGCGGTTGCTGAGTCAGATGTGGTTATTTTTGTTGTAGATGCGCGTGCCGGTGTGTCTGCTCAAGATCATGACATTGCCAATTACCTCAGGCGCTTGGGCAAGCCTTGTGTGTTGGTGGCCAATAAAGCCGAAGGAATGCTTGAGGGCGTTCAGTTGGTTGAATTTTATGAGCTGGGCTTGGGTGATGTGCATCCTGTTTCTGCTGCTCACGGTCAAGGGATTCGTTCGTTGGTAGACTTGGCGCTTGCCCCACTCCAGCTGCCTGACGAAGAGGAAGACGGTGAGGAGCAGGCGGGGGTGATCAAGCTTGCTGTGGCAGGTCGCCCGAATGTGGGTAAATCCACCCTGATCAATGTTTGGTTGGGTGAAGAGCGACTGGTGGCATTTGATTTGCCCGGCACCACACGGGATGCCATATCCGTGCCTTTTGAGCGCAATGGTCAAAAATTCGAACTGATTGATACCGCAGGCTTGAGGCGACGTGGCAAGGTTTTTGAAGCCATTGAAAAATTCTCGGTGGTTAAAACATTGCAAGCCATCGAGTCTGCACACGTGGTGTTGTTGTTGATTGATGCCACGCAGGGTGTAACCGATCAAGATGCGCACATTGCGGGCTACATTCTGGAAAATGGTCGTGCGGTGGTGCTGGCTGTGAATAAATGGGATGCGGTTGATGAATACCAACGTGAATTGGTCAAACGATCCATTGAAACCCGTTTGCCCTTCCTCAAATTTGCCAACATGCACTTGATCTCTGCGCAAAAACGACAGGGCCTAGGGCCGTTATGGGCATCCATTACCCAGGCTTACAAGGCTGCAAATTGCAAAATGTCGACACCGGTTCTGACCCGATTGCTGTTGGAAGCTGTTCAGTTTCAAAGTCCCAAGCGTGGAGGGATGTTTCGGCCAAAATTACGGTATGCCCATCAGGGTGGCATGAATCCACCCGTGATTGTGATTCATGGGAATTCTCTTGAACATGTCACTGATGCGTATAAGCGCTTTCTTGAGGGGCGTTTTCGTAAAGAGTTCGATTTGGTTGGAACGCCACTCCGTATTGAATTCAAAACTTCTGCAAATCCATTCGTTGATAAAACTGAGTAGTCTTGATCTGTTGGCCACCATCTGGCTAAACTTTATCGTGAAATTACCCAATCTACAGATTTTCAGACGATTGATTGTGGTATCGTAGCCCCTTCTTAAATTTCCAGAACACGGAGAATATCGTGAGCAATAAAGGCCAACTTTTACAAGATCCGTTCCTGAACACTTTGCGTCGGGAGCATGTGCCAGTGTCTATTTATCTGGTGAATGGGATCAAGCTTCAAGGCCAAATCGAGTCGTTTGATCAATATGTTGTGTTGTTACGCAACACCGTGACACAAATGGTCTACAAACATGCCATTTCAACCATTGTTCCTGGTCGTGCAGTGAATTTTGCTGTCACTGAGGGTGACCAACCCGCTTCAGTTGGCTGAATCTACTAACGCTCCTACCTTGCTGGTTGGGGTGGATTTTGGTCTGCCTCATTTTGACGGCAATTTAGAGGAGCTGGGTTTGTTGGCGCAGACTGCTGGATTGAGCCCAGTAGCTCGTGTGACCTGTAAACGCAGAGCTCCAGATGCCGCTCTTTTTATAGGATCGGGCAAGGCAGATGAAATCAAGCAGCTTGCGCATCAGCTCGGTGTGCAAGAAGTTTTGTTTGATCAAAGCCTGAGCCCCGCCCAACAGCGCAATCTTGAGCGCCACTTGGAACTGCCAGTGAATGATCGGACGCTGCTGATTTTGCAAATTTTCAGCCAGCGTGCGCGCAGTCACGAAGGCAAGTTGCAAGTGGAGTTGGCTCGCTTGCAATACTTGAGTACTCGCCTGGTACGCCGCTGGTCGCACTTGGAGCGTCAAAGTGGTGGTATCGGTATGCGCGGTGGCCCGGGTGAAACCCAAATTGAGCTGGATCGCCGCATGATCGGTGACAACATCAAGCGAATCAAAGAGCGTTTGGTCAAGGTCAAGCGTCAACGTCAAACCCAGCGTCGTCAACGTGATCGTCGTGACGCATTCAACATTTCGTTGGTGGGGTACACCAACGCTGGCAAGTCCACGCTGTTCAATGCCTTGGTCAAGGCGCGTGCTTATGCTGCGGATCAATTGTTTGCCACCCTGGATACCACCACCCGTCAGCTTTATTTGGGCGAGGTCGGCCGAATGGTGTCGCTGTCTGACACGGTAGGTTTTATTCGGGATTTACCACACGGATTGATTGACGCTTTTCAAGCCACTCTGCAAGAGGCTGTAGATGCAGATTTATTGCTGCATGTGGTCGATTTCTCCAGCCCTGACCATGTCGAGCAAATTGCCCAAGTGCAGAGTGTGCTGGCCGAAATTGGCGCTGCAGAGATTCCACAAATCCTGGTATTCAACAAACTGGACGCTGTTTCTGCCGAAGGGCAACCCGTGGTGTCACAAGATACGTATGACCTTGGGGGCGTTCAGACTCCACGCGTGTTCATCAGTGCGCAAAAGGGTTTGGGGCTGTCTTTGATTCGTCAGATGCTGGTTGATCAAGTTCAGTCTGCAAAATCGCTCAACTTGCCGGATGATAATTTCCCTGTAAGCCATGAGGCTGGCGTGTGATTCGGCACAATCAATCCTGTAAACACAAGAACAGATTCGATGAAACTTCAATTTTCCACTTCTAGCCTGGCTGCGCTACCGCAGCGTTTGCGGGGAATGTTCAATCTCAATGATCCACGCTGGGGTCGCAGTGATGACAAGCCAAGCGAACCTTCTGCCTCTGACAAACCCGATGTCAAGCCAGAGGAGACTCAGGCTCCCAAGCCAGATGACCGCAGTCCACGCCGCAACCCTAATCAAGGTCCACCAGATTTGGATGAACTTTGGCGCGACTTCAATCGCAAATTGGGTGGTCTGTTCGGTAACACGAAAACCGGAGGTCGTACCCCCCCACCAAGTGGCGGCAATGGTTCAGGTGGCGGTGGATTTCAACCGGATATGAAAAGTGCCGGTATTGGCGCGGGTTTGGTGGCTGCCGTGGCCTTGTTGATCTGGCTCGGTACCGGTTTTTTCATCGTGCAAGAAGGTCAGCAAGCGGTGATCACCCAGTTTGGCAAATACCACTCCACTGTGGGTGCGGGTTTCAATTGGCGCATGCCGTACCCGGTTCAGCGTCATGAACTGATTTTTGTGACGCAAATTCGCTCAGTGGATGTGGGGCGTGATGTGGTGATCAAAGCTACAGGTTTGCGTGAGTCAGCCATGCTCACTGAAGATGAAAACATTGTGGAAATCAAATTTGCCGTGCAATACCGGCTAAGTGATGCACGTGCTTATTTGTTTGAAAGCAAAGACCCGACTGGTGCGGTCGTTCAAGCGGCTGAAACGGCGGTTCGTGAAGTCGTTGGCAAGATGAAGATGGACAGTGCTTTGTCGGATGAGCGTGATCAGATTGCCCCGCGCGTGCGTGCCTTGATGCAGAAGATATTGGATCGGTACAAGGTGGGTATTGAAGTGGTTGGTATCAACCTGCAACAAGGTGGTGTTCGCCCGCCTGAGCAGGTTCAGGCGGCTTTTGATGACGTTCTCAAAGCTGGACAAGAGCGTGAGCGCGCCAAAAACGAAGCGCAAGCCTATGCCAATGATGTGATTCCCCGCGCGGTGGGCGCTGCCTCGCGCTTGAAAGAAGAGGCCGATGCTTACAAATCGCGAATTGTGGCTCAGGCCCAAGGTGATGCCCAGCGTTTCAAATCTGTGTTGACTGAATACCAAAAAGCACCCCAAGTCACACGTGACCGCATGTACATCGATGCCATGCAGCAAATCTACAGCAGCGTCACCAAAGTCATGGTCGATTCCAAGCAAGGCTCCAATTTGCTGTATTTACCGCTTGACAAGCTGATTCAAATGACCGGTCAAGTCGCCGCGGATACCGCTGCATTGCCTTCCCCGATTTCTGTGCCCAATACGGACACTGTGAATAACACATCCGCCGCGACGGATGTCCGCACTCGCGATGCTGCGCGTGCGCGTACCCGTGAAACCCGATAGGAGCCCTGTATGAACCGGTTGGGATTTATTTTTTCGAGTCTTCTTTTCTTGCTGGCCATTGCCAGTTCGACCTTGTTTGTCGTGGATCAACGCCAGTTTGGTGTGGTCTTTGCCTTGGGGCAAATTAAAGATGTGATCACCGAGCCAGGCTTGAATTTCAAGCTTCCGCCTCCGTTTCAAAATGTGTCGTACATCGACAAGCGATTATTGACTCTGGACAGCACGGACAATGAGCCTGTGCTGACTGCGGAAAAGCAGCGGGTTGTGATTGACTGGTACGTGAGATGGCGTATCGCTGAGCCCACTGAGTACATTCGGAATGTGGGCACCACCGAGGCGGAAGGGGCAAGCCAGCTTAACCGCGTGGTTCGCAATGCCTTTCAAGAAGAAATCAATAAACGCACGGTGAAAGAGCTGCTCTCAGCCAAGCGCGAACAGTTGATGGACGATGTCAAGGCCGAGGTTTTGTCACAAGTTCGTGGCGCAAAACCATGGGGTGTGGATGTGATTGACGTGCGTATCACCCGGGTCGACTATGTGGATGCCATCACCGAGTCGGTGTACCGCCGAATGGAAGCCGAGCGCAAGCGTGTGGCCAATGAGCTGCGCTCCACAGGGGCTGCTGAAGGTGAAAAAATTCGCGCCGATGCTGATCGCCAGCGAGAAATTGCGGTGGCCAATGCCTACCGTGACGCGCAAAAGATCAAAGGTGAAGGTGATGCCGAAGCTTCCCGCTTGTACGCCGAATCCTTTGGTCGGGATGTTCAGTTTGCTCAGTTCTATCGAAGCCTGGATGCCTATAAATCTTCTTTCAATAAAAAGAGTGATGTGATGGTGCTGGACCCTTCCAGCTCCGAATTTTTCAAATCCATGCGTGGCGGTGCGCCATTACCTGTCAAAAAATAAGCCGAGACATCCTTGGACAGCACCACTTTCTGGACAGCGATGGCTTTGGTGCTGGTGATAGAGGGCTTCATGCCTTTTGTTTCACCAGCCACTTGGCGCAAGACCTTTGTTCAAATCCTTCAGCTTTCTGATGGGCAACTGCGTTTTTTTGGGCTGGCCAGTTTGTTGTTTGGGTTGGCATTGATTTGGTGGGTGGTTTGACCGAAACCCCAATTTAGCCCGGTAAAATCGCGGTTTTAACAGCCCTCCAAAATCACATGTCTGCTTGGGTCCTGCCGGATCACATTGCCGATGTCTTGCCGTCTGAAGCACGGCACATCGAAGAATTACGTCGAGACCTGCTGGACATGGCGCGCTGCTATGGCTACGAGTTGGTCATGCCGCCATTGCTTGAACACCTTGAGTCGTTGTTGTCAGGCTCGGGCGAAGCGCTCGACCTTCAAACCTTCAAACTGGTTGACCAACTCTCAGGCCGTATGCTGGGCCTGCGTGCTGACAGTACGCCGCAGGTGGCGCGCATTGATGCTCATTTGCTGAACCGTTCAGGAGTGACTCGCCTTTGCTACTGCGGCCCCGTACTCCATACACTGCCAGGTGCACCGCATGCAACCCGCGAACCCATGCAATTGGGTGCAGAAATTTATGGCCATGCAGGGCTTGAAGCGGATATTGAAATCCTGTCTCTGGCTTTGGACAGCTTGCGTGCCGCTCGGCTGCAAGGTGTCAGTGTTGACCTGGCCGACGCGCGATTGGTGCAAGCCTTGTTGGCAGGTATCCCACTGAGTCCGCTTCAGATGAGTCAATTGCATGCGGCATTGGCCGCCAAAGACAGCTCTGAATTGCAAATTCTTGCAAAGGATTTTCCTTCAGATATTCGTCAAGGACTGCTGGCTCTGGTACGTCTGTATGGTGATGAGTCGGTACTGATTGAAGCTGAAAAGGCTATTCCTGCGTTACCTGGTGTGCGTGAGTCGCTGCAAAATTTGAAGTTTTTAGCGGACCATTTCCATGGGGTCAAGCTGACGTTTGATTTGGCCGATTCTCGCGGCTATGCGTATTACACCGGCGCACGTTTTGCCATTTATGCCTCAGGGGCCAGTGATGCGCTGGTGCGCGGTGGCCGTTACGACCAGGTGGGGGCGGTGTTTGGTCGCAATCGCCCGGCTGCAGGTTTTAGTCTCGACTTGAAAGCCTTGGTGCGAGTGCTTCATCCCAGACCCTTACAAGCTGCGATACGGGCTCCTTGGCGCAATGATGGCAAGTTGAACCAGGCCATTGTTGTGTTGCGTTCGCAGGGTGAAGTGGTCGTGTGTGTGTTGCCTGGACACGAGAATGAAGTGGACGAATTTCTGTGTGACCGTGAACTGATCGAAGTGGCGGGTCAGTGGGTGGTGCAGTCGGTTTAATGAAACATCAAAGCAAAGTTAAAAAATGAATGCAATCAAAGGACGTAACGTGGTCGTGGTGGGCACCCAGTGGGGTGACGAAGGCAAAGGCAAGTTGGTCGATTGGCTCACCGAAAGCGCCCAAGGTGTGGTGCGTTTTCAAGGCGGACACAATGCCGGTCATACGCTGGTCATCAATGGGGTCAAGACTGCTTTGCACCTGATTCCCAGCGGCATCATGCGCCCAGGCGTCAAATGCTACATCGGCAACGGTGTGGTGCTGTCCGCCGCCAAGCTGTTTGAAGAAATTGCTGGCTTGGAAAAAGTCGGTGTGGATGTGCGCTCACGCTTGCGCATCAGCGAAGCCTGCCCCTTGATCCTGCCGTTTCATGCCGCATTGGATGTGGCACGTGAAGCGGCCCGTGAGCAAGGCGGCAGCGAAAAGATTGGTACCACTGGGCGCGGCATCGGCCCCGCCTATGAAGACAAAATTGCTCGCCGTGCCCTGCGCGTACAAGACCTCAAGTTCCCCGAGCGTTTTGCCAACAAACTGCGCGATTTGCTGAGCCTGCATAACCATGTACTGACCACATTTTTGGGTTCCAAAGCCTTTGACTTCGGGCCGACTCTGGCCCCTTACATGCAAGACGGTGAAGTCCAGTTCCAGGCGGTGTATGACGAAGCCATGCGCCACGCCGAATTGCTCAAACCCATGATGGCCGATGTCTCACGTGAGCTCAATGATGCCAATGTGAATGGTGAAAACCTGTTGTTTGAAGGGGCTCAGGGCACCTTGCTCGACGTGGATCACGGCACCTATCCGTTTGTCACCTCCAGCAATTGCGTGGCCGGGAATGCGGCGGCGGGTGCAGGTGTTGGCCCAGGCTTGCTGCACTACATCTTGGGCATCACCAAAGCTTATTGCACCCGTGTCGGTGGCGGCCCATTTCCCACCGAGCTGGAGTGGGAAGTCCCAGGCACACCCGGTTACCACATGAGCACCGTGGGTGCTGAAAAAGGAGTGACCACAGGGCGTAGCCGCCGTTGTGGCTGGTTTGATGCCGCTTTGCTCAAACGCAGTGCGCAGGTCAACGGCTTGACCGGCCTGTGCATCACCAAGCTGGACGTGCTTGACGGACTGAAAGAACTCAAACTCTGCACCGGGTATGAGTTGGATGGCGCTGTGACCGACATCTTGCCCATGGGGGCTGACGATATTGCCCGCTGCAAGCCTATTTACGAAACACTTGAAGGCTGGAGTGACAGCACCGTCGGTGTGACCCAGTACGACAAATTGCCAACCGCCGCCCGCCTGTATTTGCAGCGCATTGAGCATGTCACGGGTGTGCCGATTCACGTGATTTCCACCAGCCCGGATCGTGACCACACCATCATGATGCGCCATCCTTTTCTGGCAGATTAATTTATTGACAAAATTGGCCTCTAGCGCTTGATGCACTTGCGCAGACAGCTATTTATTCAGGAGCATTCTGATGTTGACAGAAGACGGCAAACATTTGTATGTGAGTTATGACGAGTACCACAACCTGATCGAAAAATTGGCGATCAAGATTTTTCAGTCGGGTTGGGAATTTGACAATATTTTGTGCCTGGCGCGTGGTGGCATGCGCCCTGGAGACATTCTCTCGCGGGTCTTTGACAAACCCTTGGCCATCATGTCGACCAGCTCGTACCGCTCAGAAGCCGGTACCGTGCAAGGCAACCTGGACATTGCCCACTACATCACCACACCCAAGGGTGAAATTGCAGGCAGGGTGCTGCTGGTCGATGACTTGGCGGATTCTGGCCACACCTTGAATGCGGTCATTCACCAGTTGAAAAACAACTACCACCACCTTCACACCGGACTATTGTGTGGACTTTTTGCCGACCAATCCCTGGATTCATCAGCCTTTTGAAAGCTATGACAGTCTGCGCCCGCAGCAGCTGATTTCCAAGTGGAGTGTGTGAACCTCAATCTCCAGACTCATGACTGATCCCACAACCGCGCTGATCCATCACCCCTACCAACCGCCAGCCGGTTTTGCTGCGCCACAACCCGGGGTCTTCAAGGCCTCCACCGTGTTTTTTCCCAGTGTGTCGGCCATGCGTGAGTTCGACTGGAAAGACAAAACCGCCTACACCTACGGCCTGCATGGCACCCCCACCACCTATACGCTGGAAGAGCGCTTGTGTGCTCTGGAAGGCGGACAACAATGTCTGCTGGTGCCGAGCGGCCTGGCCGCCATTGCCAGCGTCTCCTTGGCTTTGCTCCACGCCGGTGACGAGGTCTTGATTCCTGACAACGCCTATGGCCCTTCCAAAGCCTTGGCTGAGGGTGAACTGAAACATTGGGGCATCAGCCACCGGTATTTTGACCCCATGTGCCCAGCCGACCTGGCCGCCAAAATCACACCCCAAACCAAACTGGTCTGGCTGGAGGCTGCGGGTTCGGTCACGCTGGAGTTTCCAGACCTGTGCGAGCAGGTGCGCATCTGTAAGGCCTCCGGGGTGTACTGCGCGTTGGACAACACCTGGGGGGCCGGGCTGGCCTTCGCACCGTTTGACCTGCTGCCAGGGGTGCAACCCGCCTTGTCGGTTGACATTTCCATCCATGCCCTGACCAAATACCCCAGTGGTGGTGGCGATGTGCTGATGGGCAGCATCATCACGCAGGATGAAGCGCTGCACATGAAACTCAAGCTGTGCCACATGCGGCTCGGTCTGGGAGTCGGGGCCAATGATGCCGAGATGGTGCTGCGTTCCTTGCCCAGCATGGCTTTGCGTTACCGCGCGCACGATGCGAGTACCCGTGAACTGGCACTTTGGTGCGCACAGCGGCCTGAATTCGCCCAAGTGCTGCATCCGGCTTTGCCAAATTCGCCTGGCCATGCCCATTGGAAAGCCCTTTGCGGCAACGACATGGGCGGCGCAGCCGGATTGTTCAGCGTGATCTTCAAGCCCGAGTTCAGCCAGTCCCAGGTCGACGGTTTTTGCAATGCCTTGCAACTCTTCAAAATTGGCTACAGCTGGGGCGGCCCGATCAGTTTGGTGGTGCCTTATGAGCTCGCCAGCATGCGCCAACACTGGCCAAGCCACTTGCAGCAGGGTACTTTGGTGCGGTTTTCCATTGGCCTGGAGGCGGCCTCTGATTTACAGGCCGATTTGGCCAAAGCTTTGTCCACCTTGGCGTGAGTGTTGCCGCATGGCTGGCTTTTTGCGAGCATTCAAGCGGTGGGTGTCTTGACGGGTAAAATCGCAGCCTTAACTTGAAAGCACACCTTGGCAACACCTAATTACGGCTACGAAAAACGTCAAAAAGAACTGGCGAAAAAGAAGAAAAAAGAAGAAAAATTGAAAGAAAAAGCCCAGCGCAAAGTGGGTGAGGGCGGTCACGATGAGGCGCAGCCGCAAGACGAATCGTCCGGCAATACCGGTACCGATTCAAGCACCTGAGTTTTATCCTTTGCGCTCTTCCTGGAGCAAATGCCGGGCCAGTTCCTGCATCGCCTGAGCTGAACGATTGGTGGGAGTCAGTGACTGCATTTCTGCGTGCAGCACAAAATTGCGTTGCATCGACTGCATGTACGCCGGGTCATAGTGTTGCTGGAGGAGCTCCATCACGACCGGTGCAAACTCTCCGGCACGCGCCAGGGCCTGCCAGGCCTCAACCACCGCCCGGCCTTTGATCGGAATCAAGACCGCCAAACGGTCACAAAAATAAGCCACATCGTGCACCATGTGGCTGTAGTCTTCCAGCAGCAAGGCCACACGTTCGTTGTCATGAAGTTCCAGATTCAGGCACGGGCTGTGGCGTATTTTTTCCATCAAGCTGGGCGGCACACTCAGGTTCCCCACCTTTTTGCTCTCGCTTTCCACAAACACCACTTGGTCGGATGCAAAGTGGCGCAGCTTGTCCCAGATCAGGGTTTCAAACCGTTTCTGACTGGGTTGTACCAGCCCAGGAATCGCACCCAGTACCGAACTGCGGTGATTGGCCAGATCCTCCAGGTCAAGCACTTGTGCACCTTGTTCAGACAAGGCCTGCAGCAAGCGGGTTTTGCCACTGCCCGTAGGCCCACAAATCACCTTGAAATGCAGCCTTGCAACTTGTTGCGCTGTGTCTTGCACCAGCGCTGCACGAAACGCCTTGTAGCCGCCTTCCACCAAAGTGACACGAAACCCGATTTGACTCAACACCAGTGACAGTGAGCCGCTGCGCTGACCCCCGCGCCAGCAGTAGGCCAACGGTTTCCAATCTCTGGGTTTGTCCAGCACCTCGCGTTCAATGTGTGCGGCAATATTGCGTGCGGCCATGAAGGCCCCGCGTTTGCGCGCCTCAAACGGATTGACCTGTTTGTACAGCGTGCCAATTTCAATGCGCTCCTGGTTGTTCAGGGTTGGCCAGTTGATGGCATGGGGCAGGTGATCCAGGGCGTATTCGTCTTCGGTGCGGGCATCGATGATGGTGTCGAACTCGGCCAGGCGAGAAATCAGCTCGCTGGCAGGCATGGGGGTCAGGCTCATTGCAGTCCTTTTTTGATGGCTGGCCAAACGTTGCTCATGATCACTGGGTGGGCCTCTTCCTTGGGGTGAATACGGTCGGCCTGAAACCATTTCAGACTGTCGGGCACATCGGCGATGCCTTTCAGAAAAAACGGCACCAGCGCGGCGCGGTTGGCTTTGGCGGTTTGCACGTACATGTCGGCAAACGCTTGCGCATAACTGCGGCCATAGTTGGGTGGCACTTGCATGCCCAGCAGCAAAACGTCGGCCTTGGCCTGTTGTGCCGTGCGTGTCATGACGCTCAGGTTGTCCTGGGTGAGGGCCAGTGGCAGGCCGCGCAAGGCATCGTTGCCGCCCAATTCAATCACCACCAGGGTCGGCTGATGCTGGCTCAGCAGGGCTGGCAGTCGGGAGCGACCCCCTGAAGTGGTGTCGCCGCTGATGCTGGCGTTGATCACCGTGGCGGCTATTTTTTCAAGGCTGAGTTTTTGTTCCAGCAAAGCCACCCAGCCGCTGCCACGTTTGAGTCCATACTCGGCACTCAAGGAGTCTCCCAGGATCAGGATGCGGTGAACCGGCGGCTTGGGTTGGGGGGCTGCGTGTGTGGGTATGTGGAGCCCGAAAAGCATGGGTGTTGCACAGGCCGCGATAAAGTCACGGCGCTGGATTGACTGTTTTTGATGAAAGGAATCCATGTCTGATTGCATTATTTCGGTAGAGCATGTGTTCAAAAGTGTGACCGACTCCACCGGTACGCTCGACATTTTGCGCGATATTGATTTCTCCTTGGCTTCCAGGGAAACCGTGGCTATTGTCGGTGCGTCTGGCTCCGGCAAAAGCACCTTGCTGTCGATCATTGCCGGCCTGGATACCCCCAGCCGTGGCACGGTTCGCTTAGGCGG